>JAURZE010000027.1 GCA_030653545.1 Nitrospira sp. | reverse complement strand
CTGGTCTTCGCCCGCATCCACGCCTCCAACGTCTGTTTCTGTTCTCCCGTCATCGGCAACGAGTCGGTTGGTTTCCACATACCCCAGACGATACCAGAACCAACCAATATTGGAAAGATATTACTGAGACACTACACTAGTTAGTTGCTGAATTGCCTGCGCGTGGGGGCCACAGATCCGTGGCCCCCATTGCCGTCACCGACAACCTCTCCTCTATCCATTCATGAAACTCTCCACCATCGGTGAATTTTTCCAGTTGCTTCCGGACTCACTCGATCGGGATGCCGCCGAAGATGTGGTCGTCGTGTATCAATTTGATCTGAGCGGCACTCAGGGCGGGCAGTATTCGGTCCAGGTAAAGGATGGGGCCTGTACGGTGCAGTCAGGGGTGCATGCCGATCCGCAGGTGACGATCTCTATGGCGGGGGAGGACTGTCTGAAGTTGCTCAACGGCAAGCTCAATGTTCCGGCCAGCGTGATGACCGGCCGCCTTCGGGTGAGCGGAGATATGGGCCTGGCCATGCAGCTCAAAGCGCTGTTTCCTACTCTCGGGGCCTGACTTCCCCTCGGTTGTTCATCGCTCAATTCTTCGTGGCTGACTGCACGCGCGGAGCCTGTGCTTGACGGCTCTTACTCCTCTCTGCGACGCTGTGCACCTGTCCTTTTGATCAGAAAGACGCCCCATCATGTCGATACAGTGGTTTCCCGGTCACATGAATGCCGCGCGCAAAGAAGCGGCCAAGACGATGGAAGCGATCGATGTCGTCGTCGAGGTGCTGGATGCGCGGGTCCCCCAGGCCAGTTGTAATCCATTGATCGAGGAGTTGCGTCTGCCCCGGCAGCGTCCATGCCTTAAGGTTCTGAACAAGGCCGATCTTGCCGATCCGGCGGTCACGAAGGCCTGGATCGAGCGGTATAACCAACAAGAGGGTGTGACGGCGGTGGCTCTGTCGTGCAAGGGGGCAGGTGACGCGGCCAAGATCCCCAGGTTGTGTCAGCAGATCGCGCCCCATCGCAACAGTATCGTCAAGCCGCTACGCATGCTGATCATGGGTGTCCCCAATGTCGGCAAATCGACCCTGATGAACACACTCCTCAAGCGGCGCATCGCCCGTGTGGGGGACGAACCGGCGGTGACCAAAGTGCAACAGCGGCACAAGCTGAACGACAAGATGGCCATCATCGACTCGCCCGGACTGCTCTGGGGAACGATCAAAGATCCACAGGTAGGTTTGTTGCTCGCGACGATCAATGCCGTCGGACACACGGTCGTGGATGACGAGACCGTCGCCGAATTTCTTGCCGGAAAGTTGCTCGAGCGGTATCCCGCCAGGCTGACAGCCCGCTACGGCTTTGTGACCGAGGGCCTGACGAATGCCGGGGTGATCGAGGCGATCGCCAAAAAACGCGGTTGTCTGTTGGCCGGAAGCGGCGGGGCGTTGGATCGGGACAAGGCGGCGAGGATTCTCTTAGCCGATTTTCGCGACGGCACGCTGGGTCGCGCCAGTTTGGAAGTTCCAGGGCCGGAGGAAGAAGCGCCGTCTGAACCGGCTTGAGTAGGGGCTGAGCCGGGGCTACTCCAGTGCCGGAACCGGGTTGGTTGGGGCGGGAGCGGCAGCCGTCTGCTCTTCGTTGAATTTCCTCGGGAACCATTCTTCAAAAATCATATACATAGTCGGCACGAGGAAGAGGGTCAGCAACGTCGAGACGCTGAGCCCTCCGACGACGGACCGCGCGAGGGGCGCGTTGGTTTCTCCGCCGGTGCCCCAGCCGATCGCCATCGGCAACAGGCCGAAGACGGTCGCGAGCGAGGTCATTAGGATCGGACGCAGCCGCGTGCGCGAGGCCGTGATGACCGCGTCCGCCAACGAGTAGCCTCTGCGGCGCAAGACGTTCGTATAATCGACGAGCAGCACGCCGTTCGAAACCACGATCCCGAGCATCATGATGATGCCCATCATCGAGGTGGTCGACAGAGTCGTGTTGGTCAGGAAGAGAATCAAGATCACGCCGGGGAAACCCATCGGCACCGAGAACATGATGATGAAGGGGTCGATCAACGATTTGAACTGCGCCGCCATCACCATGTAGACCAGGGCCAACGCGAGGACGGTGGCGAACTGCAGGCCCTGGAAGGTTTCCCGCTGTTGCTGAATCTGCCCGGCCAGCTTGATGGTGAATCCGGTCGGCAACTGGATGGCGGCAAAGGCCGACTCCAGGTCTTTGGCAATGGCGCCCAACGGGCGCGTGGTGGGGTTGGCGGTAATGTGGACGACGCGCTGAAAATATTTCCGGTCGATCTTCACCGGTCCGGCGTTCAGCTTCAGTGAGGCCACGTTCTTGAGCAGCACCGGCTCTCCTGCCTTCGTGGTGAGCAGAATGTTGTCCAGGTCGGTCAGGTCCTTGCGGTGCTCTTCGGCCAGCCAGGCGCTGATGTAGTACTCATTTCCATTCTGCGGGTCGGTGTAGATGATCGGGTCGGTCTGGCCGTTTCCGTTGAGCGAGAACAGCACGGCGTTGGCAACGTCGGTTTCACTGATGCCGAGCAGCGCCGCCTTTTCCCGATCCACCACCACGTTGATCTCCGGGTAGTTCTCTTCGCGGCTCACTTCGATGTCGGCGATTCCCGGTATCTTGTGCATGGCGTCTTCGACCTGGCGGATCACGCCGCGCGCCTTTTCAAAATCGTATCCGTAAATCTCGACGTCGATCGATTTCTGCGAGCCGAAACTGGTCACCCGTTTTACCAATCCACCCGGATCGAAGAACATGGCGACGCCGGGGAACAGCTTGATGATTTTCGGCCGCACGTCATTCATGACCTGCACCTGGTTCCGCGTCCGTTTGTCCGGCGGTGTGAGGTAGACGGAGATGACGGAGGTATGCGGGCCGGTATTGGGATTGAAAAGGGAGGAGCGGCCCTGGGCGAGGACGCCGGTGCTGGAGACCATCGTTTCTAGTTCATCAGGCGGAATGTTTTCTCTGAGCACCCGTTCGACTTCGGCGACCTGCTGTTCCGTCTTTTCTACGCGTTGGCCGACCGGGGCGCGCAGGACGATGCGGAACTGGCTTTCGTCCGAGACCGGCAGGAACTCCGTGCCGATCATCGGAAGCAGCATGAGGGAGCCGATGAAGATCAGCACGATGGTGGCGATGAACAGACGGCGGTGCGCGAGCACCCAGCGCAACGAGTCTTCGTAACTCCGATCCAGCGATTCGTAGCGGTCCCGGCTCCAGTCCATGAGGCGCACGAACCAGGCCGGCATCGACCGGTGCGCCTCCTGTTCGGGCTTCAGAAACTTGTAGCAGAGCGCCGGGGTGACCGTGCGCGAGATGAAGAAGGAGGTGAAGAGGGCGATGGCGATGGTGACGGTCAGCGGAATGAACAGCAAGCGCGCGATGCCGACGACGAAGAACATGGGCAGGAAGACGACCACGGTCGTGACGGTCGAGGCGAAGATCGGCATGGCCACTTCGCGGGCGGCTTCCAGGATCGCGTCCCATCGGCGCGGAGTCGTATTGAGATGCCGCTGAATATTTTCCAGTTCGACGATTGAGTCGTCGACGAGCCGGCCGATGCCCAGAGCCAGTCCACCCAAGGTAAAGACGTTCAAGGTCTGGCCGGTGAAGTAGAGCACGATGAAGGTCACCAGGATCGACAGCGGAATCGAAACGGAGATGATCAGGGTGCTCGTCAGATTGCGCAGGAAAATCAGAATGACGGCGGCCGCGAGCAGTGATCCGTGCAGGGCCTGCTCGATCAGGTTCTGAATGGACTGGCGAATGTAGACGGATTGATCGAAGGAGATGCCGAGTTTCACGCCCGGCGGAATACCGATCATCTTGGGGAGTGCGGCGCGAAGGGCGTCTACGACTCCCACGGTATTGGCGATGGGTTGCTTGTTCACGCGGAGATACACGGCCCTGGTGCCGTCGGTACGGACGATGTTGGTCTGGATGTCGGAGGAATCGGTGACGGTTCCGACGTCGCGCACGCGGACGGGATTGCCCTGCTGATTCACCTTGACGATGACGTCTTGAATCGGATCGACCGTCTTGAATTGATTGTTCGTGAAGACGTTGTAGTCGAGATTGCCGGCCTTCAAATTGCCGGATGGGAGGATCAGATTGGCCGCTTTGACGGACTTGACGACGTCGAGGATCGAGAGCCCGCGCGCGTTGAGCAGGGCCGGGTCCAGGTTAATGTTGATCTGTCTGATCTTACCGCCTTCGACCGTTGCGGCGGCAACATCGGCGATCTGCTCGATCTGCGGCGCGATCGTGTTGTAGGCCAGGTCGTAGAGCGCCCGTTCGTCCAGATCGTCGCTGGAGACCGTCACGAAGGACACCGGGATATTGGAGACGTCGAACTTGACGATAAAGGGTTGCAAGATGCCGGGCGGCAGACTGTTCAGAATCTGGGTGATGCGCTGCATCACCTCCATCTGGCCGACATTGATGTCGGCGCCCCAGTTGAACCAGATCTGGACTGCGCCGATGCCTTGTTTGGAAAAGGACTCGACGTGCTCCACGTTGGAAGCGGAGCTCACGGCTTTTTCGATGGGATAGACGACGCTTTGCTCGATGTCGAGCGGCGGTGCCCCCTTATAGATGACTCCGACGAAGGCGACGGGTACCTGGATGTTGGGGAAGAGATCGACGGGGAGCCGTTCCAGCGAGGTGACGCCCAGCACCACCATCGCGAGCGACAACATCAGGATGCCGATACGATTCCTGAGTGCGAGTAGGGTCAGCCACATAATGGAAGTGCTGAGCGGTGAGTGCTGGGTGCTGAGTGAATAGTCATTGTGAATATATCCGCAAAACTCTTACGCATTCCCCCATATCGGAAAATTTGACTCGGCACTCAGGACTCAGCACTCAGGACTGCGGAAGCGGTTGCGTCTGCACCGGGGTGCCGTCGTGCACGAGGTCTTTGCCTGATACGATGACCTGTTCGCTGCCGGTCAGCCCTTTCGTAATCTCCACGCGATTCTCCTGGCGGGCGCCAATTTCGACATTCACGCGTTGCGCCTTGCCGTCCCGCACGATGTAGACATACTGCACGTCTTCCAGCCGGCTGACGGCGTCGATCGGGATTTGCACGGCCTGTTGGTGGGTACCCACCAGGGCTTCGACACGCGCGAACATGCCGCCCTTCAACGCCCGGTCCTTATTGGAGAGATCGATCTCGACGGTCATGGTGCGAGTGGCGCGATTGAGTGCCTGGACGATACGGGTGACCGTTCCGTCGAATACGCGATCGGGATAGGCTTCGGCGCGGACCTCTGCTTTCTGCCCGATATGGACAAGAGGAATATCTTTCTCGACGACTTCGATCAAAATCCGCACGGTTTCGATCTCGTGCAGGCTCAGGATGCCGCGCGAATTGGCCGAGGTGCTGGCGGTGGCGCTGGTGACGTTGGCGCCCGGATCGAGGTTGCGCTCGGCGACATAGCCAGCAAAGGGTGCGCGGATATAGGAGTAGGCGAGATTCGTCTCCGCCTGGGCGAGCGCGACCTCCATCTGCTTAACCTGGGCCTGGAGGGATTCCAGGGCGGCAGAGGCGCCGTCGAAGTTCACCTGCGCGTTGTCTAAATCCTGCTGCGAGACAAACTGATCTTTAATGAGGGCTTGCATCCGGTCGAGCGTCAGCGTTGCATTGCGAACGGCCGCTTGTTGTTGCGCGACCTTCGCCTTGGCCGCTGCGAGGTTCGCCTTGGCCTGATTGACGGCATGTTGATAGTCCGTATGGTCGATCTCCACCAGCAGTTGATTGGGTTTGACGTGATCCCCCTTGTCCACGTGAATTTTGGCGATGTAGCCATCGACCCGTGAAAAGAGGTTCACCACCTGGTTGGGAATAATATCGGCGGTGTAGGCCAGGCGGATAGGGAGGTCCTGTTTCAACGGGAGGGTCGTTCCCACCGTGATGACGCGCGTCTTCTTGTTATCGGTTTTGGCGCCGCTGCTCAGACGGAAGACCACCAGCGCGGTGACGGCGAAGAAAATGATCACGCCGAGAATGACGAAGGGGTGTTGCTTCAACGACCTCATATCCGGGTCCTTACTTTCCTGGGGCGGCTGGTGCGAGGCACCGCTACGAGTCCTTGGAGAAAGATGTCGACATAGGTGGAGACGGTGTCATCATAGGGCCGATCGATCGGGACCCCGAAGATTTCGTGCAGCAGGCGATGATGGACGACCATGCCGATGAAGGCGCGGGCGGCCAAGAGGGGATCGACCTGTCGAAAAGCGCCGTCCTCAACCCGCGTGTGAATGTAGGTTGCCAGATGGTCGTAGAAGACTTTGTGGTGCTTGCCGAAAAACATGTCGGACAATTCGTGGCCTTCCAACGCGCTGAACAGCAGGAGCCGCAGTAAGGTGGGGTCGACGCCGGGGCGAATCCGGTAGCTGGCGATCAAGGTGAACACGCGCCGGTCGTCCCGCTTTTTGGCGGATTCCTCGATCGCGCTGAGGAGTTCGCTGACCGTGACTTTTTCCGCAAGGATGGCCGCATACAGGGCGCGCTTGGTCGGAAAGTGTTTGAAGACCAGCGCTTCACTGATACCGGCGGCCCTGGCGATCTCTTTCGTCGTCGTGCCGTTGAAGCCTTTTTTGGCAAACAGTGTCGTCGCGGCCTGGATCAGGCTCGCCTGGCGCTCGGTGCTGGACTGTCTGGATGGTTGGGCTATCCGCGTCATCGTATGTAAGTGAGTCATTACTCACCGAAAAGGTAGCACGGCCAGAACGGGGAAGACAAGCAATGGCTTGAATCGAAGGGGGGCCGTTATCTCAGTATGTGTTGGCGTGTCTGTGAATGGTGCGGCTCTTCGACCACGGCAAAGAGCGGGAGAAGATCGCTCATGGCGGCATCGGGGAGGTGCTTCCACAGAAACCGGCGAAGGCGTGAACGTTCGAGCGGACTCACGCGCGCAAAGCTCAGCCCGTACCGGGACCCGTCGACCCACACGACCTGCGCATCCGTAATCAGCACCGTCTGAGGAAGCTCGAGGACCAGGGCCAGTCTCTCTCCCACGGTGAGACGGCTTTTGCTTTCGAGGCTGCATCCGACATCAGAGAGATCGAGCAGGAAGGCCTTGCCGGTCCGGGTTGCTTTATGGCGCTGCGCAAACTGCAGGCGTCTGGTCACGGTGATGCGATAGGTCTGTCGCTGGTCTGCTCGTGATGGCTGATTCTGTTGCGCGGTGGCTGAAGACATCGTGGGTGCTCCTGTTAGGCTTTCCCGCCGGTACGAGTCGTGTGAAAGATTGTATGGAGAAACCGCTGAATGCGGTGTTCCGAGGTGCCCGGACTATGTGGGGGCTTCAGGCCAAACCGGTGCTCGTGGACCCATGCGACCTGAGCCTGAATGACGAAGGGCGGATCTTTCTTGTCGGGCAGAGAGAGAAACAGGGTGAGACCCATGTCGACCGTGACCGGTTGGTTGCCCCGGACCCCCAATCCTCCCCGCGACATGTCGACAACCGTGCCATTGCCCATGATGACGTCGGTTTCGTTCGAGCCGGAATACATCAGGCCGAACGAGAGGGGGATGCGGTTGATCCCGCGTCGTTCAGCCATGGGGCTATTGAAAAACCCTGGTGTCTTCGGGACAGGGTGCAGTGTCATAACCGGATCCTTTCACGCCGTGACGGGCGTCGCGGTCTAGTGACAGTCAAGGAGGGCATCCATCCAATTCATCGTCCCGACTTTCTGAGGTGGGAGCTGCATGCCGCAGCGTTGGCCATCCATCCAGAGTACCCGCACTTGCGGGATGCAGAGAGGGCGTTCAGCCTCGGGCAGTTCGAGAAAGAGCGCGAGTTCCATTCCCTGTTTGAGCCCCCGGACGCCAGTGAGGCCGAAGCCGTGGCGGCTTAGGTCAACGATGGTCGCGTGGCCCAGCACAATCTTTTGGCCTTCCGTGCCCGAATACCGAACCTTGAAGGTCCCGCCGATCCGCGGATCCCGCCGGCGCTCGGCTCCGGCTAGGGCGGTGTGTGAGGGTGAGGTTGTCGAATCTGATTTCCACCAACTCATTGTGCGAGATCTCTCTTTCTGTTCCCGTGTCTGTGGCTCATGGCGTGACTACGCCGCATAACAGAAGTCTGCCGGCGCCTCCCGGCGATTTTGCACCAGGGTTGCTAGTTGCTGCCGGGTTGCCTCAGGCACTTGCCGGAGATCCACATCGAAGGACTGCGATGTGGATGACGACACCTGTCCGCCCACAAGGTAGAGATGATCATCCGAGTCAGGAATGGCGACCATCAGGGCGAGTTCCATCCCGGGTTTTACCGGGCAATCGCCATGGATCTGCATCCTGTCGGCTGAAACGGCGGTGATGGTTCCATCGCCAATGACAAACCGGCCGTTATCCATTCCCGAATAGCAGGCTTGCAGGTTCTGACGGGAATCCGTTTCGTGCCGAGCGATCATCGGGGAGCCCTGCTCTGCGTATGTCTTGGTGTGTTCCATGGTCTGGTTCCTTCCCGGCCCCTCGCGGCCGTTTGCGTTGTCCTGATGGTGTAACCCTACCCCGAGGCAGGCCGTTTGACAGCCCCCTAGGCGGGGGGTGAGGGGACCCTCCTGAAGGGGGGCTATATCAGAAAGCCGTGTCAGCATTGGTGCTGAACCCGCATCAGGTCTGTCGGTATTGCCGGAATGTGAAGAGGCGGGGGAGATCATGACCGGCTGGAACTGGCCCCTGAGGACTCATTCGGGCAGGGCGCTGCCGGTTCCTGATATGCAAAGGCCCCGGCGGTGATGTACCGTCGAGGCCTTGCGAAGGAGCTGTGGAACAGGGAGTTTAGACTAGCCGGAATCGGGGCCGCTGATCGTGAACGGTCGCATGCGAGATGTTTTTCCAGATACAGGCTTGCAGCCGTTTCCGCTGGTCTTGCGAGATCTGCATGAATCGAACGGAAAATTGGCACCCCGACACCCAGACAACATGCGCTGAAGTGAGGCACAGCGGACCCTCTCCATCGGGAAGATTAATAGTAAGACTGAGGAGGGTTCCCCGAGTGACCGGGCGATCGCTGATGATCTTGCATCCCGATACGGAGATATCTTTGGTCAGCCCCTGTCCGGCATGAGGCTGACTAGGGATGTCGCCCTTGTATCGGACCTTACAGCTGATAGCGAGTCGTTCGGTATAGCGTTTGTCCAGGCTGGAATAGGCCGGCCGCATCGGCTTCGGGGGCTCGGGGAAGGACTTTCTCATGCTCATATTGGCCTCAGATCTATGTCTAGGTGGTGATGCTTCTACCCTTGTCGGGTGTTTCGTGGTCTGACTGTACCGTGATTTGCGCATGCTTGAAATTCCCTGAGTGGAGGGGGTGATACCCTTCTTTGAGTGGGGGGCGAGCAGAGTGAGTAGCTCCGCCTCTATCGAACAACATGAAGGAGTATTGGTTGAAAAGCCAACGATTGATGGATATGGGGAGCGGGGTTATATCCCGTGAAATGAAGCCGGTTTTAGCGATCTTGGGAAACGTCCGTACGGAGGCGAGAGATAAATCAGGTCTTAGAAGACCGTTCCTGAATTTCCTTCCGAGAGTTTTTCGCGCAGAATGCGGCTCTCGAAAAAGATGATCCCTCGTTCGATTCGTGACTCGTACCGGAGCGTAATTTCCGTGTCGAAGCCATGCCAGGCATAGACGCGGATAGGGCCCACCGAGATCTGTCCCGGCGTGCGATCGAGCGGACCATATTGGGTTTGCAGATAGGTCAGGATCTGTTCGTGCGTGTCTTTGCCCTGGTAGCGGACCAGCACGCGGCCGAACTTTCCGTCAAAAGTTGTGTAGCGCAAGACCTCGACCGGAATCGTTCCGAGCGTCGGCTTTCCGGTTTTCAGCTCATACGACAGCAAGCGACCTGCTTCTTCGACTTTGGCGAACTGGTCGCCTTCCGTCAGCGCCGACTCCCAGGGCAGCCCTTCAAACCCGTTTGGATCGTTGAGAATCGGGACGGCCAGCGCCAGAGCCGACTGGAATAGAAGCCCGAGGGTCAGGGTGGTCAGGCCGAATGGGAAGCGGATCATCGTGTTTCAGATTCCCTTACTCAGCGGAGTCCGTAATATGGTCGTTGAATCGCGGCGCCAGCGTGCGGCTATCGATGAAGATGAACCCGCGTTCGGTGTTGGCTTGATAGGTCACATTGATCTCGGTTTCCGGCCCACGCCAATTATATTGCTGATTCAGTCCCCGCGCCATCTGCCCGGGGATACGTTCCAACGGCCCGAATTGCGTTTCGAGGAATCGCATAACCTGGGCATGGATCTGCTCGCCCTGGTAGCGAATGGTGACGCGGGCGAACTGATCATCGACCGACAGGAGGAGAATGCTGGTCATTTCAGCCCCGGCGAAGGTGGCGGGGCCGGTCGTGGAACGATATTCGGTGATATGGGGGCCGGTCCGTGACGGGACTACATCCGTGCGTCCCTTCAGCACGGTCCCCCAGGCAAGATTCTGAAACCCTTTCGGGTCGTTGATCATCGGGACGGCAGACACCGGCAACGTGTGCAGCACGCTGGAAACACAGACCAGCCCGAGGAGAAGACGCCGGAGCAAATGGTTACTCATGGTGTCGCGAACGATCCGAAACACGATCCATTCTCGCACGCTACCATGGCGTCGGGGTCGGCGCAACCGGGATGTTTTGTTGAGAATGCGCGCAGCCCTGTCTTATAATGCGCCGGCTTTTAGAACGGGACTGTGCCCAGCGGGCTCAGCACAACGGCATCGACAAAGGATCGGGAGCGAGATGATTGAAAGTGATGCATTTGTTCAGGCCTTGCAGGATATAGGAGTCGACTTCTTTACCGGAGTCCCGGACTCGATCCTGGGCGGCATTATTGCGGAACTGATGGTGCGGCGGCTCTATACGCCGGCGGTGCGCGAAGACGAAGCGGTAGGAATGGCGGCCGGCGCCTATATGGCGGGGAAGATCCCTGCTGTGTTGATGCAGAATTCCGGGCTCGGCACGTCTCTCAATACGCTTATCTCGTTGAACATGATTTACCGGCAGCCCTGTATTCTGATCGTGTCCTGGCGCGGCCAAGGGGGCAAGGATGCTCCGGAGCATCTGGTGATGGGCGAGGTGATGCCGCAGTTTCTCGACACCATGAAGATTCCGCACCGGACGCTGACTGAGAAAACCGCCGTCGAAGATTTCAAGTGGGTGGCCGAGACCTTTATGAAGCAACGCATTCCCGTTGCGCTGGTGATTACCAAGGGTGTCGTGAAAGGGTTGCATCCATGAGGCCTGAAGAAGGAACCCTGATCAGCCGGGCGCAGGCGTTGGCCGCGCTTCTCGAATTGCTGACCGACCAGCCCGTGATCATCTGCAACGGCTTCCCGTCACGCGAAGCGCACAAGATTGCGGATCGTCCTACGCACTTTTATATGATCGGCTCCATGGGGAATGCTCCCGCGATCGCACTAGGTGTGGCTTTGGCCAAGCCGAACAAACAAGTCATCACCTTCGACGGCGACGGCAACGTGCTGATGGGGATGGGGACCCTCGCCACGGTCGGCGCGTTGAAGCCGAAGAATTTCATTCATGTGGTGTTCGACAACGAAGTGTATGGCACCACCGGCAACCAGCCGACGATTTCGAACGTGGTGCCGCTGGAGAAGGTTGCCAAGGCGGCCGGCTATGTGAGCGTGGAGCGCGTGCTCGATCGCGAGGACCTTGTCTACGAGTTCAAAGATATGCTGAAGAAAGACGGGCCGAGCATGTTGCTCATCAAGGTCAATGAGTTTGCCGAAGATGCCGGACGGGTGCTCTATGAGCCGCCGGACATCACGAAGCGGTTTATGAAAGCCATTGAGTAAGTAGGTAATGAGTGACAGGTGATAGGGTCAGACATTTCCGGACGTGCGTGTTACGCCTCCCGCGTCACGCAGTACAAGGCTTCACACAATGATTCTCCTCAATCCAGGTCCGGTCAATGTGTCCGAGCGGGTGCGGCAGGCGTTGTTGCGGCCGGATATCTGCCATCGTGAATCCGAGTTCACCGAGTTGCTGCTCCGGATTCAAGGCAAACTGCTGAAGGCCTTTGTGCCCGGCGCGGAATCCGAGTATGCCGCCGTGCTCATCACCGGCTCAGGCACCGCGGCGGTCGAGTCCGCGCTGATGTCCGCCATCCCTCACGGCAAGCGGGTGCTGGTGCTGAATAACGGTGTGTACGGCGAGCGCCTGTCTCAGATGGTCGGCTTGCACCGGTTGGGTGTGTCTGAGCTTAAGTACGATTGGACCGCCAGGCCGGATCCTGAGCGTCTCCGGCTCGCGTTGCGGCAGCATCCCGAAGTGCACGCGGTGGCGATGGTCCATCATGAAACCACCACCGGTCTGATCAATCCGGTGAAAGAGATTGCCGACGTGGTCGACAGTCAGAACCGCGCCTTCATTCTCGATGCCGTCAGCGGACTGGGCGGAGAGCCGATCGATATTGCCGGGTCGCATATCTATATGGTGGCGGGCACGGCCGGCAAATGCATTCAGGGCTTTCCCGGCGTGTCGTTCGTCCTGGTACGCAAGGGGTTCCTTGAGCGGATGCGCCAGTATCCGAAACGGTCGTGGTATCTCCACCTCACACATTATGTCGACGATCAAGGCCGCGGCACGATTCCCTTCACGCCGGCGGTGCAGGTGTATTATGGTTTTGACGAAGCGCTGAGCGAATTGCTGGAAGAGGGCGTGGCGAACCGGATTCTGCGCTACAAGAAGGCGTCGACCCTGATCCGCGCGCGCATGGCGAAGCTGGGGGTCAAGCCGATGCTGACGCCTGAGCGCCAGTCGAACACCATTACCGCCTACTCGCTTCCCGACGGCGTGACCTATGACCAGTTGCACGATCGCCTCAAGGCGCAGGGCTATGTCATCTATGCGGGGCAGGGACAATTGGAACACAAGATTTTCCGTGTGGCCAACATGGGCGCACTGACCGAGGCGCAGTTGACCGGATTTCTCGACGCCTTCGAACAGGCCTGTAAACCGGCATGAAGGCGATCATTCTGGCCGCAGGAGTCGGCAAGCGGCTTTGGCCCGTCACGCAGCATCACCCGAAGTGCCTCATCAAGATCGGCGAGCAGACTTTGCTGCACCGGTATCTGACGCTCTTGTCGAGTGTGGGGGTTCGTCAAGCCGACATTGTCGTCGGCTACAAGCAGGAAATGATCCGCGCCGCCGTCGAATCCGATGCCTGCGGCGTCCGGGTCAATTTTTTGGTGAACGAGCAGTTCCATCGGGGCAGCATTTCGTCCTTGTGGATCGCCAGGACTGCGTTCACCGACGATACGATTGTCATGGATGCGGATGTGCTCTTTCATCGGGAAATTTTACAGCGGCTGGTGAGTTCGCCCTACGAGAATGCGTTGCTGATGGATGAATCGGTGAAGCAGACCGGCGAAGAATGTATGGTTGTGGTCGAAGGCGGGCGGGTGATCGCGCTGACGAAAACCATGCCGGCGCGGTATGAGTATGCGGGTGAAGGTGTAGGGTTTCTCAAGGTGCGGCATGCCGATTCGCCGCATCTCGTCGCGTCGCTCCGGAGATTTATTGATCGGGAAGCCTGGCAGATGGAGTATGAAGACGCACTGATCGACTTTTTCCGCGATGTGAAGGTCGGCCATGAAAAGATCGGCGGCTTGCCGTGGACCGAGATCGATTTTCCCGAAGATGTGGCGAAGGCTGAACGCGAGATCCTGCCCAGGCTTTAATTGTAGATCGTGCGTGACGGCCTCTAGGTTTTTCACTGGACCAACAGCGAGCGACGGGTTGCCCGATGAGTGAAAGTCTCATACAGCATCGCGCAGAAGTGCAGGGGCTGGCGACAGCCATTCTGCTGCCATCGGTCAGTGTCTTCGGCGAATCCCTTGATCGTGTACCGGGCAGTGCCGGCCCTCTGACGCAGGTCGTGGGGATCGGGCTGTTTCAACGCGCCGTGCTCACGCTGCAACGGGCCGGCATTCGGCAATTGATCGTGCTCGCCGGTCCGGAAGAAGATCAACTTAAGCAGGCGTTAGGCCGCGGCCCGCGCGTGACGATTCCTGTGCGGTGGATGCCAATCCGGGAGTTCCCGCTCGATGATCCGCGTACCTGGGAGGCGATGGCGGCGGAAGTCCCCGGGTTTTGTCTCGTCGCGAGCGTGCGAGGGGTGTTCTCTCGGGGCTTGATCGAAACCCTGCGCCGCGAGGTGCGGGAGGGACAGGCGATTCTGGTCGCGCAGCCGGTCGCGCAGCGGACAGCCGGAGATCGACGGGTTTCAGTCAAGGTGCAGGCCGAGCGGCTTCTCGCCCTCGGATCGCCCCGGGCCGAAGATGCGACGCTGGTTGCGGCGGATTTGCTCGTGTTGCCGGCCGGCCTTATGGCCGCGGCACAGGATATTCAAACCCCTCCCGGAGCCATGCCGATCCGACGATGGATTGAGCGGGCGGCGCTCGATGGGCAGGTGCGGGTCCTGCGGACGGACGGGCATCCATCCCAGTGGTACCAGGATGTGCGGACGCAAGCCGATGTCCCGGCGGCCGAACGGAAGCTGTTCTCCTCGCTCAAGAGCGAGTTCGAGGGATTCGTCGACCGCTACTTCAATCGCAAGGTATCTCGGTGGCTCACACGGATTTTCCTGGCCATGGGGGCGTCGCCCAACGCGATTACGATGGTGGCGACAGCGCTAGGGCTGCTGGCCGCCGTGGGCTTCGGAGTCGGGACCTATGAGTCGGCCATCGTGGCGGCGTTGCTGTTTCAATTTGCAGCGGTGATCGATTGTTGCGATGGCGAAGTGGCCCGTCTCACGTTTACCGAGTCTCCGTTCGGCGCCTGGCTTGATATTGCGATGGACAACGTCGTGCATATGGCCATCTTCGCCGGAATTGCCGTGGGGGCATACCAACAGTCGGCCGGACAGGCCGAGGCTTGGATCCTGCTCGCGTTGGGTGCGGCTGCCGTGCTCGGGAACGCCTTGTCCTTTGTGTTGGTGACGCGGGCCCAAAAGATCAAGGCGGCGAGCGGGTGGAGGACGCCGGCCCATGCGGCCCGGTCCGAGTTTATGCTGAAGAATGTCGCCAGCCGTGACTTTTCCGTGATTGTCCTGATCGCGGCGTTGTTGGGCAAGCTGAATTGGTTTCTCTGGATGGCCTCAGCCGGTTCCCTGGTGTTCACCGCGCTGATGCTGTGGGTCGTTCGTCCGTCAGCAAGATCTCGTGCGTAGCGGGATGCTGAAAACTGCCCCCAGCTTCGTTCTCGGCAACTCATCCCCCTCAACGTACCGGTCACAGTACGCTTCGGGGGCTACGTACCCTGCGGCCTCGGACGCGGAGAAGGCGCGTCTCGGCGCGCCGAGGGATGGGTGGGTGAGAACCTTCGACAGTTTTGAGCATCCCGAAGATAGGATTCGATCCGCGTGCTGAGAGTCATCCTTCTCCTCGTCGGCTTCCTTACGCTCGGTCTCATCGTCTGGCATATCGGTCCCGGGAACATCTATAACGCCGCGACCAGACTCGGTCCGGTGGCGTTGTGCGTCATCCTTATTCCCTCCTTCCTCATGTATGCCGTCGAGGCCTATGGGTGGAAGATCACGCTTGGTCCAGCCGGACAGTTGGTCTCGTTCCTGCGGGTCTTTGCCGTTCGTACGGCCGGTGAAGTGGTGAACATGACGACACCGACTGCCTATGTGGGCGGGGAGCCGCTCAAAGCCTATCTCTTGCAGAAGTCCGGCGTGCCGATGGTGGAAGGGTTGGCGTCCGTTGTCATTGCCAAAACGACCATGACCATCGCTCAGGTGTTGTTCATTCTTTTAGGGATCGGGTTGGGCTTCTGGATACTGGGTGCGCAGGGTTCGTCTGGACAAATCGTAGCGGCAGGGTTGTTGAGCATCGGGCTGTTGGCCTTCGGGACCATGGCCTTTGTGTTCGTGCAGCGGCGCGGCCTCTTTACCTGGATGTTGGAGACGCTCAGGAGACTTGGTATCCGGATCGGCTTTCTCGAAGCACGGGAAGACAAGCTGCGGGCGCTTGATCAGACGATTGTGAATTTCTATACCCGACACCAGGCGGCGTTCTATGCGTCTACCGGTTTGTACTTCCTGGGGTGGTTGGCTGAGGCGCTGGAAGTGTTCGTCATCATCTACTTCCTCGGAGGTCCCGCCGATGTATCGTCGGCAATCTCGATTGGGGCCCTCTCTGTCTTTATCAAAGGCGGAACGTTCTTCATCCCCGGCAGTCTGGGTGCGCAGGACGGCGGGAATCTGCTGTTGCTCCAAGCCTTCGGCTATTCCGATGTCACCGGGATTACCTTTGCCCTGTTGCGGCGATTCCGCGAGCTGGTCTGGATCGGGATCGGGCTCATGTGCTTAGGTATGGTCAAAGGCACAACTGAATCGTTTCGACGTGAGGGGCAGTAGCAGTGATTGTAGGAGCTGAACGATTCTCGAACAGTCTAGACCCTCAATTGTGAAGCCTGCTCATGCCTTCCAACTGTCTCCTCAGTTGTTGCTTTCCCAGTGCGACGTGAAATCGGCAATAGCAGTTGCGGCAACACGATGGCCTTCGGGTGACCAATGACTATCGTAGTCAAGGTAGCTGAGTGGTCCCTGCCGTGCCTGCTCTACAAAGGCCGTGGTTAAGTCTAAGAACCCGGCGTCCGGTAGCGCTTTATGAGTCATGGCTTCAATCTCTTTGGGGAGATCGTTGGTGACCCAGTATCGCGGCTGGGATTGCTGGTCGAATTCAACGAAGTCTTTGTATACTCTGAACTTGGTCGGTGCAAAAACAAACAGAAACTTTGCTCCCACAGCATGGCAGACTTCGTGCGCCTGGGTGAGGATCGAGCGCAGGTCCTCTAGGGCAGAGTAATCGTCTAAAGATAACGGGTGCCCCTTATAGTGAAAATAGAGCCGAGTCTTAGTGCCCGAAGATGATGTAAAAATCCCCGATATGTCCTTCTCCGTCTCGTGGGAATCCTGATGGGCTCTTTGTGTGTGCATTGAGATAAGAAGACGATCCAAAGCAAGTAGGGCGTTCTTCGTGAAAGCGCGCTGGCGGAATGAGTGGAAATCCTTTGAAAACGTTTCCCAATCCTGAGTGGCCGACTTATAACGGGAAATGTCGGCAAGGTCATTGCCTTCGAAGAAGACCCAAGTACACACGTTGGGGGTGAGTCTCAACCCGTATCGCCGGAGCAATTCCAGCTCCTGTGGCGGGCCGTACCAAGATTGTCCTAAATTAGCAACAGGGCGATTCAAGTATTTGGCCAAGTGAGTGGTCAGCAGGTCGGCAGAGGAAACACCCAATCCTTCCACAAAGGAATCGCCCACGACGATCATGTCTGCGGCGTTCAAGTCGCTGTCATTCCGGAGCCCGTACTGGTCGTATCTATAGTCAACGCCATTCCACAACCAACGATCGTGCGGTTTATGAATGTGCAAGAGCTTGGGGTCGAGCAGGTTGTCCGGATGGTGCCAGGGTTCCCGGACAGGGGTGCTGAGGATCGTTCTGAAGTCAACGATACCGGCCACTACGAGTAGCTCTAGAAAACCTACAATGAGTGCGATGGATGCCCCAGCCAAAAGGAATCGGTTTGCTTGTTCAACCTTTGATGCATTGCTTCGCAGAAAGATCGCGCCCCAGACAACCAGGTAAGAGAGTATGAGAAGAGCGAGTGTGCGGTATGCGGGTTCCGAAGCCCCTGACCAGTAAAAAGCTAGTGTAGTGTCTCAGTAATATCTTTCCAATATTGGTTGGTTCTGGTATCGTCTGGGGTATGTGGAAACCAACCGACTCGTTGCCGATGACGGGAGAACAGAAACAGACGTTGGAGGCGTGGATGCGGGCGAAGACCAG
>JAURZE010000026.1:300000-396050 GCA_030653545.1 Nitrospira sp. | reverse complement strand
CTGGTCTTCGCCCGCATCCACGCCTCCAACGTCTGTTTCTGTTCTCCCGTCATCGGCAACGAGTCGGTTGGTTTCCACATACCCCAGACGATACCAGAACCAACCAATATTGGAAAGATATTACTGAGACACTACACTAGTATGGTGTGCGAGTGTCGAGCGTACGAGAGAGCGGAAGTCTCCAAAATGCAGCAGAGTTCCAACTCATCGCCGATCGTCATATTTTTGGTGTAACCCATTGAAAATACCCATAAATGGATTGCGGCACTTGGTGAATCTCTGTATGATGAGCCACCACATTATAGGGCCCCATTCAAGACCTGACTGACATGCTGAAAACCTTGTTGAAACGATACTTTCTGACGGGGTTGCTCGTCATCACCCCGATTTGGGGGACGATCCTTATTTTGAAGGCCCTCTTTGTCACCGTGGATGGCATTTTGGGCGAAGCGGTGGCTCGGTGGGTGCCGGAGTACTATGTGCCGGGTTTGGGGATTGTGGCGCTCATTGTGCTGATCTTCTCCGTCGGGCTGTTTGCCGCGAATTTCATCGGCCGGCAGATTGTGCGGATCTGGGAAGACTGGTTGAATCGCCTGCCACTGGTTCGTGGGATTTATTCGACACTGAAATCGATGATGGATATTCTCTCGTTTTCTGACCGAGGCTCCTATCATCGAGTGGTGCTCATTCAGTTCCCCAAGAACGGCCACTATTGTTTTGCCTTTGTCACAGGGATCACCAAATCCGAGACGGCCTCGTTGGCACAGGAGCCGCTGATCCATGTCTATGTGCCGACGTCGCCGAATCCCACGTCCGGGTATTTTCTGTTGGTTCCGGAACGTGAAGTCATGTCGGTGGATATCTCAGTCGAAGAAGCGATGAAGCTGATCGTCTCAGGCGGGCTCTATACGCCGGCCACCTCGATGGCTTCAGTGTTGAATGCGGATGCGAAATGGAGCGGGGTAAAGCAACCGGACGCGGGGGTGACCATCGGATGATGCCGCATAAGCAGGAGATGGCCATGGATGGGTTGGGTGTCGTGGTGATGGCGGCCGGGCGTGGCACGCGTATGCGGTCGGAGCAGGCCAAGGTCCTGCATCAGATCGTCGGGCGGCCGATGATCCGGTATGCGCTCGATGTTGCCCGTGCGGTTGCCGGGCATTCTGTCGCGGTGGTCGTGGGGCATCAGGCCGCGCAGGTCCGTGCGGTGCTGGAGGCTGCGCTCGCGGGCCAGTCGGGCGGCGCGGCGGTGCACATCGTCGAACAGGTTCAGCAATTGGGGACGGGGCATGCTGTATTGCAAACGCGTTCGGCATTTGCTCCCGGCAAGGCCAATGCGCCTGCGGCGTATCTCATTCTCAACGGCGATACGCCGCTGCTGCAAGAATCGACATTGCGCGCGCTATTGCACACGCATCGGGCAGCCGGTGCGACGGTCACCCTCTTGACGGCGATTCTGGATAATCCTGGCGGCTATGGCCGGGTGGTGCGGCGGACGGCGAAGGGTGCGTCCGGTGCCGTCCATGCGTCCGCCGACGTGGTGAAGATCGTCGAAGATCGCGACGCCTCTCCGGAAGAGCGAACGATCCGCGAAATCAATGTCGGGACTTATGTCGTCGACGGGTCCTTTCTCTTTGCGGCGTTGGACAAGGTCCAGCCGCACAATGCGCAGGGCGAGTACTACCTGACGGACATCGTTGATATGGCGGTCACGCAGGGCCATCGGGTCGCGGCGCTCCCGCTGACGAATCCGGATGAAGGGTTGGGGGTCAATTCGAGGTTGCAGTTGGCGGACGCTGAGCAGGTGATTCGCCAGCAGATCCGGCGGCGCTGGATGGAAGCCGGTGTGACGATGATCGACCCGGCCTCCACCTGGATCGATGCTGAGGTCGTGATTGGCAAAGATACGACCTTGCATCCGAACGTGACCCTGGAAGGGAAGACGGTCATCGGAGAGGGCGGTGAAATCCGCTCCTTCACGCGGCTCACGAATTGTGCGGTCGGGTCCCATGTGACGATTCTGGATCATTGCGTCTGTGCCGACTCGCAGATCGATGAGCAAGCTACGATCGGTCCCTTCGTGCATTTGCGTCCCGGTGTACGGGTGCGCAAGAAGGCGAAGGTCGGCAACTTTGTCGAGATGAAGAAGACGGATTTGGGCGAAGGCGCCAAGGCCAACCATCTGAGCTATCTCGGGGACGCGACGATCGGCAAGGACGTCAATATCGGCGCCGGGACGATTACGTGTAACTATGACGGTGTGCATAAGCATCAGACCATTGTCGGCGATCATGTGTTTTTGGGGAGCGATACGCAGTTGATTGCCCCGGTGACCATCGGGGCAGGGGCGGTTATTGCGGCCGGTACGACGGTGACGCAGGATGTGCCGGCGGATGCGTTGGCGATCGCCCGGGTGGCGCAAGTCAATCGGGTCGGATGGGCTGCCAGACGGCGTGCGTTGTTGGCGAATGAGAAGCAGGCTCCGGTGAAGCCGGCCGGTAAGCGAACGGCGGCCACCAAGGCGTCCAGCAAGAAGAAGCGGAGGTAGACGATCGATGTGTGGCATTGTTGGCTATGTGGGAAATCAAGAAGCGGTTCCAATTCTGATCGGCGGGCTGGCCAAGTTGGAGTATCGCGGGTACGACTCCGCGGGCGTCGCCATCCAGCAGGGGCAGAAAATCAATGTGCGGCGCAGCGTCGGCAAGCTGGTGAATCTTCAAAAATCGCTTCAAGAGAAAGAGCTGAGCGGCATGGTGGGTATCGGTCACACCCGCTGGGCGACGCACGGCAAGCCGTCTGAGCAGAATGCCCATCCGCATCGATCGAAGGGTTGTGTCCTCGTGCACAACGGCATCATCGAGAATTATCAGCCGCTGAAGCAGCAGTTGGAAAAAGAGGGCTACAAGTTTCAGTCGGAGACCGACACGGAAGTGCTGGCCCATTTGATCGATAAGTATCTCCAGCAGGGGCAGGGATTGGCGGATGCCGTTCGGTCGGCGACAAAGGATGTGCGCGGGAGTTATGCCTTGGCGGTGATCTCTGAGAAGGAGCCGGGGACCTTGGTTGCCGCGCG
The DNA here is from genome assembly GCA_030653545.1 of Nitrospira sp. Classification (NCBI taxonomy): domain Bacteria; kingdom Pseudomonadati; phylum Nitrospirota; class Nitrospiria; order Nitrospirales; family Nitrospiraceae; genus Nitrospira; species Nitrospira sp. The sequence goes on along the minus strand of JAURZE010000026.1, from coordinate 392,977 downwards.
GTCCGGTTGCCCGTTGGTGCTTGGGCGCACCAAGCAGGCGTCGTTTGTCGCGTCCGACGTGATGGCGATGTTGGCGCATACGCGGGATGTGACCTACCTTGAAGAGGGTGACGTCGCAGTAGTGACGCAGCACGAGATGCATTTGACGAATGCGGATGGGCAGCCGGTTTCCAGGAAGGCGACGAAAATCACGTGGGATGCCTCAGCTGTGGAGAAAAGCGGGTATCCGCATTTCATGCTGAAGGAGATTCATGAGCAGCCCCAGACCATTCTCGATACCATGCGTGGGCGGTACTCCTACGAAACCGGAGAAGCCGATCTGCCGGACATCGGACTCACGCCTAAGGAATTCGCCGCGGTGGAACGGATCTGGATCGTGGCCTGCGGGACTTCCTGGCATGCCGGGTTAGTCGGCAAGTACCTCTTCGAGGAAATGGTGCGGACGCCGGTGCAAGTCGATATCGGGAGCGAGTTTCGCTATCGCGATCCGCTGGTCGGGAAGAACGATCTATTCATTACGATTTCCCAATCAGGTGAAACGGCTGATACGCTGGCCGCGGCGAGGGAGGCAAAGGCGAAGGGCGCCCGCGTGGTGTCCGTCGTGAACGTGGTCGGCAGCACGCTGGCACGGGAGTCGGACGGTGTGCTCTATACGCATTGCGGGCCGGAGATCGGTGTGGCCTCAACCAAGGCCTTTACCGCACAGCTCACCGCACTGTACCTGTTGTCGCTCCATCTGGCGCGCGTGCGCAAGGTGATGAATGTGGCCGACGGGAAGGCCTGGTTGGATCGATTGGTTCAATTGCCTGCGCTCGTTGAGCGGGTGCTGGGTCGGGAAGCCGAGATCATGGCGATCGCCAAACGCTATTATAAAAAACGGAACTTTCTGTTTCTGGGGCGTGGAATTAACTACCCGATCGCATTGGAGGGCTCGCTGAAGCTCAAGGAAATTTCGTACATCCATGCCGAAGGGTATCCGGCCGGCGAGATGAAGCATGGCCCCATTGCGTTGCTCGATAAGGACATGCCGGTGGTGGTGCTGGCGCCGCGCGATCGCCTGTATGAAAAGACGGTGAGCAATCTGATGGAAGTGAAGGCGCGGCATGCGCCGGTGATCGCGTTTGTGGCGGAAGGGGAGCGAGAACTTGGGAAGACCGCGGATGCGGTGTTCACGATTCCGGAGACGCACCCGTTGCTCTCGCCTATTCTGTTCACGATTCCCTTGCAGTTGTTGGCGTATCATATTGCCGTGTTGCGCGGGGCGGATGTGGATCAGCCGCGGAACCTGGCAAAAAGCGTGACGGTGGAGTGATCGGATGTTGAAAATGGCTTCCAGCGGCGTTCTCGGTCGTCCGTCTCCCTGCGACGTACCCCAGTGGGTACGCCTCGGTTAACGGACTTCCTGCGGCCTTGCTGGAAGACCATTTTGAACTCCTCAAAGAGTGGGGAAGGATAACAGAGTGGAAATTACCAAACAGGAAGTTGAGAAGGTGGCGAAGCTGGCGCGGCTCCAGGTGACTGAGAGCGAGGTGGCCGTGTTTGCCAAACAGTTGAGCCAGATTCTGACGCATGTTGAGACGCTCAAGAAATACAATACGGACGGGGTTCAGCCGACGGCGACGGTACTGGGCCAGGTGAACGTGTTTCGCGACGATGTGGTGCGGCCGTCGTTGTCGGTCGAGCAAGCGCTTGCCAATGCCCCGGAGCGTGAAGCGGACGGATTCTGCGTGCCGAAGATTATTGATTAAGATCCCCGCCGGGCGGGGATCCAGCCATAAAGGAGTCTCATGTTTCGACAGATGCTGCGATCAAAAATTCACCGTGCGACCGTGACCGGCGCACACCTGGAGTACGAGGGGAGCTTGACGGTCGATGAGGAGCTGCTCGAGGCGGCCGGCATTCTTCCGTATGAGGCCGTCGTCTGTTCGAACCTGAATAACGGCGAACGGTTTATGACCTACGCAATCACCGGAAAGCGGGGCGGCGGAGAAATCATCTTGAACGGGCCGACGGCGCGGAAGGGCGCGACGGGCGATCAGATCATTATCTTCTGTTACGAATACTACAGCGAAGAAGAGATCAAACGGCACGCGCCGAAGATCGTGCGCGTGGATGGAAAGAACCGCATCGTTGAGGCGGCGGCCAAGCACCCATGAGTCTGCATAAACTGACGCTCTGCGAACTGCAGCGGAAATTCACGGCCGGGGAAGTCACCGCCAAGGAGATCGTGCGCGCCTATTTCCTGCGCATCGGGCAGGTTGAGCCCAAGGTCAAGGCGTACGTGACAACCCAAAAAGAGCAGGCGATGGTCGATGCGGCTGCGCTGGACGACTCGCTGAAGGGTTGGCGGAAAACGCAGCCGATGATGGGGATGCCCCTGGCGATCAAGGACAACCTCTGCACCGAAGGCGTCACGACCACCTGCAGCTCGCGGATGCTCCAGAACTTTGTGCCGCCCTATGATGCCACGGTCATCGCGAAGTTGCGGGCGCAGGGCTATGTGCTGTTGGGGAAGACCAACCTCGATGAGTTCGCGATGGGGTCCTCCACGGAAAACTCGGCCTTCGGCCCCAGCCGCAATCCCTGGAATCTGCAATGTGTGCCGGGCGGATCGAGCGGCGGATCGGCGGCCGCGGTGGCGGCGGACGAGTGCGCGGCGGCGCTCGGATCGGATACCGGCGGATCGATCCGGCAGCCGGCGGCGTTTTGCGGCGTGGTCGGCTTGAAGCCGACCTATGGGCGGGTGTCGCGCTACGGGCTGATCGCCTTCGCCTCGTCGCTCGATCAGATCGGGCCCATCACGAAGGATGTGGCGGACGCGGCTTTTCTCTTGGGTGTCATTGCCGGTCACGATCCGATGGACTCAACCTCGGCGGATGTGCCGGTGCCCGACTATACGAAGGCACTGAAGAAAAAAGATCTGAAGAAGCTGAAGGTCGGGATCCCGGCTGAATTTTTTGCAGAGGGTCTTGACCCGGAAGTCGAGCAGGCCGTGCGTGCGGCGATCGAAGAATTGAAAAGTCTCGGTGGAGAGATCAAAGAGATTCAGCTGCCGCGCACCGATGCGGCGGTGGCGGTGTATTATGTCATTGCCACGGCGGAAGCGAGTTCGAATTTGGCCCGCTTCGACGGCGTGAAGTTCGGCCTGCGTTCCAAGGATACGAAAGATCTGCTGGACCTCTATACCAAGACCCGCCAGGAGGGATTTGGTCCGGAGGTGAAGCGCCGGATCATGCTGGGCACCTATGCGCTGAGCTCCGGCTACTACGATGCCTACTACGGGAAAGCGCAGGCGGTACGGACATTGATTCGGCAGGATTTTGACGCGGCCTTCAAAGAGGTCGATCTGATTGTGACGCCCGTGACGCCCACGCCGGCCTTTAAGCTGGGCGAGAAGAGTGAAGATCCCTTGCAGATGTATCTCTCGGATATTTTCACGATCTCCGTTAATCTAGCCGGCTTACCGGCCATCTCATTGCCCTGTGGATTCAGCAAGGCCGGACTCCCGATCGGTTTGCAGCTCATCGGGCGGGCATTTCAAGAGGACACCCTGTTGAGAGCCGCCCATGCGTATGAACAGGCGACGCAATGGCGTGCGAAGAAGCCGGCGGTACGGTAAGACGTCGGAAGTGAGCATGTACGGGAGGGGATTATGACCATTGTAGAAATTGCCGCCATCCTAATCGCGGTCGCCTTTGCGGTGCTGGTGGGCTATCTCGTTCCGGTGTTGATTCAGCTTCGGAAAACCGTGGCGGAGTCTGAGCACCTGTTGGCTAGAATGAATGCGGACATGCCGCCTCTTGTCGCCGACCTGCGCAGCATGAGTCAGAATTTGAACGACCTGGCCGATCAGGCCCGCGGTGGTGTCGAACATGCGGCGGTGTTGCTGCATGCCGTGGGCGAAGTCGGCGAATCAGTGCAGCAGGTCCACAACGTGGTGCGCGGGTCGAGCGGCACGTTGCTGACGAACGTGGCGAGTGTGGTTGCGGGATTTAAGGCGGCGACGCAGGTCGTGCGCGAACGAATGAAACACGAAGGAGAACACCACAATGGCGGATGAACGAGGATCTTCAAGCGGAGTGCTCCTGGCTTTTCTGAGCGGTGCCGCACTGGGTGCAGTGGCAGCTCTTCTGTTGGCGCCGCAGTCGGGACGTGAATCCCGCGAGCAGCTTCGGGGCTATGCACGTCGCGCCGAAGACAATCTGCGGGATTTGGCCGGCCGGGCCGGTGAGTCGTTCGAGGAAGTGGTCGATCAGGGCAAGGAGTTCGTCGACTCGAAAAAGTCGGTGCTGCGGGAGGCCTTCGAGGCCGGTCGTGAAGCGATGAAGCGTGAGCGTGACCGCATGCGTGGAGAGGAACAGGGCTGAGGATGATCTACGAAGTTGTCATCGGGGTCGAGGTGCATGCGCAGTTGCGCACAAAGACCAAAATGTTCTGCGGATGCGGGACGACGTTCGGGCGTTCGCCGAACAGCCAAACCTGCCCGGTCTGTTTGGGCCTGCCCGGCACGTTGCCGGTTATCAATCGCGCTGCCGTGGAAATGGCCGTGCGGGCTGGGTTGGCACTGAATTGCACGATCGGGGCGAACAATCAATTTGACCGGAAGAACTACTTCTACCCCGATCTTCCCAAGGGCTACCAGATCTCGCAGTACGAATCGCCGATTTGCGAGCATGGGTGGATCGAGATCGCCGTCGGCGACAACAAGAAGCGCGTCAAGATCCGGCGGGCCCATCTGGAAGAAGATGCCGGGAAGAATGTGCACGAGACCGGCACCAGCGGCAGCCGGGTCGACTTGAATCGTGCCGGAACACCGCTGCTGGAGATCGTGACGGAGCCGGACATGCGGTCGGCCGACGAAGTCGTCGCCTATCTGAAGGGCTTGCGGGATATTCTGATGTATCTCGACGTGTGCGACGGCAACATGGATGAAGGCAGTTTTCGCTGCGAGCCGAATCTGTCGCTCCGTCCGCTGGGTCAGAAAGAATTCGGCACGAAGGTCGAGCTGAAGAACATCAATTCCTTCAAGTTCGTGAAGGATGCGATCGAATACGAGATCAAGCGGCAGACTAAGGTGTTGAGCGAGGGCGGGAAGATTTATCAGGAGACGCGCCTCTGGAATCTCGATCGCGGTGAGACGGCGGTGATGCGTTCGAAAGAAGAGGCGCACGACTATCGCTATTTCCCCGATCCGGATCTGGTGCCGTTGAAGCTCGATAAGGAATGGATTGAGGGATTCCGCGGCAGCGTGCCGGAGTTGCCGGCCGCTCGCGTAGCTCGATTGGTGCGCGACTATGGGTTGCCCGAGTACGATGCGGGCGTGCTGACCGTGTCCAAAGGCATCGCGGATTACTTCGAAGCCAGTGTAAAGCTGTTCAATCAGCCCAAGACCGTCAGTAACTGGGTGATGGGGGAGCTGACGCGGGAGTTGAACCTCTCGGGGACCGATATCACGGCGTCACCGGTGACGCCTGAACGGTTGGTCGATCTGTTGCAACTGGTCGAGAAGGGGACGATCAGTTTGAAGGTGGCCCGCGAGATTTTCCCCGAGCTCTATAGTAGCGGAAAGCAGCCGGAGCAGATCGTCCAAGAAAAGGGGCTGACCCAAGTCTCCGACGAAGGCGCGCTCGATAAGATCATCGACGAAGTGCTGACGAACAATCCGGCACAGGTGGCGCAGTTCAAGGAAGGGAAGCAGCAGGTGCTGGGTTTCCTGGTCGGGCAGGTGATGAAGGCCAGCGGCGGCAAAGCGAATCCCGGCAAGGTGAATGAGTTGTTGAAGAAGAAGTTCAGCAGTTAGGACGTGCTACTAACCGAGGAGCGTAGAGACGTATGAGCGCGATTAGAGAGATTAAGGGCAGGCAGATTGTCGATTCCCGCGGCAACCCGACGGTGGAAGCGGAAGTGATGCTGGAGAGCGGCGCGATCGGCCGGGCAGCGGTGCCGTCGGGCGCCTCCACCGGCGAGAAGGAAGCGATCGAGCTGCGGGATGGCGACAAGAAGCGTTGGATGGGCAAGGGTGTCTCCAAGGCGGTGGCCAATATCACGAAAGTGATCGCGCCGGAACTGCTCGGTTGCGAGGCGCTCGATCAGGCCAATATCGACCACGCCATGATCGCGTTGGACGGAACAAAGACCAAAGGCAAGTTGGGCGCCAACGCGATTCTCGGCGTCTCGCTGGCGGTGGCGAAGGCGGCGGCGAATGAAACCGGGCAGCCGCTCTATCGGTATCTTGGCGGCACGAACGCGCGGATTTTGCCGGTGCCCTTGATGAATATCATCAACGGCGGCGCGCATGCCGACAACCGTCTGGATCTCCAAGAGTTTATGATCATGCCGGTGGGAGCCAAGACGTTCAGCGATGCGCTGCGCATGGCGACGGAAGTATTTCACACGCTCAAAGCCTTGTTGAAGAAGAAGGGCCTCAATACGGCGGTCGGGGATGAGGGTGGATTTGCGCCGGACTTGCAGTCGAATGAAGAGGCGCTCAGCCTCATCTCGCAAGCGATTGAAGATGCCGGGTACAAGACCGGCCGAGATATTGCGTTGGCGTTGGATTGTGCCGCGAGCGAACTCTATCAAAAGGGCCGCTACATTCTCGAGGCAGAAAAGAACCCGGAGCGGTCTTCCGAGGAGATGGTTTCGTATTACGGCAAGTTGCTGGACCGGTACCCGATCCTTTCGATTGAAGATGGGTTGAGCGAGTTGGATTGGAAGGGCTGGAAGATGCTCACGGAGAAGCTGGGCAAGCGGGTGCAGCTGGTCGGCGATGATATTTTCGTGACCAACGTGGAGATCTTTGCCAAGGGGATCAAGGAAGGCATCGGGAATTCGATCCTGATCAAGTTGAATCAGATCGGGACCTTGACTGAGACGCTGGATGCGATCGAGCTGGCGAAGCGGTCCGGCTATACGGCGATCATTTCGCACCGGTCCGGTGAAACCGAAGATACGACGATCGCGGATGTGGCGGTGGCCATGAACACCGGCTTGATCAAGACCGGTTCGTTGTCACGGACCGACCGGATTGCAAAATACAACCAGCTGTTGCGCATCGAGGAAGAGCTGGGAAGCGCAGCGGTGTATCTTGGCCGGGATGCAGTACCCGGTCGATCCTAACGGCGGCTGAAAACGCCCGCCAGTTTTGTTCTCGGATCGCGCAGAGGCTCAACGTACGGGAAGAGTACGAGTCGCCTCTTTGCTCGCTGCGGCCTCGCTGGACGGACGTTTTGAACCGCCGCGAGAGAGTGTCATTTGATGAGTGATGATTCGGTATTCGTGAGACGAGGGTTGCTGACACAGTTATGATCATTAAGCAGAATCGCGGACGGGTGTGGCTGGATTGGCAGCGCCGCATGGGCACCGTGGCCCAGGTGGCTGGCGCCGGTGCCTGCGTCTGGCTCCTGATCGCCTTTTGCTTCGGCAACATGGGGTTGCCTCGGTATCTGGCGATGCGCGAGCAGGTGGCACAGTTAGACCGGGATCTGCTCGCGTTGCGCCGGGACAACGGCGGGTTGCGCGGAGAAATCGCCCGGTTGCAACATGATCCGGCCAAGATCGAACAATTAGCTCGCGAACGATTGGGATATGTGCGCAAGGGGGAAACGGTGTATCAGTTGTCCCCTGACCCAGTGAAGGATCGATCGCTTCAGGAGGCCCCATGAAATTCGGGACGGTAGCGATCATCGGCCGCTCCAATGTGGGGAAGTCCACATTGCTGAACCGATTGCTCGGAGAGAAAGTCGCGATTGTATCGAATAAGCCGCAGACGACCCGGACTCGTATTCTCGGCGTGGCGCATGTGCCGGGCGCGCAGATTGCGTTTTTGGATACGCCGGGGTTGCATAAGCCGGATCACTTGTTGAACCGGCGGATGGTGCGGACGACGGTGGAAGCGCTGGATGATGCCGATCTGCTCTATGTGCTGATGGAGTCTCTGCATCTGCCCGGGCCCGGCGATCTGGCGGCGATCACCCACGTAAAGACGGCGATGGCGAAGCATGCCCGCCCTGTCATTCTGGTGGTGACGAAGGTTGATGCGGTGAACAAGATCAAGTTGCTGCCGGTGCTGGAGGCCTACGGAAGGCTGTTCCCCTGGACCGAGGTGGTGCCGGTGTCCGCGGAGGACGGGGACAACATCGATCGCCTGCTGGAGGTGACGGTCGCTCATTTGCCCGAGGGCGAAGGGGTGTATAGCGAGGACATGCTCACGGACCAGTCGATGCGCACGCTGGCGGCGGAATTGATTCGCGAGAAAATTCTCGCCGTGACGGAGCAGGAAGTGCCCTATTCCGTCGCGGTCGAAATCGAAGAGTTCGTCGAAGAAAGTAAGATTACGAGGATCCGGGCCACGATTCTCGTCGAACGGGACACGCAGAAAGGGATCGTGATCGGCAAGCATGGCGAACGGTTGAAACTGATCAGTACCCAGGCGCGGCAGGATATGGAGCGCGTGTTCGACATGAAAGTGTTTTTGGAGGTGTGGGTCAAGGTACGGGAAGACTGGCGCGAAGACGAGCGCACGCTCATGGAGCTCGGCTACTAGGGATCCCGCTATGCTGCCTACTGAACAACCAGTCGATCCGCAATCACCCGATGCCCGCCTGCGGGCGTCCGAACGGGACGTGTTGCGGGATGCGCTCCGGGATCAGTCGGATCGCGGGCAGACGAAGTCGGATATCATTTTGCTGTCCGTGCAGCGCCTGTTGCGACGCGGGGCGATCACGAATCTGTCGAAGATGCTCGGCCGGATGCATCCGGCCGATGCCGCCAGAGTCATCACTCACCTGAGTTCTCCCAAAGAAAAGCGCGAAGTTTTTGAGCTCGTTCGCGGCGAAGCCAAGCGCGGACAGGTCTTGAGCGAGCTGGACGGCGATAGTATTCAGCAAGTCTTGGCCGACCTGCTGCACTCCGATATCGCCTGGCTTTTGAAAGATCTGGGGCCCGACGACGTCGCCTATATTCTGGGATTCCTCCCTGAAGAGCGGGGCAAAGACATTCTGGCCCTGATGAAGACGGAGGACTCGACGGAAGTCGCCGATATTCTCAAGTATCCCAAGGATACGGCCGGCGGCATCATGACCACGGAGTTCTTTTCGCTGCCGGAAGATGCGACGGCGCAGGAGGCCATTCGACGGCTGCAGCAGGCCACCGATGCCGAAATGGTGTTTTATATTTATGTGACCGACAAGGATGAACACCTCGTCGGAGTCCTCTCGCTACGCCAGCTCTTGACGGTTCCCCCGGCTACGCCGCTGAAAAATATCATGATGCGCGATGTTATGAGCGTGGCGGTCGATATGGACCAGGAAGAGGTGGCGCGCCAGGTGGCCAGTTACAACCTGCTGGCGATTCCTGTTGTCGAGAAGGACGGAAAGCTTGCGGGCATCATCACGGTCGATGACGTGGTGGACGTCATCCGTGAAGAGGCCACGGAAGATATGTTGAAAATGGCCGGCGCGATCGAGGAGGACTCGGTCTCGAAGTCGTCCAGTTTCGGCGCGGCAAAGTTGCGGCTGCCCTGGCTGTTCACCAATTTAGTCGGCAGTCTCTTGTCCGGTGCGATTCTCTGGTACTTCAGAATGACATTGCAAGAGGTGGTGGCGATCGTCAGCTTTATCCCGGTCATTGCGGCGATGGGCGGCAACGTGGGATTGCAGTCGTCGACATTAATTATTCGCGGACTGGCCACAGGGGTGGTCGAATTGTCGGACGTGCGCACGGTCTTTTTTCGCGAGGTCAAGGTTGGGCTCTTGATGGGCCTGGCTTGCGGCGTGATGTTGACCTTGGTCGGATGGGCCTGGCATCAGGCCTTTTTGGGCATGGTGGTCGGGGCGTCGCTGGTGATCGCCTTCCTGGTCTCGACGAGCATGGCGACGATCATGCCGGTCGTGCTGAAGCGCATGGGTGTTGATCCTGCCGTGGCGGCCGGTCCCTTCGTGACGACGGCCAACGATATTACAGGCATCACGATCTATCTCTCATTGGCCACGCTGTTTTTAGACCATCTGAGGTGATCAGCCTCGCCGCGGGGGGAGCCGGAGTATTGCGTGTGCGAAAAGGGCTTGGGCGATGCCTCTCGTAAAAACCTCTGCGATTATCCTCAAAAGCCGTCGGTGGGGTGAAGCCGACCGGATTGTGACTTTCTATTCGAAGGAGTTCGGGAAAATCCGTGGCGTGGCGCGCGGTGCCCGGCGATTCAAGAGCCACTTCGGAGCCACGCTTGAGCCCTTTACCCGCTGTCATCTGGATTTGTTCGAGAAACCGGGCGATTCGCTCTATCGGATTTCTCATGTCGATCTGATCGAATCCTTTCAGCCGCTTCGGGAAGAATTGGTGTTGATGGCCTGTGCGGCCCGGATGGTCAATGTGGTGGGGGCGGTCACGCCGGACGGCGATCCGGATGCCAGACTCTTCGAGACCTTAGGTCAGGGGTTGGGGTCTCTCAAGGGGAGTCGAGATCCGGTCTTGGTGGCGTTGCTGTTTCAGATTCGTTTGCTGGGGCTGACGGGGTTTCGTCCGCAAACCGATTACTGTGCGACCTGTGGGAAGTCCGGTGTGACGGGGGAGCCGCAGTTCTCGCCGTTGGCCGGCGGATTTGTCTGTCTCTCCTGTGCGACGCGGCAGATGGTCCGGTGTATCGTGATGTCACGCGGGAGCCTGTCGTTTCTGCAACAAGCTATTCGACTGACTCCCGAGCTGGTCACGCGGCTGACGGCGACCGGCCAGGTGCGGGCTGAGGTGGAGCGGGCGATTGAAGGCTATGTGACGGTCGTGGCTGGTCGGCGGTTGCCGCCGGTCGATTTCTTGGCGTCGATGTCTTCGGTCTGAGTCGATGGAGCATGAGGGGATAAGGGGAGAGACTATGGCCGCGGCATTGGTTCCCATCGACATGCAATGGTTGGAGAAGGGTGTGTTGGGCATCGAGTGGAGCGATGGCCACAAGGGAATCTATCCCGTTCGTGCGCTGAGGCTGCAATGTCCTTGTGCGGCCTGCGTCGATGAGTGGACGGGTGTGCGCCGATTGAAGCCTGATGATGTGCCGATGTTTATTATGGCGCAGGACATTCAGCCGGTCGGGCGGTATGCGCTTCAATTTTCCTGGAGCGATGGGCATGATAGTGGAATTTATTCTTACGGGCTTCTGCGGCAGCTGTGCCAATGCGATGTGTGTGTGCCGGTGAAGCCAACCGAGCAGAAGAGTCGGCGGCTTCTATGACGGGTGGGAAGGGGGCGAATATGATGGAACAGCCTGGGCAAGGTGACGGGAGTGCTCGATGGGTTCTGCAGGTTTTAGGGAGCGTCCTGTGTCTGTTTGTAATGGCGGGTTGCCAGAGTATGCCGCCATTGGGAGAGCAGGAACGCCTGGTGCAGAACAAGCAACTCACAATCCAGTTGATTTCCCCCAAAGCGTTCGTGAATGTCTGGGGCAAGCCGGTCTATCACCATAGTGAGTTCACACAGTTTTTTGTCATGCCGGATAAGTCGATGATTCCGCGTTCGCGGGTGCCCATTGGTGAGGCTCCGGAGGGATGGGAGGCAAGTTTTGAGGCCGGGGAAGGGGTGTTTCTAGGCTATCCCGAGCAAGGCTGGATGTTAGTATTTTTGGATGATCGGTTGGTGTATCGGGAAGAGTTAAAGGCCGACAAAGTACATGCGCTTGGAAAGACGTGGCAGTTTGAAGACCGATTTAAGACGAGCCTGGAAGGTGCGCCGCTCCGCTAGGATCAGCTGGCGTTTTACATCATGGCGAGATCTCACCACATCGATTCACTGAACATTGTGATGGCCGCATCAGAGGCGGTTCCCTACGTCAAGACCGGCGGGCTGGCCGATGTCGCCGGTGCGCTTCCAGTGGAGCTTGCCAAGCTGGGGCATACGGTGACCTTGATTGTGCCCCGCTATCGCAGTTTTCAGACGGGTGGAAGGTCGCTGCGGGAGATTGGGACGATTCGTGTCAGGACTGCCAAGGGGTTTATCGATGCGATGCTTGAAGAAGATGTGATTCCTGTCGGGGTGGCGGAACGATCGGTTCGAGTGGTGGCGGTTCGATATGATCCCTATTTTGACCGGGCTGGGTTGTATCAAGGGCCAGACGGGGATTTCAGTGACAATCTCGCTCGGTTCGCCTTTTTCAGCCGCGCGATCGTTGAAGTGTTGGCATATCTCCGGAGCAGTTGCGGTGAGCCGATCTCTGTCTTGCATTTGCACGATTGGCAGACGGCCCTTGCGGCTGTTTATCTGAAAACCACGGAGCGTGATCGGGCACTCGTCGGCGATGTCAGGACGCTGTTGACGCTTCACAATGTGGGGTATCAAGGTGTCTTCCCCGGTTCCCAATTTTCTGAGACGGGCCTGCCAGCAGATCTGTTTACTCCTGCCGGGTTGGAGTTTTATGGATCAGTGAACCTGCTTAAGGGAGGTATTCTCTTTGCGGACAAGGTGTCGACCGTGAGCCCGACTTACGCAAAAGAAATCATGGGCTCAGATGGCGGGTTTGGTTTGGAGGGTGTGTTGGCTGGTCGTCGGGATGGTGTGGTCGGGATTATCAATGGCATTGATGTTGGTTCCTGGGATCCTGAGACGGATAGCCACCTCGCGGCTAACTATTCACGGACGGACCTATCAGGCAAAGCAGTTTGCAAGAAGGCGCTTCAGCACGAACTGGGCTTGCCGAATCGTGATGTTCCGCTCATTGGAGTCATCGGACGGTTGACGTCACAGAAGGGGTTTGATCTGCTGGCGGAGATTATTCCGGAGTTGATGGCGGTGGGCGTTCAGGTGGCGATTTTGGGTACGGGGGATCGGATTCTTGAAGATCGATTTCAATCGGAAAGGGAGCGGTATCCACAGCAAATCGGTGTGTCTCTGAAATTCGATGAGGGGCGGGCGCATCGAATTGAAGCCGGTGCGGATATGCTGGTCATGCCGTCGCGGTATGAGCCCTGCGGACTGACTCAGCTCTATAGCCTGCGGTACGGCACGATTCCAATTGTGCGAAAGACGGGGGGGTTGGCAGACACGGTTATTCCATACCGGCCCTCTACGGCACTGGCCGGAGATGCGACGGGATTCCAGTTTGAAGGAGTTTCAGCGGACTCTCTGCTGGCGACAATCCTGCTGGCCTTGAAGGTCTATGCAGACCGGGAGGCGTGGACGTCAATTCAGCAGGCTGGCATGGGGGTGGATTGTTCCTGGGAATGTTCGGCTAAGCGATATGTAGAAGAGTATGGGAAATTACGAGGGGAGAGATAGCCTAGGGAGTTTTAAGCGAAATCTGAACTCCATTTTCCATCTCAGCCAATAGCTTGTGGGCCTGTGCGAGGTAGTAGGTTGGTTCCTGATTCTCCTTGTGGAGCGTGATCACGCTAGTGAGTGCCTCTCTAGCCAAGTCAACTCTTCCAGAGCTGAACGCGACTTGTCCAGCATGGAGGGAGCACGAAGCTGCCATGGCGTGAACGTCCACGGCAAGGCGGCTTGCCGGCGTGGCGACGAAACGTTCCAGTTGTTGCGGCATCGGGAGCACAAATCCGTCATGTCCCTGGCCAGCCAAGGCGGCCATCGTGAGTTTCCCCATAGCCTGCTGGGTTTCGCCCAGATCTGAGGTGGACTTACAGTGCGTATACGTTCCCCAAAGGTTCATGAATCCAGGGTTGTCGAGGCCTACTGTTTTGAGAGGCGCACCGGTCTGGCACCCTGAAATGAGCAGGGCCAAGCCGAGCACGCTGCCGATAGATTGCTTGGAGAAGGTCTGCTTCAAGTCTAGGCTCCTCAGGTGAAAGATTCACCGCATCACTTACTGAGGGTACTGTGCAATCAATAGACCTGAATTACTTAATCGCAAGTTGCTGAATTTATTGAAGTAAATTTCAGTGATCACGAGTGGGATGTTGTGAAGATCGCTCAGTGTGGTGTCTTTGCAACAGAGGTGTAAGCGGGAAGTTATGAGTTGAAGATCTGGACTAGAATGCCTGTGCGGGTTGTCGCTGTCGTCTTTCGCATAATGTGTTTGATGTGCTCTTTAACTGTTTGCTCTGTAATGAGGAGAGCATTTGCGATCTCTTTATTGGTCCATCCTTTGGCCAAATGTTCCACTACGGCTTGTTCACGATTCGTGAGCTGGAATTTTTCGCGGGCATGGTCGGTATTGAGGTTCTGCCTTCTTCCGAGCTCTTCCATGGTGACCACCAGGCGAGCATGCTCCACCCCGGCACGATCAGGTAGGCCAAATCCGCGAAGCAAAATGGGTTGGCTCGGATCCCCGCTCACTCGTTTTAGTTCAAATTGCTCCCAATCTTTTGCTTCGGTCCGAACATGGAGCGCCTTGATAATTTCCCCGCAGAGCTCAGTGAGGGCCGTGGGCAAAACGCCGTGGGCCGATCGAGCAGCCGATCCTGCCTGTTCCGCGGCATTGATTTTTTTAGCCAGCTCCGTTGCCTGACGATTCATGTGGAGCAGTTGCATAGCGGCCGTTAACACAACAATTCCTGAACCGGCACGTTGGTCGGCAAGGCCATCTGATTGATCGGCGTGCTGAGTTGATTCAGTCATGGATTCTCTTTACGACAGACTCGGCAGTATTGCTAGACAATTGAACAAACTCTGATAGAGTGCAGCGAGTGAAACGACACTAGAAAGAGTACCTAACCCTTTAGGGGGAGTCAACACCTACGTTAGAGAATATTGGCCTACATCATCGGTATTGTTCGCCTCAGAGGTATTCCCTATAGTTCAGTATGATTGGAAAAAGAGTAGCGCAAGTTGGGCTAGCTACTCTCGAGAATCCAATTCTCAAGTTGCGGATAGGGAAGCCAAGGAATTAATCCTTACAGGGGAGGCGTGATGTGGGACAGATAAGCTGGGAATGGCCGATGACCGATTGTGGAGAAAGTCATAGGGATCGAGTGGCGATGCTGCGGCCTATCCCTTATCAATTGACTAGACCTGCGGATGAACCTGCTCAAGCAGCTCGTGAAGGCAAGGCGCTCTCCTTGAACATCAGCAGCGGGGGAATGCTCATATTGATGGAGCAGGCCCCTCCTGTAGAGCAGGTGTTGAAGGTCTTTGTGCCGACTCCGGTTACGGTCGCTGAGACGCCTACGTTGGCTGAAGTCCGGTGGGCAAGGCGCGTCCCTTTTGGAAAAGGGGTAGGCCCGTACTTGGTCGGTCTCAAGTTCATGTTTTGAATGAATAGTTTTTGAATTTAGCCTCGCTGTGCAATACTCTCCGAGTGGGTAGTGGCTCAGTACGGTACGGAAATCTTGGTAGGCGGTTGGTAATGGAAGTTGGGGGGTAGCGCGGATGCAAAAATGGTATATTGTCATGGCTAAGCCCCGCCAGGAACATTCTTCAACATCGTTTCTTGGTCAAGCAGGGATTGAGACCTATTACCCTGAAGTAAAAGAGTGTTTTACCGTTGGCGGAAAGCGTCGCTTTCGTCGTTCGGGCCTGTTCCCAGGCTATTTTTTCGCGCGTTTCGACTATGAACGAGAATATAGGATCATTTCATATTCCCGAGGGGTCCGAAAAGTAGTAGCTTTTGGACATACTCCAGCTGAGGTCGATCCGGGCCTGCTTCGTGAAATCCAAGAAAGCATTCGAAGGCGAGACGTCGTGCAAGTGCCGAGTTTTAGGTCCGGGGATGTGGTTCGCATAAATAGCGGGCCATTTGCTGGAATAAGAGCAGTATTTGAGTCTGCCATGCCGAGAAAAGAGCGAGCCGTTGTATTGTTGCATGTGCTTTCTTGTCAGAGTCGGGCAGTCGTGCAGGTCTCGGATATCGAGGTGTTTTCAGCGGCAGTCTAGGTGGCAGGTGATTTTGGGGACAGAGTTTTCGGAGAGGTGGTGCCTCGGATGGGCGGTAGCTTGTCTTGTTTGTCCGCCCCTGCTAAAGGAGTTTACAACGATGCAAAGGATTAAAGCTTTCGCTGTGATTGTCGGGTTAAGCATGTGTGTCTTGCTCGGCCCAGCGTTGGCGGTTCCCCAGGACACAGATGTCAAGAGAGGAGTAGCCTCCTCCTCTACAAAATCCACAGTAGGATCAGGAGACAAGTCTCTCTTGATAGTCACGCCAGAGTACATTATTGGTCCCGAGGATATTTTGGAAATCACTGTGTGGAAGAATTCAGATCTTTCCAAGCAAGTTCAGGTACGGCCGGATGGCAGAATCTCTCTTCCGCTCCTGGGCGATATTTCGGCCGTTGCCAAGACGCCTGTGCAATTGGCTGAAGAGATCTCTACGGGGCTCAGGGCCTACATGGAGAATCCAACCATTTCGATTATGGTGAAGGAAGTAAACAGTTATCAGATATATGTCTTAGGGGAAGTCAATAAGCCCGGTAAATTTCCGCTCAAAAGCAAGACCACGCTTTTGCAGGGGATTACCGTGGCCGGCGGATTTACACCGATGGCCGCCAGGAATAAAATCGTTGTATTTCGCTTCTCCAAAGATGGGGAGGGCTTAACTAAACTCAAGGCAAGTTATGACGACATCGTTGTGCGAGACGGATCGGTTCAGAATATGGAGTTGAAGCCCGGCGATCAGATCGTTGTGCCGTCAGAAACGATGGTAATACTACCTAGTCGTTAGTGGGTGGACAGGTTGTTCTGAAGTTCAGCGAGCGATCAAGTATTGGCGATTTGCCGCATGTGCTGTAGTTGAGATACTTGGAGAGGTAAGGCGACGATGACAGTATGCACTTGGGCGTTGGCTCGAAATCTTGCGGCTGTGGCGGTTCTGATTTGTTCTCTTAGCGGGATAGGGGGTTGCTCTCAGCAGAATATCCAATATCAGGGCATGTCCGTTCCCCCGACTGAGTTTCTCATCGGGCCGGAGGATGTTCTCGTCGTCACTGTCTGGCGCAATCAAGAGTTGTCGAAAGAAGTGATTGTAAGGCCCGATGGCAAAATTTCTTTGCCTCTGATCGGCGACATCATGGCCGCGGGATTGTCCGCGCAAGTTCTTTCAAAACATGTGGCTGATGCATTGGCGGAGTTTATGTCCACTCCGACGGTATCTGTCCAAGTGAAAGAGATCAATAGCTACCACATTTTTGCAGTCGGTGAGGTTGGGAAGCCTGGGAAGATTCCTCTCAAGTCATTCACCAGTGTGGTGCAAGGGATCTCGTATGCTGGAGGGTTTACGACATTTGCTTCCCGTAATAACGTGCACGTGCTTCGTATGGTGAAGAATGCCCAAGGGGAAACCAAGCAAGTCATGATTCCCGTGCCGTATCTAGATATTGTGCAAGGGAAGAATCTGGAGGCCAATTTCATTCTGAAGGCTGGTGACGTCATTGTTGTACCGTGATACCGGCCGGCGAATAGCTAAAGCTGTTTTATTGATCGGGCTGGTTATCTGGTGGTCGACGGGAACCTCCGTGTGGGCCCAAACAATCATCATTCCAACATTGTCGGTCTCAGAGACCTATGACTCAAACGTGTTTTACACCCCGAAAACATTGCTGAGTCCCGGTTTCAAAGCAGAAGACTTTATGACTACGGTGATACCTCAGATCAATTTTGCTCACGCCGGCCCGCGCGTCAATGGCAGTTTTTCTGTGGGGGCTAACATTACGAAGTACGTGAATAATCCCAGTCTTGACTACACTGGTATCAATGCCGCCGGCCAGTTGGATTTGAAGCGCTGGGCCAATAGTTTTTCGCAGCGAATCTCGGCCTTGTCCGTTCGAGGTACCTATCAGTTTACGCCGTCATTGAGCGGTTTCGGGGCAACGACAGGCGGGGCACTGGGAACTGGGTTCGGGACAACCGGCATCACCTCTCCGGTCGATACAGGGCTCATCACCAATCGGGTGTCGATGCATAATATGAACGGTGGTATTACCGGGGGATATGACCTCTCCAGGAATACGGCACTCACGGCCAGTTACAATTACATGAGGCTAACCTTCGGGAACCAATCAGGTGGGGTTAATAATCAGCTGTTCGATACAGAAGGCCACACAACGATGACCCAACTGACTACAAAGGTATCGCCGACAGACACGGTGGGAACTACCGCGACCATGTCTCACTTTATTCAGGGGGGAGCTTCAGGCGGCGGGTCAGGTTCGTTTACGACCATTGCGGGGACGGCGAATTGGGGAAAGCTCTGGACAAAGCAATTGAGCACGTCTCTTAGTGGAGGCGGAATTTTCACCCTTCCCATAGAATCACCCATTCCAGGCCAATCAATCAAGTCGTCCTTTGCACCGACAGGGACGGTCACAATGACGTACAGTTCATTTTTGGAAGGGCTGCGGGCAGCGGGATCGGCCCCGGGACCGTTTGATAATTTACCGAGGGTGGCCGGCAGCCTCGCTCCGGGAGGGGTCATCGCACCAGGGGCCTTCACAACATCGCTGAGCTATAATTTCAGCATCTTTCCAAGTTTCTCCCTTAACGCAGGGCCAATGAAGGTGCACGTTGTCGGTGTCAATGCCAGTGCGGGAGTTACGTCTAAGCTCACGGCTCAGGCGGGGATGAACGTTTCGCATGGAACTACGAGTACGCCTGCCTCGAGTTTTGACACGCTTGGCGCGACGGCCGGGGCCAGCTACCTCTTGGGGCCGGTAATGGTCAATCTCACCTATAACTGGCTGTATTTTTCAAACTCGTTTGCTCAAACAGCTCAGACCCAAGCTGAATATGCCTTCTCGAAAAAGATGATCATGTTGTCGCTCTCCTACGCGTTCACGAGTCAATCGTTCTTTCAAATGGGCGGATTGGGGAGCCTTGGGTCTTCGGAATCCACAGAAGGTGTAACTGTTCCCTCTGGCGCAGCGACAGGAAGTGGTGCTTCTGGGTCCGGCGTATTAAAGAAGGAGTAAGAGATTGTTTACCGGGTTGAGTACTCCTGAAGACTATTTCAGGGCCATAAAAAATCATAAGTGGATGATTGTCATTCCGATTGTCGTCTGCGTTGGTCTGGCGGCGCTGCTCTGTCAATGGTTGCCCAAGAGTTATCGCTCCAATACCCTGCTCTACTATCAAGAACAGAAGGTGCGGGGCATAAAGGGTGTCGATGCCCCGGAATCGGGCGGGGACGCGAATCGGCCGGATCTTGCAATGGGGACACGCATTGATGCGCTCAAAGAAGTCTTATATCGGCAGGATTTGTTGACGCAAGTAGCAGAGGAGTTTCATCTGTACGGCTACTATAAAGAGAACGCGACGCCGGCCATGGACAATAGTGTCGCATCGGGCCTGAGACAGCTTGTGAAAATCGAGTCGCAAGGCAGCGGTCTTTTGAAAGTCTCTTTTTCAGATGCGGATCCGTTGATCGCAAAAGCGGTGACGGCAAGATTCGCCGACCTCTTCATTCAGGAAAATACAAAGACGAGGACGGCGATTGCTCAGAGTTCGACGGAATTCTTGCAGCACGAATTGGACGGCCTAAAGGGGCAACTGGAAATCAAAGAGCGGGCTATCGCGCAGTTCAAACAGTCTCATCTCGGCCAGTTGCCTGAACAAATGGATTCCAATATGCGAGCCATTGATCGGCTAGAGAACGAGATGACGGCGCAGCAAGAGATGGATAAGACCCTGAATCTTCGCCTCGAATCCGTCGACAAGGCAATCAGAGAGTATGAGGATCCTTCCAGTGATGTAAGTCCAAAACGAGCCGAAAAAGATCCCCGGTTAATGAAGATACGGGAATTGGAGAGGACATTGGCCGGCTATCGGTCAATGTACAAGGAGACCTATCCGGACGTCGCCCGGGTAAAGAATGAGTTGAGCCAGATTCAAGCCATGACGACAGAGGAGTATATCGCGCTGTATATCGAGCCTGAGGTGGCCGAAATCGACGGGCCGAAGAAGCCGAAGCGCAAACCCGTCGATCCATATAAATCCGAATTGCTCAAGCAGCGGGACGACTTATTGCGTGAGCAGGAATTACTCCGTCTCAGGCAAGCTCGCATCACCTCGGATATTAGAAAGTATGAGTCGCGAATCGAAGGCACCACGGTCCATCAGCAAGAACTCATGTCCATCCAACGGGACTACGACAATCTCCAGAAAAATTATCAGTCGCTTCTGGAAAAGAAATTGACGGTTGGCATGGCCGGAGATCTCGAGACGAAGCGGCAAGGTACGCAGATGCGCATCGTGGAGCCTGCCAGTCTGCCCACATGGCCGGAGAAGCCGAATCTGATCATGGTCATGTTGGGAGGCTTGGCTGCAGGCTGTGCACTCGGATTCGGCAGCGCGATCGGCATTGAAATGCTTCGACGGGGGTTCGTATCTGCCGAAGAAATCGAAGTGACGCTGGGCTTGCCTGTCTTTGCGGTAATCTCTCATTTTGAGTCGGCTTGGCCGGGGGGAGCGAAACTGACGGCAGAAACAGCTCGCCGTAAGGACCGGTTGCTGGCCCTGCCAGGTGGGCGGAAAGAAGGACTGCTCGTCGCGAACGGAGGCCCCCTGGCTGAGCGTGGGCAGGTTTCGGTAGGGCCGGAACTCGTCGCGATGTGGTATCCAAGGTCTGCGGTCGCAGAGCAGTATCGAGTCGCGGCAACACGAATTGGATTGATGGCAGGCCAGCAGGAAAGCACCGTGATCGTTATGGCGAGTGCGCTGATGGGAGAAGGAAAGACGTCCACCGCCCTCAATCTCGCCCATGTCTTTGCCAGAGATCTGAATAAGAAGACGGTATTGGTGGACTGTGACTTGAAACGCCCAATGGTGCATGCCTATGCCGGGATGGAACTGGGCGTGGGATTGAGTGAAGTACTACTCGGAGAAAAGCAGTTTGAGGAATGTCTTGAGTATCATGAACAGCTAGGGGTCTGGATCCTTCCTGCCGGTATTATCCAATCTGGAATCGCGGCCTTAACTCACGTGGATCGGCTGTCCAAGCTCATTAGTAATTTGCGTGAAAAGTTTGAATGCATTGTGCTCGATGCGCCACCCTTATTGCCCGTCGCCGAGTCCCTGTTGATTGTGAGAATGGCAGACGTTGTGGCGCAGGTGATTCGCGCCCGCAGCACTCCTCGCGATGCCGTCATGAGTGCCATGAAAATGGTGGGGCAAGAGCGGGCGATGGGAGTGATCCTGAACGGAGTGGAAGAGCAAGATTCGCCGTATTCATACTATAGCTATGGCAATAAGGTCTATGAACCTCACCGTACCCAACTCAGATAGATCACGCACGGAGAAACTGGTGATCTTGCCCGTCGATCATGCTCCTAAGGCAATCTTTAGGGTGCCTGGGGCTCGGAGGCGCATCCTGATTTTAGGGGTTGGGTCACTGGCGAACAATCTGTGCTCGGTACTTGTATCGAGGAGCAGAGTGTTTACGGATGTCATTGGTTTTCTCGCCAAGGAAAACGCGCAAGTCGGTGCAGAGTTATCCGGCGTGAAGATTCTAGGGACCATAGACCAACTCCTTTCGGTGGTTGAACGCGATCGTGTCGATACGATCGCGGTCTGCTTGGAGGATCGCCGGGCCGTACTTCCCGTCCAAGTATTGCTGGATTTGAAGGGGATGGGGGTCGACATCTGGGATGGAAATCATCTCTATGAAGAAGAGTCTGGGCGGCTTTCAATCGATGACTTGAAACCGAGCGCAATCATTTTCTCCAGGGAATTTAAGCGAGGCATCGTCGTCAGAACGATGAAACGATCGATCGATCTGCTGATTGCCTCGATAGGTCTTGCACTCATCCTTCCCCTGTTGGCTGTGATTGGAATACTGATCAAGCTGGATTCTCCTGGGCCGATGTTCTACCGGCAGGTGCGGGTCGGCCTTCGCGCTCAGCCTTATATGATCTGGAAATTTCGCTCCATGTTTACGGATGCGGAAAAAGGGGGCGCCAGGTGGACATCGGAGCGGGATCCCAGAATCTCACGGGTGGGGTGGTATTTGCGGAAGTGGAGACTCGATGAATTGCC
Source organism: Nitrospira sp. (assembly GCA_030653545.1). NCBI lineage: Bacteria > Pseudomonadati > Nitrospirota > Nitrospiria > Nitrospirales > Nitrospiraceae > Nitrospira > Nitrospira sp. The sequence continues at coordinate 371,086 of JAURZE010000026.1, read as the reverse complement.
GCAGCTCATCAACGTGATTCATGGCGAGATGAGTCTAGTGGGGCCACGTCCTGAACGACCGGTCTTCGTTCAGGAATTGAGATCGGTCATCCCATTTTATGATCTCCGGCATGTCGTTCGACCGGGGATTACCGGATGGGCTCAGACTCAATTTCGGTACGGGGCTTCGGCGGAAGACTCCCATATCAAGTTGCAGTATGATCTCTATTATGTGAAGTACCTCTCCCTGCGGTTGGATCTCCGCATTCTGCTTGAGACAATACGAGTCATTCTGCGAGGAGAAGGTGCTCGATGAGCATGCCAGCAGAGAGACCCATTCACTGTCTTTCCTTCGATGTGGAGGAGCATTTTCAGGTTTCGGCATTCTGGTCGGACGCCAGAAGGCAAGAATGGGATCGGTACGAAAGCCGCGTCGAGAGAAATACGCGATGGCTGGCTGAACTGCTTGAAAAGCATGGAATGAAGGCGACGTTTTTTGTCCTGGGATGGGTCGCCGAACGGCATCCGGAGCTGGTCAAGTCACTCACAGCCCAGGGACATGAGGTGGCATCCCATGGATATGGCCATGAATTAGTAACCGCCCAGTCTCCGGAGCGATTTCGTCAAGATGTGCGAATGGCCAAAAATATCCTAGAGGATCTGACCGGAAGTCCCGTCGTGGGCTATCGAGCGCCCAGTTTCTCTATAACCGCCGAGACCGAATGGGCGCTCTCGATTCTGGTCGAAGAAGGCTATCAATACGACTCCAGTGTGTACGATCGATTTCATCGGACGGAAAAGGGGCCGCTCCCGGGAGAAATGTTTCAAATCACCACTCCGGCAGGTGGAATCTGGGAAGTTCAGCCCTCAACATATAGGGCGATGGGATTTCAGATTCCTGTGGCGGGAGGGGGATATTTTCGGTTGTTTCCTTATTCGGTGTCGAGGACGCTGCTCCGTCGACTCGAAAGCCAGGGCGGGACTCTGGTCATGTATCTCCACCCCTGGGAGATAGATCCTCAACAGCCTCGTATGGATGGGCCGTGGTTGTCACAAATCAGGCACTATCTGAATCTCGGTAAGACCCAGGCTCGATTGAGCCGGCTGCTTGCAGACTTCAAGTTTGGATCTATTCGAGACATCGTTGCCTTCCATAGGGAAAGGGACAGTGCAACGTATTCTGCGCATTCTCCCGTTGCAATTCATAACTGACGCTGAGGTGTCAGGAAGTCTGGGTTGCAGCTCGTCGAAAGTTCGTGTTGACAGCAAGGAGAGATCGCGGCAGCGCACTTGCGCTGTAGCGATGCCATCTGCCGCGCGTCGGCGCAAGTTTCCTGTGACTTGGCTCCAACCCATAGTGCGTAACCAGTGAGGTGTATGCCGTGAGACATAGCTCATCCCTTGTTGTCATCGAGCCAAACAAAAGCTGGTTTGACCTGAAGTTGAGGTCGTTTTGGGATTATCGTGAATTGCTCTATTTCTTGGCTTGGCGGGATCTCAAAGCCAGGTACTCACAGACCGTTATGGGGTTGGCCTGGGCAGTGGTTCAACCGTTGTTCATGATGCTGGTGTTTACCGTCGTGTTCAGTAAGATCGCACAGTTGCCGTCAGATGGAATCCCGTATCCATTATTCGCATATGCGGCATTGGTGCCGTGGACCTATTTTTCCAAGAGCCTTGATCGGGGCGGATTCAGCGTAGTGGCCGAGTCAAACTTGATTACAAAAATATACTTTCCCCGGCTGATCATTCCTCTCTCAGCGACCTTGGGTGGCCTCCTTGATTTTGCCATCGCGTTCCTGCTGCTGGTTGCCATGATGCTATGGTTTGGTGTGCTTCCAACATGGAAGCTTGTAACCGTTCCGCTGTTCCTGGCGCTGACGGTCCTGGCGGCACTGTCCGTGAGTTTATGGTTGTCTGCCTTGTTCGTGAAGTATCGTGATGTCGCGGCGCTGATCCCGCTCTTAACACAGGTCTGGATGTTCGGATCCCCTGTTGCCTACTCAGCCAGTATGGTGCCTCAAGCCTGGCAGGCGTTCTATAATCTCAATCCGATGGTCGGGGTAATCGGGGGATTTAGATGGGCATTATTGGGAACCCCTGCGCCGGATCCGGTGTTTCTTGCGGTAAACATCGTCACGATCTCAGTCTCTCTACTGTTGGGGATGGCATACTTCAACCGGATGGCCAATACGTTCGCCGATGTGATTTAGCTACTCAAAATCCAGCATGAGCGCTAGGATAACCTCAGTAGTTTAGCGTGAGCATTGATCGAGGGTAATTCTGTATGGGTAATGTCGCAATCCGAGTTGAACAGCTCTCCAAGAAATACGAAATCATGATTGGCAAGAGCCGAGGGGAGTCAGGCCTCGCCGAACGCTTTACGCAAGGCGTTCAGCGGATGCTGCGGATGAAGGGCGCCCCTCCATCTTCCTCGCCGAGACGAGAAGAGGTGTGGCCAATTCGCGATGTGTCATTTGAAGTAGAGACTGGGGATGTCGTTGGGATCATCGGACGAAACGGAGCGGGGAAGAGCACCCTCCTGAAGCTTCTGTCTCGGATCACCGAACCAACGAGCGGTCGTGCGCAAATGTTTGGAAGGGTCGGGACATTGCTGGAGGTCGGAACAGGGTTCCATCCTGAATTGACGGGGCGCGACAATATCTATCTGAGCGGCATCATACTCGGGATGAAGAAGGCGGAGATTGACAAGAAGTTTGATGAAATCGTCGAGTTTTCGGGGATCGACAAGTATATCGATACTCCGGTAAAGCGCTATTCCAGCGGGATGTATGTTCGTCTCGCGTTTGCAGTCGGCGCGCATCTGGACCCCGAAATCTTAATTGTGGATGAGGTGCTGGCCGTCGGTGACTCGCAGTTTCAGCAGAAGTGCATGAATAAAATGCAAGACATCGGGGAGAAGGGGAGGACGGTGATCTTTGTCTCGCACAACATGTCGGCAGTCGCACGGTTATGCAATAAAGCCATCTTTCTGAAGGATGGACGGCTCATTAAGCAGGGGCCCACACACGAGATCGTCGGAGAGTACCTATACAACTCCGGAGCTCTCACCGGGTGCCGGGAATGGCTCGATCCGACAAAGGCCCCTCAAGATGATATTGCGCGCCTGTGCGCGGTGCGAGTGCGGACGGAAAAGGGGATCGTCACCGATACCGTCGACATCGGAGAGGCCGTCGGGGTCGAGCTCGAATATGAAGTGCTTCAGCCTGGCCATATCTTGGTGCCCAACTTTGGTTTCAAAAGCGACGAAGGGGAGACTCTCTTTGTGTCCAATGATCGAGACCCAACCTGGTTACGGCGCCCCCGTCCTGTGGGACGGTACTCAAGTACGGTATGGGTTCCAGGGCACTTTTTTGGTGAGGGAACGGTAATCGTGGGTGGCGGGTTAGTACGAGAGGCTCCATTCCATGAGCATTGTGACTGTCCAGAGGCGGTGGCCTTTCATGTCACTGAGAGCAACGAGGGGATTACGGCTCGCGGCGATCATACGGGTGACATTCCTGGAAAAATTCGACCCCTTCTAAAGTGGACCACCAACTACAATTCTTCCGGGGATCGCCAATAGTTCTGCCCGCAGGCTTTTTCAGCACAGAGATCCATTTTCCGTGCAAGCGAACTGCCGCGTATGCGTATGTGTGATGAGCTCAGGGCTCGATGGCTGCAGCGTCGGGCACGACCTTGCGTCGAGGCACCATCAGGTGAGAATCACGCGCTGTCCTTGTGGGCGCGCACTGAGCGCAGGCTGCAAGTTAGGTAAGCTGGTTTTCAACTAAGGAGGACGGTCATGAAGGCAGTGATCCTTGCAGGTGGTTTGGGAACCCGGCTATCCGAGGAGACCACGCTGAAGCCAAAGCCGATGGTTGAAATCGGCGGGAAGCCGATCTTGTGGCACATCATGCAGATTCATGCGGTGCACGGGGTGACGGAGTTTGTGGTCGCGCTCGGTTATAAGGGAGAGATTGTAAAAGAGTACTTCCTCAATTTCGTCGCGATCAACAACGATCTATCCATTGACCTGTCCACCGGGAAAGCGACCATTCATGATGGCATCCAGCCAAAATGGACGGTCCATCTCGTAGATACAGGTGCGGGAACGCAAACAGGCGGTCGGGTCGGTCGCCTCAGGAAGTGGCTGGGGAACGACGAGACGTTTATGCTCACCTACGGGGACGGGGTGGCGGATCTCAATATCACGAAACTCGTGGAATTTCATCGGTCTCATGGCAAGCTAGCCACGATGACCTCGGTGCGGTCGCCGGCGCGCTTCGGGCGCATCGGGTTTGACGGCGATAGTGTGAGGGAGTTCTTCGAAAAGCCCGAGGCCGGGGAAGGGTGGATTAACGGGGGATTCTTCGTGCTCAATACAAAAGCGCTCGACTACATTTCTGGCGATGACACAATTTGGGAGCGTGATCCTGTCGAACGGCTGGCCCACGATGGCCAGATGATGGGTTTTAAACACTACGGGTTTTGGTCGTGCATGGACACGCTGAAGGAAAAAAACTACCTGGAAGAACTGTGGCAGTCCGGCAAGGCCCCTTGGAAAATCTGGTAGCCGAAGGGATGTCGGAGGTGCTGGCACTCAGCGTCTCACGGCACCTGTGCCGGATGAAGGTCTGTCTAACTCTGGATCGTATCGACGAGTAATTCGCCAATAAAAGAGGTTATGCATGGGTGCTGAGAAGTCGGTGTATGCGAAGGCCACGGAATGGCTCGATGAAGACTGGGCGCGAATGGAGAAGACCCTCGGCGACCGGGTCCAGGCATTCGCGGGAAAGCGGGTGCTCGTCACGGGCGCCGCAGGGTTTCTTGGGTTCGGGTTCCTGCACTTCCTGGCGTATCTCAACCGGAGCGCGTTGAAGGCGGCTCCTCTTTCTTTCCTCGCGGCTGATAACTTCATCAGAGGCTGTCCGCGCTGGCTGGTCGAACTCGCCGCCGGAACTCCGCGCATGAGGCTGATTCGACAGGATATCACCAAGCCCTGGCCGGACGGGGAAACCGAACGATTTGATTTCATTATTCACGGCGCCTCCATCGCGAGCCCGCAGGTCTATCGCAAATATCCATTGGAGACACTGGATACCAACATCTCGGGATTGCGCCACATGCTCGATCTGGCGAGGCAACATCAGAGCACAAGCATTTTGTATTTCAGCTCCAGTGAAATATATGGCGATCCGCCTGCGCACGAAATCCCGACGCGCGAATCATACCGGGGAAATGTCTCGTGCATCGGCCCCCGGGCTTGTTATGACGAGTCCAAGCGGTTGGGAGAAACGCTGTGTTACCTCTATGCGCAGCAATATGGTGTGCCTGCGAAGATCGTGCGCCCCTTCAACAATTATGGCCCGGGATTGAGGCTGGCAGATGGGCGGGTATTACCCGACTTTTGCCGGGACGTGCTCGCCGATCGAGATATCGTCCTGCATTCGGATGGAAGCCCGACCAGGACGTTTTGCTATGTGTCCGATGCTCTGACGGGATATCTCCTCGCGTTACTCTCAACCCATCATGCTGAGCCGTTCAACGTGGGCTCAGAGGCTCCTGAAATTTCCATGCGTGACCTTGGGGCGATGCTCTTGGCGGTCGCCGGAAGCCAACGGCAAGTGATTCACAAACCCAGCGCAGAAGCCGATTATTTGACGGACAATCCTAACAGGCGATGTCCCAATCTTGAGAAAAGCCATACGATGCTAGGGTACCAGCCGCTAGTCGGTCTCCAGGCCGGTCTTGGAAGAATGCTGCACTGGTACCGGCATTTCGTCGAATTAGAGAATCTGGTCGAGGCACCGCAAGGCAAGTAGCAACGGAGCGATTATGAAAATCTCAGTCATCGGAACAGGGTATGTCGGGCTCGTATCGGGGACGTGTCTGGCGGAGAGAGGGCATCGCGTAACCTGCGTGGACATCCGATCAGAGGTGGTGAATGAAATTAACGCCGGACGTCCTCCCATCCATGAAATTGGCTTGGAGGATATGCTGCAAACGGTGCGCAAGAACGGCACCCTTTCTGCGACCACCGACGCGCGACAGGCCATTCTGGACTCGGATGTGACGTTGATCTGTGTCGGGACCCCGACGGTAGCCGGCCGGATGGATCTCTCCCAGGTTGTGGCTGCTGCAGAACAGATCGGGACCGTGCTGGCAGAGAAGCGCACGTATCATGTTGTGGCGGTGAAAAGCACCGTCTTGCCGGGAACGACGGAAGGGCCGGTACAGAGCGCCATCGAATCCCGTTCAGGGCGGAAAGTCGGAGAGGGATGGGGATTGTGTATGAACCCCGAGTTTCTCCGAGAAGGTCGAGCCGTCGAGGATTTTCGGTTGCCGGATCGGATCGTGGTCGGGGCAACGGACGCCGCCGCGGCTGAGGTGTTCCTCCGCGTGTACGAGGAGTTCACGTGCCCCAAGCTGGTGACGACACCGCGAACGGCGGAAATGATCAAATATGTGTCGAACTCCATGCTCGCAACGTTGATCTCGTTTTCCAACGAGATCGGAAACATGTGTGCGGCTCTTCCTGGAGTGGATGCCCGGCTAGTGTGGAAAGGGGTGCATCTCGATCGACGGTTGACTCCGGTGAGCGGAGAGGCCGGCGGGCCGGCCGGGGTGACCGAATATTTGTGGCATGGACTTGGATTTGGGGGAAGCTGCTTCCCCAAGGATGTGGCGGCGTTGCGGGGATTCGGCCGCACGGTAGGAGAACCAACCAGGATCTTGGACGCCGTCTTGGAAATTAACGCCGCCCAGCCGCTCCGAATGGTGGCGCTCCTGGAAAAAGAAGTCAACCTCTCCGGGAAACAGATCGCGATTCTCGGGTTGGCGTTCAAGCCGGGGACCGATGATTTGCGAGAGTCCCCTGCGCTCCCGCTGGTGGAAGAACTGGTAAAGAGGGGAGCGCAGGTAGTCGCACACGACCCGATCGCGATGCCTCAGGCGAAGAAGCGCGCCGAATTCGCCAAGGTTCGTTTCGTAGAAAGCTGGCAGGCGGCGCTTCAAGAAAGTGACGCCTGCTGTCTGGTGACGGCGTGGCCGGAATACCGCAGCATCTCCGCGTCCGATTTCTCACGGCTCATGCGGCAGCCGCTCCTCATCGACGGACGGGGCATTTATGACCCGGCGGTATTCACGTCGGGTGGAGTCCGGTGGCGCGGCGTAGGCTATACGCCAACCACGGGGTAGAGACTCCTGTCCCGGCAAGACGCAGCATCGAACACAGATTCCCCCCTTAGAAGGAGTGACGGCCATGGATCACGCAGGATGCCGGTTTTGCGGAACAGCGTTACAGCATATATTCGTCGATCTCGGTATGTCGCCGATGGCGAATTCATATCTGAAGCCGCACCAACTGAACCGCATGGAGCCGTTTTATCCATTGCGCGCCTTTGTCTGCGAGCAGTGTTTCCTGGTGCAACTTGAAGAGTTTGAGAGCCCTGATCACATTTTTTCCGACTATGCCTACTTCTCTTCGTTCTCCGATCTGTTCCTGCAGCATGCGAAAGAGTATGTGGACATGGCGATGGACCGGTTCAAGCTGGGGGCGGCCAGTTACGTGGTCGAGATCGCCAGCAACGATGGATATCTGCTCCAGAATTTTGTGAAACGAGGGGTCCCTGTCCTGGGTATAGAACCGGCTAAGAATGTGGCGGAGGTGGCCGTCAAGAAAGGAGTGCCCTCGCTCGTCAAGTTCTTCGGGGTCGAGACTGCCCGTGAACTGGCTGCGAAGGGGCGACGTCCGGATCTCCTGATCGGGAACAATGTGTTGGCCCATGTGCCGGACTTGAATGACTTTGTCGGCGGACTCAAAATTCTCCTTAGTCCGAGCGGAGTCGTCACCATGGAGTTCCCTCACTTGATGAGGCTCATGGGCTTCAACCAGTTTGATACGATCTACCACGAGCACTTCTCCTATTTCTCCTTGACCACGGTGACGCAGATATTCAGCAAGCATGGACTGACCCTCTTTGATGTCGAAGAAATCTCGACGCACGGCGGGTCGTTACGGATCTATGCGCGCCATGACGGAGATGGGTCCAAGCCGGTCACCGAGCGGTTGACGGCTCTTAGGGCCAAGGAAGCGACGGAAGGCTTTGCAACACTCGACCATTACCTGTCTTTTTCCGAGGGCGTCAACGAGACAAAGCGCGCGCTCCTGGAGTTTCTGATCAAGGCGAAACGGGAAGGCAAGAAAGTCGTAGCATACGGAGCGGCGGCGAAAGCCAGCACCTTGCTCAATTTTTGCGGTGTTCGGACGGATCTAGTCGATTACCTGGTCGATAGGAGTACGTACAAGCAGGGGCATTGGCTGCCGGGAGTTCACATCCCCATTTACGATCCCGAACGTATCAAGGCAGACAAACCGGACTATGTGATGATTCTGGCCTGGAATCTCAAGGATGAAGTCATGGCACAGATGGCGTTCATTCGTGACTGGGGAGGAAAATTCGTCGTGCCGATTCCCAAGATTACGGTCCATTCGTGAGCGTTCTGGATGTTCGGAAGGGCATATTGTGAATAGAGGCAAGAGCGGCGATCGTGACGTTTCACAGGAGGCCGGGGAGGCCATGCATGGCCTGATGGCCGAATTGTTTCCCATCTGTCGAAGTATCACAGGCCAAGGCGTACGTGAGACGCTTGGCCGTATTCAGAGTCGCATTCCCCTCAATATTCATGAGGTGCCCAGCGGCACGCAGGTATTCGATTGGACCGTTCCGTTGGAGTGGAATATCCGCGACGCCTATATAAAGAACCTGCGAGGAGAGCGGGTCGTCGACTTCCTGCAATCGAACCTCCATGTAGTCGGGTATAGCAGCCCCGTGCGCCGACGAATGCGCTTCTCCGAGTTGAAGCAGCACCTCCATACACTTCCCGACCATCCGGACTGGATTCCCTACCGCACGTCCTACTACAAGGAGAGCTGGGGATTCTGTCTCAGTCACAATCAGTTGCGCCGCCTGACGGACGAAGAGTACGACGTCTGCATCGATGCGACGCTGACCGAGGGGCATCTCACATACGGAGAAATCTTGCTGCCTGGGCGGATTCAGGATGAAGTGCTCATTTCCACCCATGTTTGCCATCCTTCGTTGTGCAACGATAACTTGTCCGGAATTGCCGTGGCCACATGGTTGACCGAGTGGCTACGCGCGCAACCGCGGCGCTATTCCTATCGGGTCCTGTTTATTCCGGCAACCATCGGCTCTATCACCTGGTTGAGCCGGCACCAGGATGAGGCGGCGCGCATCAAACACGGGCTGGTACTGACAGGGATCGGAGATGCTGGTCCCTGTACCTATAAGAAAAGTCGCCGGGGCGACACGGAAATCGACCGGGCGATAGTTCATGCGCTCACCCACTCTGGAATATCCCACAATGTCACCGATTTCATTCCCTACGGGTACGATGAGCGTCAATACTGCTCGCCCGGGTTCAATCTCGCAGTGGGCTGTCTCAGTAGGACGCCCCACAGCCAATATCCCGAATATCATACTTCTGCCGACAATCTGGATTTCGTCAAACCGCAGGCCCTCGCCGAATCGCTGGGTGTGTGTCAAACTACAATAGAGATCCTCGAAGGCAACAAGACCTACCTCAACCAGAATCCGCGCTGCGAACCGCAGTTGGGGAAACGCGGACTGTATCGGGCGATTGGAGGGCAGGCCGGAGAGAAATCAATGGAGATGGCCATGCTCTGGGTGCTCAATCTCTCAGACGGCCACCATACGCTCCTCGATATTGCCGAACGGTCGCAACTCCCCTTTGCGACGGTGGCCCAGGCAGCGTCCGATTTAATTGCGCACGCGCTGCTGGCACCGGCGCCAGAGCGATCGCCCGCGGCTTAACCGGACAGGAAGGAAGGGCGGCAGGGCTCGTATGCATAACGTTACCGATGCGATCAGGTCCGCTGTTCCGCAAGCGATCAAAAAACCGCTGCGGATGGTTCGTGCCACATGCAGGAAGGTTCTGGAAACGCTCCAGTGGTTCGATAACGCTCGCCTCAGACCGGCCTTGCGCGTCGTATCCTGGAAGCTCAGGTTTTGTGCCAGGTATCTCGCAAACGGGTGTAAAACGAAAACGATCCTCACCCTGCCTCACAAGCCTGAACCGGACTCAGTGCTCTATAAAATATGCCATGAGCTTGGATTTCGAATCACCGATATGGTCGGGACGCGGGCCGACCTGGTGGTCAATTGGGAGGACTGCACAGTCCGTCGCCACCTGGATGTTCTGGAAGAATTGAGCCTGAAGCAGCCGGTGCTGAACCTCCGGTGCCGGGATATCTCGAAGCGCAAAGTGGAAGCGGTGCATCAGGCGGTACTCGGCTACGGATTGGCGGTCAATCCCCGGGAGTTCGCCGGCCGATGCGTGAAGAAGTCGAACGACAACGCCACGCACGACGGCAGGATCATCCAGTGTCCCGTCGAGCAAGTCGATGAACAGGCTGTCTATCAAAGAGTCGTCAATAATTCGCGTGACGGGCAGTTCGTTGAAGACATTCGCGTGCCGGTGTTTGGTGATGCGATTCCACTCTGCTACCTGGTCTTGCGACCTCTAGAGCGAAGATTCGGATTTGGTGCTGATAATATCTCGGCGCAAGTCTGCGAAGTGTCAGATCTGCTATCGGCCAGTGAGATCGGTATGCTCTTACAGTTGTGTCAAAAAGTCGGCTTGGACTACGGTGAAGTGGATGTCTTGAGAGACGTCGATGACGGGAAAATGTACGTCGTCGATATCAACAACACGCCGTTCGGTCCACCCAAGTGTTTGGACCGCCGAAGTGGTGCGCTGGCGCTCGAGAGACTTTCGGAAGCGTTCGCGGCCTCGTATGGACTCAAGGTTTGAGAACGCATCAATACAGCAGTCGGAGAGTGAGCCTATGTCAGGCGTCAACACCGTCAATCATGGACCGGGCGTGATCGTCAGAGCCGCCAACCTTGTTCTAGCGGCGGACCGGGAACGGGTGGGCGCGGGGGTGCGATGAATATGGCGAATGCCTTCTGGTCACAACAAAGGGTTCTGGTGACCGGCGGGAGCGGGTTTCTCGGAAGCCATCTCTGTCGCCGGCTCGTGGACTGTGGGGCGGAGGTGCATGCCACCTCGCGAGTCGAGCGGGCGCAGCGTGACTCGGAGCCACGCTGGCGGCAGGCGGATCTGGCGGACATCGGCGTTGCGCACCGGCTCGTGTCGGAGGTACGGCCGGACATCGTCTATCATCTCGCCGGATCCGTGACGGCGGTGCCGGGCAAAGAATTTGTCCTCCCGACCTTCCACAGCCTGCTGACGAGCACCGTCAATCTGCTGGCGGCAGTCACTGAGTTCGGTTGTCGTCGCCTCATTTTGTGTGGATCGTTCATGGAGCCGGATGCAAGCCAGGGCGTGGTCACCCCCGCTTCTCCCTATGCCGCGGCCAAGTGGGCGGCGAGCGGGTACGGCCGCATGTTCCAGGCCTTGTACGGGACTCCGACCGTGATCCTCCGCACGTACATGACGTATGGGCCGGGGCAGGATCGTAAGAAGCTGATCCCTGCGACGATCGGTTCGCTGTTACGAGGTGCGCCGCCGCAGCTCGCCAGCGGACGCTGGCAAGCGGACTGGGTTTACGTGGACGACGTGCTCGAAGGATTTCTTGCCGCCGCGCACACTCCCGGCCTTGAAGGATGCACGCTTGAATTGGGGTCAGGAACACTTGTGTCCGTTCGCGCGATTGTCGAAGAGCTGGTCGCGATCATGCATCCCTCCGTGCAGCCGGTGTTCGGAGCCTTGCCGGATCGGCCTCTGGAACCGGTGCGTGCCGCCAGCATGACCCAATCCGCACAGAAGCTGGGGTGGCAACCGTCGACCTCCCTCAATGCCGGCCTGCGCCGGACCGTCGAATGGTACAGTGCCCGTGAGAATGGTATCAACCTGTAGGGGGCCTCGCGTACATGGGCATCAGGGGTTTTCTCAAACAGTCGCTGTCAAATCTGGCGCACGCAGCGAATTCGACGACCAGCGAGGAGTGGTCTCATCTGTGGTCGATCGGGATATATACGGGGCCGTCCCCTCTCGCTCTGGCGCCGGTGCCAGGCCTCGAGCAACCGGTGCTCACGCGGGATGATGTGACCGATGTGTGCGCGGTGATGGTGGCCGATCCGTTCATGATCTACGTCGCTGGTACCTGGTACATGTTTTTCGAACTGTATAACCGGCGCAGCCATGGAGAAATCGGCTGTGCGACCAGTCCGGACGGATTCACGTGGACGTATCAGCGGGTCGTGCTCGCCGAGCCGTATCACCTCTCCTATCCCTACGTGTTCGAATGGCAGGGGGAGTACTATATGGTGCCGGAATCGGTGCGGGCTCATGAAGTCCGGTTGTACCGGGCGCGCCGGTTTCCGGATCAATGGGACTGTATCGGAACCGTGCTGAGAGGGCACGGGTACGCCGACTGCTCGTTTCTGCGTGACGACGACCGGTGGTGGATGTGGGCGGAGTCGAGCCAGGGGCGGTCCGACACCTTGCGGCTGTTTTCCGCGACCGATTTATTGGGGCCATGGGAGGAACATCCGCGCAGCCCCATCATCGAGTGGAATCCCCATATCGCGCGCCCGGCCGGCCGTATGGTGAGGGTCGACGGTCGCCCGGTCCGGTTTGCGCAAAAGTGTTTCCCGGACTATGGAACGGAAGTGCGCGCGTTTGAGATCACAGAATTGAGCCGGACAACCTATGCAGAACGGCCGCTGGGGCAGGGTTCTATCCTGGGTCCGGGCGGAACCGGATGGAATCAACACGGGATGCATCATGTCGATGCCCATCGACTGGACAACGGGCAATGGATTGCCTCAGTCGACGGGTGGAGAAAAGTCGCCAGTTTGCTCGATAATATTCACCCGTCGAAAATGTGGCTTGGAAAACAGTCAAAGGAGCCTCAATGACGCATCTGATACGCGCGGCCGATTGGATCCTGTCCGGGATCGGGTCCGGCATGATTCTGTTCGTCGCGTATCTCACGGCCACCCATGGGTGGGCTCCGCACTATGTCGGTTTGGCCGTCGTCGGGGCGGGGTTCGTTGCGACCAGGTGGTTGAATCCTGCCGCGAAGGTCAATCTTGCGCTCGTCGTGCTGTGTTCGCTCCTCTCGCTCTATGCCGGTGAGCTGCTGCTGGCCTTCACCGCCTCGGCCCGCGCCAACTTCGAGCGGAATCGCTGGCTCACGTTCCCCATGGACGCCACTCCGGAATCGACTCAAGCGCGACTGAAAGAGAATGCCACCGCGCAGCCTGCATTCGACCGCCGGGACAAACTGCAGGTAATTGCCGATCTCGAACGTGAGGGTCGTACCGCGTATCCGGCCGTCATGCCCCATGCCGTTCTGACATGGGACAATCCCGATTCCATGAAGACGCTTCGAGCCCTGTCCCTCGACGGCGAGGAAGCCCTGCCGCTCGGCGGTGTAGCCAACGTGCTCACCGTGTTTTGTAACGAGAGCGGAGAGTACGCGATGTACCAAAGCGACGAGCGTGGATTCAATAATCCACTGGGTCTGTGGAATGATGACCGGCCTGCGGTCGTCGCGGTAGGCGATTCGTTCACGCACGGCGCCTGTGTGCCGACGGAGAACAGTTTTGCCGGAGTGATCCGGGCGCGCCATCCGCGGACCATTAATCTCGGCATGGATTCTAACGGCCCGATTATGATGCTGGCCTCCTTGAAAGAGTACGGGGCTCGCGTTCGACCGAAAACGGTCTTGTGGTTCTATTATGAAGGCAATGATCTGGGGGATCTGGAGCATGAATGGCATAGCCCTCTCCTCAGGCGATATCTGACGGGAGGATACACCCAGTCGCTGTGGGCCCGGCAGGACAGGATCGATCAGGCGTTGAAGGCCTACATTGCGCAAACCCGCCAGGCGCTGGGCCCGCAAATCGGACTGGAAGATGCGGTCAAATTACATCATGTCCGGCAGTTATTCACTCGCTGGCGCGCGGGACTGCAGGAGGTCGATGTCATCCGCGCGGGCCAGCTATATTTCTCTGCCGAGGCAACGGATGAAAAGATGCAGCAGTTTCGCGACGTGCTGGTTGAGGCGATGGCCACGGTTCACGGGTGGGGCGGGGAGCTGCACTTCGTGTATCTTCCGCAGTGGGAGCGCTATGCCAAGCCGGAGGCTGCCAACAAGAATCGAGAACGGGTCCTTCGGCTCGTCACCGATCTGAAGCTGTCGCTGATCGATCTGCATCCGGTCTTCGCCGGTCATCCGGATCCTGTCGGATTGTTTCCATTCCGGCGCTCGAATCACTACAACGCCGCCGGGCATCGGCTGGTTGGTGAGGAAGTTTTGAGAGTGTTGGACGGAGCAGGAGCGGCTGCTCAGATGAATTCTTTCGCTCGATAAAGTGTGCTTTCCGCTAGATGAGAGTTTCATCCATTCACTAAAGAGGTCGTCATGTTTCCCGCCCTAAGGCGCCTTTTCGCCAGGTTCAAGGTCTATCGGGTTGCGAGAGCGGTCTATTGGCGTTTGCCGCAGATCGTCAAGGAGGCGGAACTGGGGGATAGCGAGGTCACGTCTCTCCTTCCCGAGGGATCGCCGCGAGGGACGGTGCTGCTGTCGCACATCAGAGGCGACTTCTTGAACAATCCCAACCGGCCCGTTCCCAACACGCATACGAATTTCTGGACGGCCCTCGATATGGCCAGGACGTTTTTGGAGCTGGGCTATCGCGTGGATGTCATCAGCTTCTGTAATCACGATTTCCTTCCGAAGACGGGCTATGATGTCATCATCGACACGCGATACAATCTCCAGCGGCTTGCCCCGCTGCTCGGCCGGGGTTGCCTGAAGATCCTGCACATCGACACGGCCCACATGCTGTTTCAGAACGCAGCCGAGGCCAGTCGGTTGCTCGATATGCAACGGCGGAGAGGGGGCACGCTTCTCCCGGTCAGATACGAACGGCCCAATCTCGCCATCGAGCATGCCGATTGCGCGACCGTCTGCGCCAACGACTTCACCATCGGGACCTATCGCTACGCGGGCAAGCCGATCTATCGAATTCCGATCCCTGCCGCGCGGCTCTGTCCCTGGCCGGCCGGGAAAAGTTTTTCAGCCAGCCGGCGGCACTTTCTCTGGTTCGCCAGTTATGGGATGGTCCACAAGGGGCTGGATCTCGTGCTGGAGGCGTTTGCCGGGATGCCCGAGTATCACCTGACGATCTGCGGTCCGGTCGAACGTGAGCCGGACTTCGTGGCGGCGTACCGCAGGGAACTGTTCGAGACTCCGAATATTCACCTGCGCGGGTGGATCGATATCGACAGCCGGGAGTTTCTCGATCTGGCGGATCGCTGTATCGCGCATGTGTTCACGTCCTGCTCGGAAGGCGGCGCCGCGTGCGTGATCGAGACCATGCATGCGGGGCTCATTCCGATCGTCAACTACGAGTCCAGTGTCGATGTGCACGATTTCGGTGTGCTCCTCAAGGGCGTTTCGGTAGAGGATATTCGAGACGGTGTCCGGACGATCGCCGAGATGCCGGCGGCGGTGCTGGAGGAGCGGGCGCGCCGCGCCTGGGAGCATGTCAGGGCGCATCATACCCGCGAACACTTTTCTCGTGTCTACCGGCAGACCATTCGAGAGATCTTACGGGAACATGGCCGCCCTTGTTAGAGACTGGCCTGTACAGCGTTGTGGTTTCCGGAACTGGACTGTACGACGTCCGACTGCAGGCCGGCGGAATGCGGGCTTGCGGTTCAGGTTAACCGGTCAACGTAGTTGTCTGGCTTGCGTTGGTAGTGCTAGGCGGGAGGAGAGTATGGCTGATTCCATTGACGGGGGAGCGTACGGTCACGACATGATGGTCCATGATGGGTGGCGGGAGCGGAGGGCGTAGTGCCGCGGAGAAACCTCTCAGGAGTATGGCAGGGGTTGCGGGACTTCTTCTACCGCCAGGCTCATGGTCCTGCTGCCGGCGCGCAGAAGTGGTCGATCGGCATACTGGCCGGGCCGTCTCCCCTGGATCTGGGGCAGGATCATGCGGGGATGACCAAACCGGCGCTCACGGCTCAGGACGTCGGGGATTGCCGGGCTTCATCCGTCCGGACTCCCTTTATGCTGCAAGTCGCCGGACGCTGGCACATGTTATTTGAAGTGCTCAATTGCGACTCGGAAAAGGGCGAGATCGGGTGGGCGACCAGCGATGACGCCAAGCATTGGACCTATCGCCAGATTGTGCTCGCTAAACCGTACCCCCTGTCGTCCCCCTTCCTCTTCGAGTGGAACGGCGGCTACTACATGCTTCCCCAGAGTGCCGAGGCGGGGATGCTGCGCCTCTACAAGGCGTTTGAGTTTCCTGTTCGCTGGGCGCTGGCCGGCATTCTGCTGCGAGGGAGGTTTTACGCTCCTTCGCTCGTTCGCCACGAGGGCCGGTGGTGGCTCTTTACGTTGTCCGATGCAGAGGACAGGGGCGCAGCTCTTCGGCTCTATTGGGCGGACGAGTTGCTGGGGCCATGGAGAGAACATCCGCAGAGCCCAATCGGCGTCACGGATCGCGCCGTTGTGAGACCGGCGGGAAGAATCGTGGCGCATGAGGGCCGTTTGATGCGGTTTGCGTACGCCTGCAAGCCGGGCCATGGACCCGTCGTCCGGGCGTTCTCAATTACGGAGTTGACCACGGCGCGGTACAGCGAGACCCCTTGTAGTCCGGACCCCTTGTTCTCTTCGGGGGGGAATGGCTGGAACCGATCACGTCTGTCTCACATCGATGCCCATTGCATAGGCGACGGACAATGGGTGGCCTGCGTGGACGGGGTGGAGGGCCTCGGAGGGGAGGTGAGTGCGACATGATCTTCTTTCAAGACCCAATTAACA
This sequence comes from Nitrospira sp., assembly GCA_030653545.1. Lineage (NCBI taxonomy): Bacteria > Pseudomonadati > Nitrospirota > Nitrospiria > Nitrospirales > Nitrospiraceae > Nitrospira > Nitrospira sp. The sequence goes on along the minus strand of JAURZE010000026.1, from coordinate 354,246 downwards.
GAGCGCGCCTGATCTCTGCGGTGAAATCGTCCCGGCTTTATATTCTGGGGAGTGTGGTCAAGGCTGCGGCTTTGCAGGCCCGGGAGAATTTGAGCCAGGAGATTCTCAATCGTGCAGTGGTGTCTCTCGAACCGCAGGGGCCACCGAAAGGCTATGTGCTGCTCTCGCATGTGGTCAAGGCCTTCCTGCTGCCGCCGGGGCAGCCGATCCCGAGGGATCACCATCACTATTGGGTGGCGCTGCAGATGGCGCAGACGTTCTTAGACCTCGGGTACGGTGTCGACGTCATCAACTTTCACAACAAAACCTTCTGGCCCAGGCGTGACTACGCCATGATGGTCGATACCCGGTGGAATCTTGAACGGCTGGCTCCCGCCCTGAATCCCGACTGCATCAAAGTGTTGCATATCGACACGGCGCATCCGCTCTTCCAGAACGCGGCGGAAGCCAGCCGCCTGCTCGACTTGCAGCAGCGCCGCGGTGTGACGCTGAAGCCCTGGCGATATGAGGTGCCGCATCTCGGGATCGAACATGCAGACTATGCGACGATGAACGGGAACCGGTTCAGCATGGAGACGTTTCGATACGCGGGGAAACAGATCTTTCCTGTGCCGGTCGCTGCTCCGGTGCTGTATCCGTGGCCTGCCGACAAGGACTGGCAAGGCTGCCGCAATCAGTTCCTGTGGATCAACAGCGGGGGGCTTGTCCACAAGGGGCTCGACTTGATTCTGGAAGCCTTTGCCGGCATGCCGGGCTGTCACCTGACGGTGTGCGGTCCTATCAAGGGGGAAAAGGAATTTGAGCGGGCCTACTTCAAAGAACTGTATGAGACCCCCAATATTCATACCGAGGGATGGATGGATCTCAGTAGCGACCGCTTTATGGGGTTGGCCGAGCGCTGTGTGGGAATCCTTTCCGCGTCCGCATCGGAAGCCAGAAGCGGGTCGGTGATCGGAGGCATGCATGCAGGGCTCATTCCGATCATCAGTTATGAGAGCGGAGTCGATGTAGATGATTTCGGTGTGGTGTTGCCGCGCTGTTCGGTGGGCGAGATCAAGCGGGCAGTGCAAAGAATCGCTGCTTCTCCCGGCGGCAAGCTGCAGGCGATGGCCCGGGGCGCCTGGGAATCGGCTCGTACTCACCATACTCGCGAACGGTGGACGGAGGTCTATCGGTCTGTGATCGATAGTATCTTCCGGTTGCACGCCGACAAGGCCGGGGCCTCCCCACTCGTGCAAGCACCAGCCACCCCTAAGCAATCTCTTCGGAGTGTGAAGTAGATTCTCGAGCGCAGGGATGGGGCCTGCGGAAACGCCGTGTGGTGCCGGCTTGTCCTTTTTCGTCAGAGTGTAGGTATGTGAGAACCAGCAGCGCATCGCGCTCTGGCAGGTAAGCAGGGGCATGATGAAACAATACGATCTTATTAGAGACTTGTGCCGGCAGATCCATGAGGATTGGATCGCCAATCACAAGGACTGGACTGAGCCAGGGTTTCGAGCCATTGCTGTGCACCGGCTGGGATTTTGGGGATGGGAACGAAGCGAGGGACTGCTTCGCTCGAGCGTGCTGTTGCTCTATCGAGTGCTCTGGCGGTATGTGAGAAATCACTACGGAATTGAGATTCCCCGCAGCACGGTCATCGGACGCCGGTTTCGGATTGCGCATCAAAGCGGAATTGTGCTTCATCCCCATAGCCACATCGGAGATGACTGCATCATCCGTCAAAACGTCACGATCGGTGCGGTGACCTGGGAACGGTTTAACGACGCGCCCAAGATCGGACACCGGGTCGATATCGGCGCCGGGGCTGTCATTCTTGGCAAGGTCACCATCGGGGATGGCGCCAAGATCGGTCCCAATACCGTGATCACGACAAATGTTCCGGCCGGCGCGACGGTTTTTGTGGAGGCGCCCCGCATGATCCAGATGAAGAAATGCTAGGTCAGGGAGGATCATCGTAGTACTCTCCCTCAGTGAGGAGGCCGCAAGTCTGCGGCGCAGATGGCGCATAGAATGTCTGACCAATCACACGACCGAATACGCGATGCGACCGCGCTTATGGCCCGCGCCGATGAATTGCGGAAGTCCGGCAGGGCCGGGGATGCCATTCCTCTCTATCTCGAAGCGCTCTCCGATCCGCCTCAGGCGGGGCTCTGCTTGAAACTCGCGCGGAGTTACGAGGAGCTGGGCAATATCCCCGAGGCCTGCCGCTGGGCGCTGACGGTGGTCGACGCCGAAGACGATTTCACATCGTGGCAGGCGGCCGGCAGGCTGGTGCAGCGCTATGCGGACATCTCCGGGCCGAAGCTCCGCTCCGCCAAGGTGGCGCTCCTCGGAAGTTATACGACCGCTCAACTGGGCCAGCTGCTGATGCTGGCGGCCGGTCGGCGGGGTATGCGTCTCGAGGTCGTGGAAAGCGAGTATGGGCAGTATGAGCAGGAGATCATCGATCCGAACAGTCGCCTCTATGCGTTCGATCCGGACTTCGTTGTGCTGGCTGTGCATGAGGGAGATCTGCGGCTTCCGGAGTACAGCGCCGCGCCGCAGGAATCGATTCGTGCGGAAGTTGCGCGCTGGACCTCGCTCTGGCGAACCGTTAAGGAACGTTCCCGGGCGAGGGTCGTTCAGCACAATTTTGCGCTGCCGTGCGAAGTGCCGGCGGGCCATCTTGCGGCGCGCCTTCCGGGGTCCCGCTATATGATGGCGCAGGCCGTCAATGCCAGGATTGGCGAAGAAGCGGGCAATGCGGTGTCGATCGTTGACTGCGAGCGACTTTCGTCGTTCGTGGGGAAAGCGCGGTGGTTCGATCCCCGCTTCTGGCATCTGGCGAAACAAGCCGTCGCGCTGCAAGCGGTCCCTGTGCTCGCCCGCCATACGGCGGCGGTCATCGGCGCTGATCTGGGATTGAGCCGGAAATGTCTTGTCCTGGATCTCGACAATACTCTCTGGGGAGGCGTGATCGCCGAAGAAGGGCTGGCCGGCATCAAATTGGGAAACGGGGTAGACGGAGAGGCGTTTGTCGCATTTCAGGAGTACATTCTCAAGTTGAAGCACAAGGGTGTGATCTTGGCGGTCTGCTCAAAAAACAATCACGCCGATGCGTTGCAGCCGTTCGAGCAGCATCCGGAGATGCGCTTGAAACGTGACGATATCGCGGTCTTTGTTGCCAATTGGGAACCAAAGCCGCAAAATATCCGCAGGATCGCACAAGAACTTGGGATAGGGTTGGATGCGCTGGTATTCGTGGATGATAACCCGGTTGAACGTGAAGCGATGAGGCAGTTTGTCCCTGAGGTCGAGGTGGTTCCGCTTCCAGACGACGCCTCTTACTATGTCAGGGCGCTGTCAGAGTGTCTGTCGTTTGAAACCGGTTCGTATACGCAGGAAGATGCCGCGCGAGCCGAACAGTACCGGGCCCGCGCGCAAATCCGGGAGCTTGAAGCGACGGCGGGATCCATCGAGGAGTTCTATCAAAGCCTTCATATGCAGGCGATCGTGGCCCCCTTCGATGCGTTGCATTTGCCCAGAGTTGCCCAGCTGATTGGCAAGACGAATCAGTTTAATCTCACCACGAAGCGCCACGGGATGCCGCAGCTGGAGAGTTTCGTCAGTGATCAAAAGTGCGTCCATCTGTACCTGCGGCTGCGGGATCGCTTCGCCGACCATGGACTGGTGGCCCTGGTCATTGCGCTGCAGGAGGGGACGGTTCTGGACATTGATACCTGGCTGATGAGTTGCCGAGTGATCGGTCGCACAGTCGAGGGGACGATTATGGAGCATGTGTGCCGGCGGGCCGAAGAACTGGGCTGCACGTCGTTGCGGGGAACCTACGTTCCCAGCGAGAAGAATGCGATGGCGGAAGATGCGTATGCAAAGCTGGGATTCGATCTGGTGAGCCGGGCCGATGGGCGAGCGACGTGGAGCTACGATCTGTCGGCCAAGGGGCCCATAGTCAATAAGTTCATCAAGACCGTGGATGCGTGGGAGGTGGCGGATGGAGGTGCATGAGCGGCTCGAAGGACTGTTTCGCGAAGTCTTCGACGACGAGAAGCTGGTGCTGACCGATGAGACGACCGCGAGCGACATTCCGAAATGGGATTCGCTGGCGCATATTAATCTGATGTTCAGCATCGAGCAGGCTTTTGGGGTACGGTTTAAGGGAAATGAACTGGCGGAGATGAAGAATATCGGTGAGTTGAAGTCCTTTCTCTGCAATAGCAGGGGGCGGTAATGTTGCCAGATGGATGCTGTGGCGAAAGACTTGGTGGATAATGATGCGCGCGGCAAGCATTCGTTTTACGATGGAAGACATCGCCTCGTTTAGTGCGGCCAGCCACGATAAGAACCCCCTGCATGTATCCGAAGTCTACGCACGTGCCACGCCCTATGGCGAGCCTGTCGTTTTCGGAATCCTCGGAGCGCTGGCAGCCCTTTCGCGTCTTCCTGATAGGAACGACCTGATACTAAGGGAGGTATCGCTGGAGTTTCGAAATCCTCTGGTTGTCGGAGTAGATTATGCCGTTCAAATCGACGAGACGGCATCTCTCCAATCCTCAGTGAAAATATATGACGCTGATCGATTGATGATGAAGGCGAGATTTACATTCCAAGCCGGCGATGGGCGCTCGGCGGGGGCGGTTGGATCAGAGTATTCGCATTCGATAGGAGAAGCGGTTGACCGACAGGAAGCGGATTTTGAGGTCGGGCGTCGCATCGCCGGAGTCTATGGTGTATCGACAGAAGACTTCGACAAGGTTGTTGAGCGATGGGGGCTTTCTGCGAAGGGCGCTCAGGGCATCCAGATTGCCGCTATGATGTGGACCAGTTTTATGGTGGGCATGGAACTTCCTGGAAAGCGGGCAATCTATTGGCGGCTGGTACTTGAATTTCGGAACGATCATGGCCAACCGGATGAGGGGCCGCTACGCTATGATGTGAAGATTAAAGAGTTCGACGAAAGGCTGGAGTTGCTCCACACTGCAGGAGATCTGTCAGTCGGATCCCAGGCCTATGGGACGGCGCACATGTGGGCCTTCGCCCGTCGAGATTCCCCGCAGTCATCTGTGGAGAAACTCTCGTCTCTTATGCCGAGTTCTCATCAGCTTCACGGAAAGGTGGCGTTAGTCGTAGGTGGAAGTCGTGGCCTCGGTGCGGCAATCAGTCAGGCTCTTGCCCTGCAAGGTTGTTCGGTTATTGTGAGCTATCATCGATGCGAGGCGGAGGCCGAACAGATTCGGACACGCCTTGGCGGCAGAAGTGGTCTTCTCGAATTGGTGCAGGGTGATGCTGCAGACCTTCATTGGTGCCGGGAATTGCGTGATCGTATTTGTAAGCAGTACCAGGGACTTGATTTCCTTATTTGCAATGCGTCACCGCCGATCCATCCTATGCCGTTTACCCCTGAAAAGCTGGATCAATACCATGATTTTCTCGAGAAGAGTGTCGCGCTAGTGAGCGGGCCAATGTCCATGTTCCTAAGCTGTCTGTCAGAGCGGTCTGGTTGGAATGTCGTTGTTTCTTCGGCATTCGTGAGGGACCTCCCGGCGGAGTGGCCGCATTACGTTACGGCTAAATCCGCTGTCGAAGGACTAGCCCGTTGGGCTGCTGCTAATGATAAGAGGATACATACACTGGTCGTGAGACCGCCGAAGCTGCTAACGGATCAGACAAACACGACATTGGGCCGCCAGGGAGCAATGGGGGTAGAGCAAGTAGCTGCCGCCATTGTCACACAGCTCTGTAATCCCGAGCCTTCACAATCGGTTGTGGTGTTGGAAAGCTTCTAAGTGAGACCAGGGTATCCATTGGATGTTTTCATATACTCCCTTCCCGCGAGAGGAGGCCAGGCATGAGTTCCATCAAAACGACAAGGAGAAAAGCTCTTTCTTGGCGACCTTGGAATAGATGCTAATTGGAGGATTGAATCAGTGATGTTCTCGCGGAGCAACAGGTGCGCGATGAGGCTTTGCAGATATGCGACCAGAGGATTGGCTGCCGAGAACGAAATGGGGGTGGTGGCATGTTTCCGCGGGTAACCATAGGCATACCGATCTACAAGCGGCTGGAGTTTATCCCTCAGGCTCTCCGCGTCGTGCTTGCGCAGGACTACCCGGAGATTGAGTGCATCGTGTCAGACAATGGCATGAACGGGAGCAAGGTGGCCGACCTGGTCTCCCGACATTATTCTCGACCGTACCGGTTCCGCCAGAATCCGGAAACGGTTATCGTCAGTGAGCATTTCAATCAGATTGTTCAGGAGGCCACAGGTAAGTATTTCATCCTGTTTCAAGACGATGACGAGATGAGTCCTAATTTCGTATCCGACCTTGTCGCGCTCCTTGAGCGGCATCCCTCCGCGGCTGTCGCCATCTCCAAGCAGGAGGCGGTCGATCCTGGCGGGCGGGTCTTACGCAAATCGTTGGATGTGGTTCCCGAGATCCTGTCCGGCGAGGAGTTTGTCAAAGCGTGGTGCCAAGGTTCGTATCTATTTGAATGCTTTGCGACGATCCTATTTCGGACCGAAGAGGCTAAGGCTTGTGGAGGTTATCCGCGGATAGCTCTCTCTGGCGGCAATGGGGTGGATGACGCACTTTTGTTGAAATTGTGCCTGGGCCGAAACGTGGCTTTCAGTACGCAGTGTACCCATCGAAAGCGTACGTATGAGGAAAGCATGGGGTTTTCGTGCGACTACCGATCCCTTGTCTATGGGTACACACAATTCTTTACGTTCCTTGACTCGGATCCTGTCATCCGGCGGTACGCCCATAGCCACCTCGATCAATATCACGCGGTAAAACAACAAATTGTCAAAATGCTCTGGAAAACCTGTTTCCACCGCTGGAACGGGATGTATCGGGAGCGCCTATCCCCATTCGAGTGGGTCCGTTCAGCCTTTGCCATGCCCTTCATTCCTGAGTATTACGCAGCCGTCGGGTCGACGCTAGCCGAAGCGGCAAAAGCGGCGGCCTTTGATCGGGGCAAGAAGCTGTTTCCTTGGGCCCATCGTCTCTATCGTTCAATCAAGCACGATGCGCGATGATGCCCTTGCTCTCGTTGCCCGGATGTTTTGCCTGATTGAGCCCTCTCTGTTGGGATCGTTTTGCCCGGAATGACTCAGGCCGGTTTGGTGTAAGCGCAGTAAGCGCGTGAAGGAGGCGGTGTTCGTATGTGTGGGATTGTCGGTGTCGCGGGTTCGCACCAGGCGGTATGGCTTCAGGAGATGAACGGCATGATCGTTCATCGGGGGCCGGACGATCAAGGGATCTATTCCAGCCCTGCGGGGGACGTGTCTCTTGCCATGCGCCGGCTCAGTATCCTGGATCTCGCGGGCGGCCATCAGCCCATGAGCAGTCAGGACGGGTCTGTTTGGATCGTCTTCAATGGAGAGATCTACAATGCGCCTGAGCTAAGAGCGGATCTCGAGTCCCGCGGCCATACCTTCGTCACGGCCCATTCCGATACGGAAGTGCTGCTCCATCTCTACGAGGAGCGGGGCGAGCGCATGGTCGACGATCTGAACGGCATGTTCGCGTTTGTGATTCACGATCAACGCCGCAACCGGCTGTTCGGCGCCCGCGATCGAATGGGCATCAAGCCGCTCTACTATTCCATCGAGAAGGGTTCGTTTGTTTTCGCTTCCGAGCTCAAGAGCCTCTTGGTCTCGCCGCTGGCGCGTTCAAGAACGGTCAATCTCCAGGCCCTCTCGCATTTCATGCAGGTGCTGTATGTGCCTGGGCCGGAGGCCATCATCGACAACGTCTTCCGGGTCCCGCCCGGCCATTTCTTTGTATACGATCTGAAGCACCATCGATTCACCCTCAGTCAATACTGGCAGATCGACGGCACTCGCTTTGAAGACCACGATATCCAGGAGTGGTCGGAACGTTTGCGTGCTGAACTTCGCGCCGCCGTGAGCCGCTGGACGTTGAGCGATGTCCCAATCGCTTGTTCGTTGTCCGGTGGAATTGATTCATCCGCCATCATCGGCTTGCTGGCTGAGCAGGGGTTTCCGCAAGTGCGCACTTATTCGCTTGGCTTTGCAGGCAAGGAAGAGCAGGCCTGGAACGAATTGCATTTGGCGCGGGAGGTGGCTGATCGCTGGGGCACTCTGCATCACGAACTTATTTTGAATCCAACAGACCTTCTCAATGATCTCGTCGAGATGGTGTGGCATTTGGATGAGCCCTACGGGGGAGGACTTCCTGCCTGGTACGTCTATCGTGAGATGAGCAAGGATGTGAAGGTCGGGCTCAACGGGATGGGGGGCGACGAGCTGTTTGGAAATGATGAAAAGTTCAGGCGTTTTGAGGATGATCCGGTCCTGCATGCCGCAGTGACCCTTCGTCAGCGTTCCAGGAGCGGCGCCGGGGCGCTTGCGCTGTGCGCGAGTCCGCTGGGGGCCGTCAGTCCTCGCCTTCCTGCGTCCTGGCCCGTCATCGGGCGGGGCAGGCTTTTCTCCAAACTGTCCGGTCTGTTGGAGACACCGTTTGGATCGTATTGCCGTGCAAATATGGACTGTGTGTCTGATGGACAGACGGAGCAGTTTGTGCGGTGCGACCAGGACGGCCCGGGCTGTCAGAGTACCGCTGAGTACTTGCAGCAGATTTACGATGCCTCGCGCACGCGAGATCTTCGGACCGGCCTTGCCGTGGTGGATTTTCAAACGCAACTCGCTGAGGAGTTTCTCTTCATGACGGACCGGTTTTCCATGGCGCATAGTATTGAAGCGAGAACCCCGTTCCTCGATCACCGCCTTGTCGAACTGGTGTTTCGAATTCCTCCATCGATCCGGACCAAGAGCGGCGATCCCAAGTATCTGCTCAAGCGCGCCGTCAGTGATTTGCTCCCTCATGCATTGCTGACGGCGCGAAAGGGCGGATTTACGATGCCCATTGGATTGTGGTTGCGAGGGGCTCTTCGCCCATTGGCGGAGCGGTTGTTGGCGCCGGAACGGCTGGAGAAGCAAGGCTTGTTGCGACCTGCGTTCTATCACCACTATGTGAGGCCACATCTTGAGGGGCAGGCCGATTTCGCCGTCCACGTCTGGGCTGCGGTAATGTTTCAGCTCTGGCATCTGGTGTATATCGAAGAGGCCTGCACGGAGAAGCCCTCGTTCACGTGGAAGGACTTGTGTTGAAGGCGGCTGGCAGATCAGATGGGGTCAAGAGGTTGAAATGAAGATCGTACACGTCAGCACGCAGGATATACGTGGCGGAGCCGCGCGCTCTGCCTATCGGCTTCACCAGGGCCTCCAGCGCATCGGGTGGCCGTCGACGATGTTTGTTATGGACAAAACGTGTCCCGATCAGACGATCGTGAGGTTCGATCCCCCGCAGGGGTTTGTGGATCGGGTCGGCACCCGCATGCGTCGGGGGGCGATCGCCCGGGACTTCGTCCGGTATCAGGCTTCGCGCCCGTCGGGCTACGAAATGTTTAGCGACGATCGTGGGCCGTTCCCACATGCGATGGTACCGCAGATACCGTCTTGTGATGTGGTCAATCTCCATTGGGTTGCGGGGATGCTGGACTACACCTCGTTTCTCCCGCAGATGACTCGGACAACGCCTGTGGTGTGGACGTTACACGATATGAATGCCTTTACCGGAGGGTGCCACTATGACAATCGGTGCGGCCGTTTTTCCGGGTCCTGCGGCGCCTGTCCGCAATTGGGGTCGCACCAGGAGCAGGATCTGTCTCGCGCGGTGTGGGAACGGAAGAAGCGGGCGATCGTGGCCGCGAAAAATGGGCGCCTGCGTATTGTCACGCCCAGCCGGTGGCTTGCGGAAGAAGCCCGGAAGAGCAGCCTGTTGTCGGAGATCCGAGTTGACGTGATTCCCTATGGACTGGACCTTGACGTGTTTACTCCACGCGATAAGGCGTATTCGAGAGACCTGCTGGGGATTCCGCAGGATGCTCGTGTCGTGTTTTTCCTGGCCGATGTTGTCGATAATCGTCGCAAGGGGTTTTCTTTCTTGCTGGAGGCACTCCCGCATTGTGCGAAGCGCGTAGAGAAGTTGTTGCTGGTGTCTCTGGGGCAACAACCTCCTCAAGCAGATGGCCGTATGCCGTGGCTCCATCTTGGCTCCATCCATGACGATCGATTGCTCTCTGCCGTCTACAGTGCCGCGGACCTGTTTGTTCTTCCTTCATTGCAGGATAATCTCGCGAACACTGTACTGGAAGCCATGGCCTGCGGAGTGCCGGTGGTCAGTTTCAATTCGGGAGGGACTCCGGAAATGGTCCGCCCTGGAATAACCGGACAGTTGGTGCTGGCCTTCGAAGTCAGCGCATTGGCGGCCACCATTGTGGAGATGATGAACGCGCCTGAGTACCGCAAGCTATTGTCTGAAAACTGTCGCCGGCTTGCTCTCGACGAATACCCGCTCCAGCTTCAAGCGGAACGGTACGCCGAGTTGTATAGGTCTCTTGTGTCGGACCTTGCGAATTAAGGTTGCGCGTTACCGATCGAAGCATTGTCCTGGAGGCTTGGCGTCGAGTCCGTGGCGACGGTTTATTTCCGAGTGCAGCCTAGAGGCGCAATTCGTTGAACCGTCGAATAAATTTCCGGGGAGAGATTCTATATAATCGTGATCATCATGAGCGCAGTGTCCCCATCTTCGAGGGCAGGAGAGATTGTAAGTGCATACGAAAATTACTGGTAGCCTTGTTCTGGCAACTTGCGTTCTCGCCGGCATTGTTCTTTGGGGGCTTGGCGTATCCTCTATTCGACATCTGGTGGCAGACCTCCTCGCGATCTATTTTGTCTTATGGGCTCTTTACGCGTTTCTATCAGGACGGAAGCAGAGCGAATTAAGAACCAGTTTCTGTGTGACGTCTTTTACGCTGGCTATATGTCTTGGTGCACTTGAGGCGCCTGCATTCTTTGGCGCGCTAGACTACCGGAGGGTATTCTCAACGTCTATGAACCCTGTATATCAGCGAGGAAACGTTTTCGATGGCGAATTACTATGGAGGCGCCAGCCTCATTTTCAGTTGAACATGACTTCCATATACGACGGAATGATTGGGCAGTATATCTGCCTTCCATCGATCGCGCCGGTTTCATACAACCTTCGATATGATCAACACGGTTTTCGAAATGATCAAGACTTGGAGACAGCCGATATCGCTGTGATCGGAGACTCATTCGTTGAGGGTGTAGGAATAGAGAGCTCCGGAATTCTGACGACAGTGCTGCAAAGTTTAGAAGGGCGAACTGTAGTGAACCTTGGGAGTTCAGGGTATGGTCCACAACAGGAACTGGTAGTACTCAAGCGTTATGCCACCAAGTTTCATCCTAAGACCATCGTATGGATGTTCTATGAAGGCAACGACCTCAAGGATGTGCGTGCCTACGAACAAGGATTGGCAGGGTTGCATGAGGAGCTGCGTTACTCAGAACGTGCCTTTATAACCAATGCCTTGATGACGGTCATGCGACTGTGGCGGGGATGCGTTCCTGATGAACATCTCAAGAAGCGCTACGGAAAAATTGTCGATAAGGAAGGCCGGCAGCGGAAGATATATTTCCCAGAGGACACTCGTCCTCTCCATGGAGACCGATTGGCGGCATTGCAAACGGCAAGTTCGGTCCTGGCAGCCGCCTATCAGTATAGTCGTGAGGAAGGCATTCGACTGGTTCTAGTTTTCGCTCCTGAGCACTATAGAGTGTATAGCGGTCTTTCCACCCTTGTTGAAGTCTCAGATGAAGTCAAATGGTGGTCGGTCAATGATTTCCCGGAGCGTCTTCGCACTGTCGTGAAGAGCATATCGCCAGACTTTGAGTATTTTGATTTGACTCCTACCCTTCGAATGGAGGCTGCCAAAGGAACATCCCTCTACATTTCCAACGATACTCACTGGACGGCAGAAGGTCACAAGATAGTCGCGGAGGCTCTCCACAAGGCACTCGCGAGAAAGCTCTAACCCACTCAACCGATGTCCCCACTACCTTCGAAGATTTGTCAGGGAGATCGCATTGTTGTCGATATCCAGGAGGCTGCTATGAAGGTTTCAATCATCATGCCGGCATACAATGAAGCAGCGACCATTGCAGAGATGATCGTCAAAGTTCAGGCTGTGGATGTGGGGTATCCGAAAGAGATCATCATTGTGGACGATGCGTCGCTCTTTAGGTAGGGCCGGGTGAGGTGAAATGGAGATTGGGGAATACTTGTAGGGTTCTCATGCTCCCAGGTCTGTTTCGTAGGACTATGCAGTCGGGATAGATGCTTACTGAGGAAATCTGCTGTCGCCGTAGTTGGATGTTTCTGAATGAAGGCGACTCATTTTGGCCCGTGAGGCATATTCTCAGAGAAGAAAGTTCAGGCCTAATGCGTAAGGGCGGAATCGAACTCCCCCAAATGGGGCCTGTGAGGATTGTTGAACAGTGAGTAGGAGTGTCGCGTTGGGAATTGAACAATCTCAGCAGCCGTTTAGGGTAGTGGTTATTTCTGGCGCCTATCCTCCGATGAAAGCCGGTGAGGCGGATCATTGTTATCGCATCGCTGCCCAATTAGTGGATCGCGGAGTGCAGGTAGAGGTTGTAACCACCGCCGGATCAAAGTTGGCGGATCAGGAGCGGGTACGCAGTGAGATTCGGGACTGGTCGTGGCGGGACCTCCCGCTGCTCTTGTGGCGAGTGTGGAAATCCAAGCCCCACGCTGTGCTGCTTTATTATATCGGTTGGATCTATAACGATCACCCTATGATTACGTTTTTCCCGTCCCTATGCAAAATGGTTTCCCGGAATACTCGTGTGGTGACCATGTTTGCCTATCCCATGGGAAGCAAGGCCGGAGGCCAAGCCCTTCTATCTCGGGCCTTGCGGAAGGCTGTGCAATGGGGGGTCGGAACTCAGGGCGTGGATTACGCGTATGGGACGCTGTTGCGGGATAGTGATGCGGTCATCGTCATGAGCCAGCGTCATCAACACATGTTGAGCGAGAGCGATCCATCTGTGGCGGCGAAGTGCACGCTCGTTCCGCCTCCGCCGCTTTTGAAAATGACGACCTGCACCGACCAGGGAACCCGGAGTGCTACGAGGGCCCAATTGGGGTTTTCTGCCGATCAGCTTGTCCTGGTGTATTTCGGCCTGATCTATCCTCCCAAGGGCATCGAAACGCTGCTGAAGGCGTTCCGTGTGGTGAGTCGGGTGTGCCCTCAGGCTCGGCTGCTTCTTGTGGGAGGGGTGGTTGCTCACGAGTATCCTGATCGGCCGCGGTTTGCTGAGGAAATGCGGGCCATGCCTGACCGTCTTGGCTTTGGGGATAAGGTGGTGTGGACGGGAGAGTTCGAAACAGAGAGCGATGAAGCTTCACGGTTCCTTTATGCATCAGACATGTGCGTGTTCTCCCACGACCTGGGGTTGTATTTAAACAATAGCTCATTTGCCGCGGCAGCGGCGCATGGATTGCCAGTTGTTGCCACTAAAGCTGAGATGGTGGAGAGTCCGTTTGTGGAAGAGGTAAATGTTCTGTGGTGTGCGCCCAAGTCCCCCGATGAGATGGCTGCCGCCATGCTTCGGGTGATCGATGACCCCGGTCTCAGGCGACAGCTTGGGGAGGGGGCCAGGCAATTGGCATCGAACTGGTTCTCCTGGGACGCCGCGACCGATCGGACAATGGCTCTTTTGCAAGGGCGGTCAGCCGTGGGGGCAAGGGAGGATAAGCGTGTGGGGGAGCATCAGGCGGTATGAGCGATCGCATTGTGTTTGTCACGCACACGCCGGAATTCGGAGGGGCCGAAAAACATCTTATCGATCTGGTCGGCCGCATGGATGAGCGTCTGGACGTTCGAATTCTCTGTTTAGGCAGGGACTTCTTCAGCGAACCCTTGCGAGGTCGACGCAATGTCCAGGTTTCTAGCCCTCCTGCGATCACCGGCTGGCGCTTCATAAAATATTGGTGGCTGTTTGTCCGCTCTCGGCCGTCGGTCATCGTATTTGTAAAGGGGATTTTTGACCAGTATCCATTTTCGGCATATGTGGCTGCGCGCCTGGCAGGGAGCAGGCGGTTGGTTGTGATTGAACATCTGATCGCGGATCCCGCTCCTGGCGAAGTGGAAGGCCAGGGATTGGCCAGGGGCTTTCGAAGGCTCTTTGGCTGGAGAACCAGGCATATGGCCACCAAGCGATGGCAGGGCGCGATGGCTGATGGGACGATTTGTGTGAGCGAAGCCGTTCGTCGTAGGCTGGTCGATGAGTATGGGTATCCAGCGTCGCGCACTATCACGGTTTGCAATGGGATCGACTGCCGGAGGTATCAACCCAAAGAGCCATCCCTAGGCCTGCCCACATCGGGTACTCCGACGGTGTCACCGGTGATGATCGTTTGCGCGGCGAGACTATCCTCCGCAAAGCGTATCGATGTGCTTCTTGAGGCGCTGGCAATGTTGCGTACGGAGTCTGTTCCATGGCGCTGTCGTATTCTCGGAGCGGGACCCCTAGAGGCAGAACTTCGAGCCCGCGCGAGTCAATTGGGACTCTCAGAGCTGGTCAGGTTTGTGGGATATGTGGAAGATGTGCGGCCTCACTTGCGGCAGGCGGATCTCTTTGTGCTGTCGTCGGATAAGGAAGGGCTTCCCCTGGCGCTGTTAGAGGCGATGGCGTGCGGACTTCCGGCGATTGTGACAGATGTGGGAGGGACAGGCGAGGTTGTGGTTCAGAATGAGACGGGGTTACTTATTAGACGAGGCGATGCTGAAGGATTGGCAAGAGGCATTCGGCAGTTGTTGGGAAATGCGGGAACTCGCGAAAAAATGGGGCTAGCGGCAAGACGACGCATTCACGAGCATTTTGAGATCGAGCAGGCCATGCAGCGACTGCAATCGGTTATTGTTGCGTGAGTGATACTTCGGAGAATTTCTTCTCCAGCCGTGGCCTATGAGGAGTTTATGAGTTCACACGATACCAATTCCCCTTCGACTGCCCTTGGAGAACGGGAAGGGCAAGGCGGGGTATCAGATCGCCGATGGACCATAGCCTGGTGCCACACTGCCGATTCAGGAGGGTCTAAGCGGGCGGCATTTGAGATGGTGCGCGACCTAGCCAAACGCGGTCATGTGATTGATGAATATATTCTGCGCATCGGAGAGCCGAATCTCAATCACTGGCCGTTGACGCCGTTTGTACGGAACAGTTATCGCGTGAGTATTCCCCCTTTGGTGAATCGGTATCGCCCCTATCTCCTGGCGGTGTGGATGGGTCTTCTGCAGGAAGGGCAGCAGATGAACGCATTAGCCCGGCAGTACCAGGACCTGGGGAGCGTCTTGCAGACACGGGGCTATGATTTTGTGCATCTCGATCACTGCTTTCCAAGTTACACGGTTCAATTGACCGAACATCTGTCGCTTCCGTCAATTGTTTACAGCCATGAGGCAACAGATGCCAGATTTCAAGGGCAAGGATTGTTCGACTGTCCTCAAGGGACGCTTTGGCTGAAGCGCAAATACTTGGAGTTATGTAACCGTGCCATTGCCAAAGTGGCCGAGCTTCGACGCAAGCATGATATGGCTGGACTTCATGCAGCAGGTAAAATACTTACGAATTCATGCTATTCAAGGGAAGCGTTGTACCAGCGGAATCAGATGGATTCGTCAGTCTGTAGATATGGCGTAGATGTCGATACGTTTAGATCATTAAATTTGCCACGGAAGCGGGCCGTCTTGAGTGCGGGCCGCATCGTGGAGAAAAAGCAGCATCACTTAGTGATTGAATCGGTGGCTACCATTGCCGAGTCGGAGCGTCCTTGCGTCATTATTGCCACTCCTGAAACGATTGAGCGGCAAGAAGATCCAGGCTATGCACACCGCCTTGAGCAGATGGCCAAAGGCTTGGAGGTGAATTTGCAGATTCGGAGAAAGCCGCCCGAACATGAATTGGTGCAGTTGTACAACGAGGTCACGGCGCTTGTATTCTTGCCGCGCATGGAACCGTTCGGTCTTGTGGCGTTGGAGGCCATGGCGTGTGGGGCTCCTGTCATCGGGGTGAGGGAAGCAGGTATACGGGAATCCGTGATCGATGGTATGACAGGAATCCTTGTCGATCGAAATGCTGACGACGCAGGCAGAGCGATTGCACGGCTATTGCGGGATCCTGAATTGCAGGACCGCATGAGCCGGCAGGCCGTCGAGCACGTAAGACGGGAATGGGTGTGGGAGAGAACTGTCGATTGCTATCTGCGAGAAGTTGAGAGAGTGATGACCTCGGGTGTTCCAACAAGGCTCCACTGATCTATCCAATGTGGGTTGGTTGGTCAGTTTCGAGCTGGTCGATCTGCTCAGGCCCATTTATCTATGTGGAGGGTGGAGAGGGTATGAACATTCGGTAGTTCGGCTATTTGTTTATAACAGCCGAGATGAGAAATATAGTTTGAGCGTGATGAAGCAGAGCTGGGATAAAATGATGATTGTGAGAGTGCCGCTGCCTTTTCTGCTCCAGCGCGGAGAGCGCCGATGAATGTGCTGCTGGTTGTGCCATGGGATCAAGAGGTCGGCGGCGTGGCCTCGGTCGTGGGGAATGTGGCTCGCCAGCTGCAGAAGGCCGGGCACCATGTCTGGTTCCTTCATCCCGGGGAAGCACATTCGCTGAAGGCGACCATTACGAAGTGGAACTTTCCGGGATACGAACTCAATCTTCGGAATCCCTTCGTCCCGGAATCCCCAGTCAAATCTGTTTTGGGCTTTGCCTTTTATCTCTTCCATACCCTTCGTCAACTCCACACCGTACTGGTTCGACACAATATCGATATCGTAAACATTCACTACCCCATTGGATCCGGGGTCTACTTCTCATTGCTTCGCCCCTTTTGCCGGTTCAAGCTGGTGATCTCGGTGCATGGCGGCGATCTGTTTCCAAAGGGAGTGCCGGAAACGCGGTATCCAAAGGCGCTTGAAGTCCTGATCAACTCCGCCGATTGGCTTGTCGCTCCCTCCAAGAGCACGCTGGATGCCGCGTTGACAAGGTTTCCCGGACTCCGTGCCACGTCGTCGGCCATTCATAATGCGGTCGACCTTGCGGAGTTTGACGAGGAAGAGCGGGCCGCGTTGCCCGGCGGGCGATTTGTTTTGTGCATTGCTCTGCTTCAGCCACGGAAGGCGGTCGATGTGCTGATCAAGGCCTTCCGGCTCCTCGGGCAGACGCACCCTGAGATGGAATTGTGGCTGGCTGGAGACGGTCCTCTTCGAGGACAGCTTGAGGATCTCGTGTCGCAGCTGGGTCTGACGCAGAAGGTGAAATTCCTGGGCTCGCAAGACCGGATCGGCGTTAAGAGGTTGTTGCGCCAATGTACGCTGCTGGTCTTGCCCTCCCGCGCTGAACCGTTTGGGATTGCCATATTGGAGGCGTTTTCCAGCAAGAAGCCGGTCGTGGCGTCGGCCGTCGGCGGGATTCCGGAAATTATTGAAGACGGTCATAACGGGATTTTGGTAGAACCCGAGAACCCCCAAGCTCTGTGTGATGCAATCAGCAAGGTCTGGGCCGATCCTGTTCTGGCGGAACGGCTGGCTCACTCAGGTTATGAAACCGTGAGACAGCATTTCCAATGGGAAGTGGCCTCTGGGCGGTACGAAGCGATATTCGTGAATCTGCTTGGATAAACCAGCCGGCCCACCGTAGCATAGAGGAACCTATCGGCTCGAGGATGTTCACCTGGAAATAGCCTATGACAAATATCATTGGTATCTCAGCGTATTATCATGACAGCGCGGCGTGCCTGGTGCGCGATGGCGAGATTGTCGCCGCGGCACAAGAAGAGCGATTTACCAGAAAGAAGCACGACCCTGGGTTTCCGCATCGGGCGATCGACTATTGCCTGCAGGCGGGCGGGATTCGATTCAAGGATGTCGACCGGCTGGTGTTCTACGATAAGCCGCTGGTGAAGTTCGAGCGCCTCTTGGAAACCTATTTGGCGTTCGCCCCGTCTGGCCTCCAGTCATTTCTGGCCGCGATGCCGGTGTGGATGAAGGAGAAGTTGCTGCTGAAAACGCTGTTGCGGGACGAATTTCTGAAGCATGGGGAGGGAATGAGCAAGAGCGAGTTGCCCCAGCTGCTATTTTCAGAGCATCACGAATCCCATGCTGCGTCGGCCTTTTTTGCGTCTCCCTATGACTCGGCCGTGGTGCTGTGCATGGATGGCGTGGGGGAATGGGCGACGACATCAGCCTGGCAAGGCCAGGGAAATACTCTCACGCCATTGTGGGAGATCCCGTTTCCGCATTCCTTGGGCCTGCTGTACTCCGCGTTCACCTACTACACCGGTTTCAAGGTCAATTCGGGCGAGTACAAGGTGATGGGGCTCGCGCCGTATGGCGAGCCGAAGTACGTCAAAGCTATCTATGAGCATTTGATCGATGTGAAGCCGGACGGAACATTTCGTCTCAACATGGAGTATTTCAACTACTGTACAGGGCTCACGATGACGAGCCGGAAGTTTGACCATGTGTTCGGCGGTCCCCCGCGCACGCCTGAGGCGAAGTTGGGGCAGCGTGAAATGGATTTGGCGCGATCTGTCCAGGAAGTAACGGAAGAGGTCATGCTCCGATTGGCCCGGACGCTTCATCGCGAGACGGGTGTGGAGAATTTGTGTCTTGCCGGGGGGGTTGCGCTCAACTGTGTGGGAAACGGCCGAGTCTTGCGAGAGGGGCCGCATAAGGGACTCTGGATTCAACCCGCGGCCGGCGATGCGGGCGGCGCCCTCGGAGCGGCCTTATCGGTGTGGCATCAGTTTGAGGGCAAGCCACGCATCTCGGATAACAAGCACGATAAGATGAAGGGGACGTATCTGGGGCCCGCCTTCACCAACGCTGAGATCGAGGCGTTTTTGCGATCAAAAGAGGCGC
This sequence comes from Nitrospira sp., assembly GCA_030653545.1. Classification (NCBI taxonomy): domain Bacteria; kingdom Pseudomonadati; phylum Nitrospirota; class Nitrospiria; order Nitrospirales; family Nitrospiraceae; genus Nitrospira; species Nitrospira sp. The sequence goes on along the minus strand of JAURZE010000026.1, from coordinate 335,409 downwards.
CGTATGTCCGCCTTGATGATTCGGCTTTGTTCGGGCAGGTCGCCAAGGATCTCGCGGCTGAAAAGGTTGTGGGGTGGTTGCAGGGCCGCATGGAATTCGGTCCGCGATCCCTCGGCGGCCGAAGTATTCTGGGGGATGCCCGCAGTACCAAGATGCAGTCGGTGATGAACCTCAAGATTAAGTATCGCGAGTCGTTCAGACCCTTCGCTCCTTCGGTGCTGCGAGAGCGGGTCTCGGACTATTTCGACTTGCACTCCGACAGCCCCTACATGCTGATCGTGGCCCCGGTTATCGAAAAAAGGCGTTGTCCCAAGACGACCGCACAAAAGGATTTATGGGGCATCGATCTCTTGAACGTTCAACGGTCGGATATTCCGTCTGTGACCCATTTGGATTATTCGGCCAGAGTTCAAACGGTCCACGAAGAGACTAACCCTCGCTACTATAATCTGCTGAAGGCTTTCGAAGCGCAGACCGGCTATGCCGTGCTGGTGAATACCTCTTTCAATGTGCGAGGCGAGCCGATTGTGCATACTCCGGAAGATGCCTATCGCTGTTTTATGCGGACGGAGATGGATGTCCTCGTGCTGGAGAACTGTGTATTGTACAAGACAGATCAGAAGCCGCTTGAAGGAGATTCGGATTGGAAGAATGAGTTTGAACTCGACTAGGGGCCTTGTACGGACGAATTCGGACGGAATGCTTAAGCCGACGATTCTAACCGGGCCACCGATCATTTTGTTTCTGTAAATAGCGGGCTGGAAACGGTGGCCTCAAAATGCGCCAGCTTTGTTTCGGGGGGCGCGTCATTGAAGGCGATCCGTACATAGACTCGCAAGAATCCGGTTAGTTTTCAGAATGCAGAATAGAATGGTGCATCCTCTGCTACGCGTGTAAATTGGCTCATGTGCGATTGTTTTTTTTCAATAGAACCAGTTGCTGACACATGTCGAGAATGAACGATGACGTTGCCAGAAGAAGGAGTGTAGATCCATGCGCATACTGATCACGGGCGGAGCGGGATTTCTCGGAAGTCACTTAAGCGATTTACTGATCGGCAAAGGCCATGAGGTTGTGGCCATGGACAACCTGATTACCGGACGCGTCGAAAATGTTGCGCACTTGATGGGGAACCCCAAGTTCAGTTTTATTAAGTACAACATCTGTGACTATATTCACATCGACGGGCAGCTGGATGCGATTCTGCATTTTGCTTCCCCGGCGAGCCCGCAAGACTATCTTGAGATGCCCATTGCGACGCTGAAAGTCGGGGCTTTGGGTACCCATAAAGTGTTGGGCTTGGCCAAGGCGAAAGGGGCGCGGCTGTTGTTGGCCAGTACGTCCGAAGTCTATGGCGACCCCTTGCTCAATCCACAGCCGGAGTCCTACTGGGGGAATGTGAATCCGATCGGGGCGCGCGGTGTGTATGATGAAGCAAAGCGCTTTGCCGAAGCGATGACGATGGCCTACCATCGCTATCATGGTGTGGATACTCGGATTGTGCGTATCTTCAATACCTATGGCCCACGGATGCGTCCGCACGACGGTCGGGTCGTCTCAAACTTTGTCGTTCAAGCGCTTCAAGGCAAAGCGCTGACCATTTTTGGCGATGGCAACCAGACGCGAAGCTTCTGCTATGTCGATGATCTTGTGCGGGGCATTACGGAACTCCTGTTGATCGATTCGGACAAGTCTGTGGCTGAGCGGACCGACCGATCAAGCTTCCTGACGAAGTCAGACCAGCCCTTGAAGGAGACCATGCATGATCCAGTGAACATCGGGAATCCACGAGAGTTGACCGTCAAGCAGATTGCAGATCTGGTGCTCAAACTCACGGGTTCCAAGAGCACGATCGAGCATAAGCCCTTGCCGGTGGATGATCCAAAGGTGCGTCGGCCGGATATCCGGCGCGCCAAGGAATTTCTCGGATGGGAGCCGAAAGTCGAGTTGGAGGACGGCCTGCGAAAGACGATCGAATACTTCCGTCAGGTCATCTGATCGCCCCGTGTCGGCGGAGCGAAACGAACGAGTATGTTTAGCGTGAGGAGAGGGTGATGGCGATGAAAATCAGTGTCTTCGGCCTGGGGTATGTGGGAACCGTTTCGGCGGGCTGTCTTGCCTCCAGTGGGCACACGGTCTGGGGCGTCGACGTCAATGCCGACAAGGTGGCCTCGATCAATTCAGGGGCCGCTCCCATCGTTGAACCCGACATCTCGGACTTTATCGCCAAAGCTCAGAAGCAAGGTTTGTTACAAGCCACGGTGTCATCGGCTGAAGGGATTCAGAATACCGATGTCTCATTCATTTGTGTGGGGACGCCGAGTCAAGCCAACGGCAGCCTGGATCTCACGCATATGAAGCGGGTCTGCGAGGATATCGGGTTGGCCCTACGCGATAAAAAGACCCCGCATACAGTGGTCTTTCGCAGCACGACTCTGCCGGGAACGACGGAGGACGTGGCGATCCCCATTCTTGAGAAATTTTCGGGAAAGACGGTCGGTAACGGCCTGTTTGTCTGTTACAACCCCGAGTTTCTCCGGGAGGGAACCTCGGTGAAAGATTATTACCATCCTCCGAAGATTGTGATCGGCGAGCGGCAGGCCGGCGAGGGGGATGTGGTGGAAGAAATCTATGCCGGTATCACCGCGCCGACCATTCGGACGTCGATCCGAGCCGCAGAGATGGTGAAGTATTCCGACAATGCCTTTCATGCTTTGAAAGTGACGTTTGCGAACGAGATCGGAAATATCTGCAAGCGACTCGGTATCGATAGCCATGCGGTCATGGACATCTTCTGCCAAGATACAAAGTTGAATCTGTCGAAAGTGTATCTGAAGCCTGGTTTTGCATTTGGAGGGTCCTGTCTCCCCAAGGATCTTCGCGCGCTCTCCTATCAGGCGAAGCGGACGGATGTCGAGGTGCCGGTCTTGAACGCCATTCTTCAGAGCAATGCGGTTCACATTAAGGGTGTCATTCAGCGGATCGTGGGCCTGGGGAAGAAGAAAGTCGGATTTCTTGGGATGACGTTCAAGCCGGATACCGACGATCTTCGAGAAAGCCCCTTGGTTGAAGTCATCGAGACTCTGCTCGGCAAGGGGTTTCAGGTCAAAATCTATGATAAGAATGTGGCGACCAGCCGCTTAATCGGCGCGAATAAGCGGTTTATCGAAGAGCATATTCCCCATCTGTCTTCATTGCTGGTCGATCAGGCAACAGATCTCGTGGACGCGGCCCAAGTCGTGGTTGTCGGATATGCGTCGGCCGAGTTTCTGCCCGCGTTGAAACGCATGCGGCCAGACCAGCTCATTATCGACTTGGCACGGATCGAAGGTCGGGAAGGTCTGACCGCGTCCTATGACGGTATTTGTTGGTGATGAGGCGAGGACCGTGCGTTGTCGGCGAGTAGTTTGCGATGAAAATACTAGTATTGGCTCCAGATATTCCCGCGACGTCAAAGATGCCCGGGTCTCCGCGTCTGTTCAATCTCTGCCGGGAACTCTCCCGGCAGCATGAGTTGTATCTACTCACCTATTGTTCCTCCGGCGAACGACATCAGTCCTTCCTGAACGATCCAACCGCAGCCAAAGTCTTTTCGACGGTTGAGGTATTGCCTGATCCGCCGGCCATGACCTGGTGGGGGCAGCAGTGGCATCGACTGCATTTGGCCGCCAGCTTTGAAACGCGTTTCCGGTTTCCGGAGTATTACCAGGCCATTCGCAGCAAGGCTCGCGAGATATGCATCCGGAATCGCTGCGATCTGATCTATGTCGACTTGCTGCCCATGGGGCAGTACGTTGACCCGGGACTCGACGTTCCCGCAATTATCGACCTGCATGATTCGATGACGCTGATGGCGAGGAGGATGCTTAAAACGACCCGCGGGGGGCGGCGGCGTCTCGCGATCTACAGCCACTTGATGCGAATACAACAGATCGAGGGGTCGCTTGGGCGGAAGTTCGGTCTTGTCGTCACGAATTCTTCTGTGGATGAGCAAGTAATCCGCGAAGTCTCGCCGGCAAGCAATGCGATGACCATTACGAACGGCGTCGATATGGAGTACTTCGCTCCGGACCATTCGAGTGTCGACGCTGACAAGATTGTGTTTACCGGCGTCATGGGGTATGGCCCCAATGAAGATGCGGCTCTATTTTTTGCGCGAGAGATTTTCCCTCTGGTCCTTGAACAACGGCCCAAGGCGGAATTCTGGATTGTCGGCAGTGATCCGACGGACCGAGTCAAGGATCTGGGACGAATTCCCGGCGTACATGTGACAGGAAGAGTGGATGATGTGCGGCCCTATCTCAGTCAGGCTGGGATCTTCGTGTGCCCGTTGAGATATGGGTCCGGAGTCAAGAACAAGATTCTTGCGGCAATGGCGATGCAGAAGCCGATCGTCGCGACATCGCTGAGCATAGACGGATTGGATCTCGCCGACAATCGTGAGGTGTTGCTCGCCGATGGACCGCGGGATTTTGCAGAGAAGGTTGTGGGGTTGCTTTCGGATCCAACAACTGTCAGCCGGATCGCGGGCAATGGATTGGCCCGTGTGCAACAGCAGTATTCGTGGGCTGCGATGGGCCAGGCGCTCGAGAAAGCCCTTCAGGCTGTCATGGAGTCTCGCAAGGCCTGTGGGCGGCAGGCCGTCTAGCAGGCTGCGGAAAAACTCGGTGTATCTGAAAATACGGTTGGAATATTCCGTATGATGTTGGGGCCAGAATACCCTTAGGATGCGCAAAAAGGCTGTCCAGCAAGGCCGCAGCGAGCGAAGAGGCGAGGCGTACGCTTCGGTACGTTGAGCCTGTTTGTGAAGCGAGAACGCCGCTGGCGGACTTTTTCAGCATCCTGCTAGAACCTCCTTCACGTTCCTGAATGCGCGATAAGGCAAGATACCGTGAACATCGTACTCCTTCAGGATGCTTATGACGAAGCCTTGTGGGACCAGTACGTACTGAATCACCCGCGGGCATCGGGTTACCATCTGCTCGCTTGGCGGGGCGTCGTTCGGAAAGTATTCGGCCATTCCTCGCCCTACCTGATGGCCAAGGATGATGAGGGGAAAGTCCGCGGCGTCCTTCCCCTTGTCTTCACAAAGAGTCCGATGTTCGGGCGATTCCTCACCTCCATGGCATTTTTCAATTATGGCGGAGTCTTGGCTGATGATGCGGATGCGGCTTGCACGCTGCTGAAAGCCGCGGCGGTGACGGCTCAGGAGGTCGGCGCAGCTCATATCGAATTGAGGCAGGAGGAGTCTCTGGCAACGGAGTGGCCCGTCCGATCGAAAAAAGTGTCGATGCGCCTCGCGCTCCCTCCAGACTACGAGACCTTGCTCAAGGCGTTTCCTTCAAAGTTGCGCAGCCAGGTTCGACGGGCGCAGAAGGAGGGTATGGAGGTCAGGATTGGTGGTGCGGAGTTGCTGGGGGACTATTATCGTGTCTTTGCCCGATGTATGCGGGACCTTGGTACGCCGGTCTATGAGAAAGGGTTCTTTGAAGCGATCCTCGAGACCTTTCCCAAAGAAGCGCGACTGTGCGTGGTCTCTCTCAACGGAGCTCCGCTTGCTTCAGGATTCCTGTATGGTTTTCGGAATCGGCTCGAAATCCCCTGGGCCGCGTCAGATAAGCGATTTAGCCGACTGTCTCCGAACATGCTTTTGTATGGGGCGGTCCTGGAGTTTGCTTGTCGCGAGGGATTCAAGGAGTTTGACTTTGGCCGATCCTCAGTCGATAGCGGAACCTATCGGTTCAAAGCGCAATGGGGCGCGCAGCCGCATCAGTTGTACTGGTATTACTGGCTTTCCGAGGGGCGCACAATTCCGGAATTGAATCCGGATAACCCTAAGTATAAGGCTGCCATTGCAGCGTGGAAATGCCTTCCGGTGCCTGTCGCAAATCTGGTCGGCCCACATCTGGTTAAATATCTGCCATGACCCCGCAGCGAACCATTCCACCGACAGCCGCTCCGCTTCCGTTTGGGAGTCTCCTGTGCTCCGTCGGGAGTCTCTGGGGGGGCAAGAAACACCGAACGCGCCTGGTCAGTGAGCTGAAGGCCCACTATGCCGTGCGCGCTGCCTTTTTGGTGTCGTCTGGGAAAGCGGCCCTGACGGTTATTCTCAAAGCGTTATCTGTATTGAGTCGAAGGCGGCAGGTGATCATTCCCGCCTATACGTGTTTTTCCGTTCCGTCTGCGATCGTAAAGGCCGGGCTGGAGGTGGTGCTCTGTGACGTGGATCCGGAGACGCTTGATTTCAAATTTCCCGAGCTTGAGGGATTGCTCGACGAGAATGTCCTCTGTGTGGTGTCCACCCATCTGTTTGGCCGTCCTGCCGATACCGAACGGGTAAAACAGTTGTGTGAGGGGAAGGGCATCTTCGTGGTTGAGGATGCCGCGCAGGCGATGGGAGGTCAGGTTGGCAACCGCCTCCTTGGAACGATCGGGGATGTAGGGTTCTTTAGCCTGGGCCGGGGAAAGAATCTGACGTGTGGTTCAGGTGGAATTATTTTGACCAGCTCTGCTCCGATCGCGCAAGCGATCGAAGCGGAATACGCGAGCTTGTCGGAAGCCCCTCGGCTTGAAGTCTTTCGCAATTGGCTAGAGCTCCTGGTGATGCGCATCTTTATCCATCCGGCGTTGTACTGGTTTCCCGCGGGGCTCCCTTTCCTCGGGCTTGGTGAAACCAAGTTCTACACAGACTTTCAGGCGTGTCGAATGGATGAGGTTCGGGCGCATCTGCTCAAGGGCTGGCAAGGGAGATTGGCGCGCGCCAATCAGGGACGGTCGTCCCGCGCCCGGTGGCTCATTGAAGGGCTGAACCTCGCCCGGAAGGGCGTACAGCCCATCATGGGAGAGGGCTCGCTATTTCTTCGGCTGCCTGTGTTAGTCCAAGGTCGAGAAGCTAAAGAGGCGGTTTGTCGGCTAAGTCGCGAGCAGGGGGCAGGACTGAGTCAGAACTATCCGGCTACCATTCAGGAAATACCGGAATTGGCCGGGCAATTGGTAGACCGGAGGTACCCCGGCGCGCAGGAGGTCGTGGATCGAATCGTCACTCTGCCCACGCATCAGTTTGTATCGGAGCAGGACCGGCGGAAGATCGACCGTATACTGGCTGTCCAAGGGGAGGTCTCTGCTCCAGGCAGTACCGGGGACGGAGATTCAGCTACTCAAGGCGCCGGGCATCGTCACGTCCCGGTGAGAAGCTGGCGGAATAGCGCCTGATGACACTTTCTAATTGCATGCTCTCGATATTCTGGCTGTCGGTCGCATTCGTATTCTATGCCTATATGGGGTATCCGTTGCTGCTGATGGCGATAGGCGTTCTGCGTAATCGTCCGGTGAGAAAATCCCCGCACCACCCGACGGTTTCCTTGATTATCACGGCCTATAATGAGGAGAAACGGATTCGAGAAAAGTTGGAGAATACGCTTCGGCAAGATTATCCCCGCGAGCGTCTCGATATTGTTGTGGCGTCCGACTGCTCCACAGACGGGACCGATGACCTGGTCCGCTCGTATGGGCCCTCCGGAATTCGATTAGTTCGGTCGAGCGCGAAGGGCGGGAAGGAGGCGGCGCAGAAACTTGCCGTCGAGTCGACGACCGGAGAGATTCTAGTATTTTCCGATACGGCCACGATGCTCGAACCCCAGGCCATCTCCACGATGGTGCGGAACTTCGCGGACCCGACGGTCGGCTGTGTCAGCAGCGTTGACCGGTTTATCGATGTGGATGGAGCGGTGAGCGGGGAGGGTGCCTACGTCCGCTACGAGATGTTTCTCCGGAATCTCGAAACGCGGGTCAATACCTTGGTCGGGCTGAGCGGGTCCTTCTTTGCCGCCCGTCGATCTGTGTGCCAGAATTGGGCGCCGGACCTCCAGAGCGACTTCAACACGTTGCTCAATAGTGTCAGGCTAGGGCTGCGCGGAGTGGCGGATCCGGAGAGCATCGGGTTCTACAAGAATCTGGCCGATCCAAAGAAGGAATACGATCGCAAGGTGCGTACGATCGTCCGGGGGATTTCCGTGTTTATGAAGAGCTTGGCTCTTCTCAACCCGTTCCGGTATCACCTGTTCGCCTGGCAACTGATCAGCCATAAACTGTGTCGTTGGCTGGTTCCTTTTGCGATGATCGGGGCGTTAGGGGCCAACGGCATGCTCGCGCCATCGTCGCTGTTCTATCAAGGAGCGTTGATGGCCCAAGCGGGGTTTTATGCCATGGCGCTGGCCTATCTTGTCACCACGCGCTTGCCGAGTGTCGGGGTGCTGCGGATCCCGTCGTTTTTTGTGATGGTGAATGTCTCGATTCTCGATGCCTGGGTCCGCTATTGCCGCGGGGAACGTATCGTGTCGTGGACTCCTTCTAAGCGATAATGTGTTTTGCCTGTACAGAAAGGGATAACCGATGGAAAATGTTGAGGTAACGAACAAAACGCTCCGCCAGTTCGGTCTCATGGTCGGCGGGGTCTTCCTGGTGATCGGGCTGTGGCCGTTTCTCTGGCGGCAGGAGGCCATACGGGAGTGGGCGGTGGTGCTCGGTGCGCTCTTGTCTGTGGCTGGCCTCGCTGTGCCGGCAATCTTGAAGCACCTGTATCAAGGGTGGATGTGGGTCGGGCATGTGATGGGATGGATCAATACCCGCATTATTTTAGGCGTCCTATTTTACGGGATTGTGACGCCGATGGGTCTGGTGATGAAGCTGGCGGGCCGCGATCCCATGTGTCGAGGATTTGACCCCGATGCGCCGACATACCGGGTGATTCGCACCCCTAGACCGGCGGCTCATATGAAGAACATGTTTTGAACGGATCTATTTCCAGGAGGACGACAGATGGGCGATTTTATTCAAGAGTTGTGGGCGTTCATGAAAGAGCGGAAGAAATTCTGGCTCCTACCGATCATTCTTGTGCTTGTTTTACTCGGCAGTCTGATTGTCTTGACCCAGGGGTCGGCCGTTGCGCCGTTTATCTACACGCTCTTCTAGGCGTGGTTGGTTGCCAGCAATGAGAGTTATGTGCAGGACGATCTGATGGCGCATTTGGGGTGATGGTGTGATCGCACGACTCAAGGCCGCAACCTGGAGGGCATTAGGCGGACTCTATTCTGTTTCCGGGCTTTCACAGTTCCGGCATCAGGGGCGCGTGATCGTGTTGACCTATCACCGGGTTGTGTCTCACGAAGTAGTGGAACGTCAGCACATTCAGCCCGGCATGTACATGTTGGAGGAGTCCTTTGCCGCTCACATCGCCTATCTTCGGGAGCGATTTAGGATTCTCTCCTTGGATGAGCTGCTGGACCTGTGGCGGACAAATCAGTTCAAGCGCGACCGGTCTTACTGCGTCATTACGTTTGATGATGGATGGCGGGATAATTATCAGTTCGCCTTTCCTATCCTGAGAAGGTATGCGGTCCCGGCGACGATCTTTCTTGCGACAGATTTTATCGGAACACCTCGATGGTTTTGGCCGGATCGGATGATGTTGGTTTTGGCGCAGGCCGGATCCCAGAGGAGCGGCCCGACGACCCGTGATGAGGTCTCAGCGGTCTTGGCTGATACGGTCGGAGTCCGTCAGTCCGCTGACGATGGGGGCTTCATGTTCGTAAAGTCAGGTCTGCCGATTGACGCCGGTGGGATCATAGAACTCTGTAAAGACAGAGCGGTCGATGAAATTGAAGCTCTCATAGACCGTCTCGGTCGTGTCCTTGGTATGGACCTTCCTTCGGAGCGGGTCCTGCTTGATTGGACCGAGGTGCGCGAGATGGCCGCTCAGGGTGTGTCATTCGGATCGCATTCCTGCTCGCACAGGATTCTGACGAACATTCCGTTGTCGGAAGTCAGCCGCGAGTTGACCGAGTCACGAAATGCGATGCTTCAACAAGGGGTCACGCCGTCCTCGACATTCTGTTATCCCAATGGAAATTTTAATCCGGATATTCAAAAGCTGGTCAGAGAGAGCGGGTATCGCGCCGCGGTGGGTTGTGAGATAGGGCTGGAGGGTGATCGCCCAGGCGATCCGTACGCGCTGAAAAGGGTCAGCCTGCATGAGGACAGCAGTTCATCAGATCCGCTGCTCGCATTGGCGCTATCCGGTATTCGATAGGCCGATGGCAGAGCAGCATGTTCGTAGAGGACCGAAATCGTAATGGGGTCGAAGCCTTGCGTGCTAGTGACGGATGGTCAGGAGCGTGCCGCCCTCGCTGTCACCCGAAGCTTGGGGCAAGCAGGCATTCAGGTGGTGGTTGGAGCCGAAACGCTGAAGTCCTTAGCTGGAGCTTCGAAGTACTGTCATCAGGCCTGGCAGTATCCGTCGCCGCTGGAAGATCCTTCCCGGTTTGTGTCCAGTGTGATCGATGGGGTCGGCCGGTTGGGCGTGACCGCTATTATGCCGGTGACGGATGCTACGACTCAGGTGCTCGCAGCCAGGCGAGAGCAATTTCCTGCTGCTGTCTTGAATGCCATCCCGCAGTTGGAAAGTTATGAACTGGTATCCGACAAATACCGGTTGATGAAAGTCGCCCAGGAGCTGGGCGTGCCGATTCCCACTACGGTCTATGTCCCGGACGGAGATCTCGCGTCCGTGCTCGACCAGGTGACATCATTCCCTGTTGTGGTGAAGCCGGGACGATCGCTTCTGATGACCGACCATGGATGGGGCAAGACCAGCGTCCATTTTGTGTCATCTGTGGATGAGTTGATTGATCTGTATCGGAGGGTCCCTTATTTGAAAAATCCCTCGCTCATTCAGCAGCGGGTTGAGGGGGAGGGCCAGGGAGTATTCGGGCTGTTCGATCATGGAAGACCCTGCGCACTCTTTGCGCATCGGCGAATCAGAGAAAAGCCGCCGGCCGGAGGAGTGAGCGTGTTGAGAGAGAGCATCGAGCTTCCCAAGCCCATGACCGACTACGCGGTCAAGTTATTGGAACACGTGAAATGGCATGGCGTGGCGATGGTCGAGTTCAAGGTCGATCAAACCTCCAAGATTCCGAGACTGATGGAGATCAACGGGCGGTTCTGGGGGTCCTTGCAGTTGGCGATCGATGCGGGTCTTAACATTCCCTATCTCCTCTATCAGGTTGCGAGCGGGCAGTCTGTGGCGATTCCGGACAACTCCTATCGCATCGGTACCCAGTCCCGATGGTTCCTGGGCGATCTGGACCATCTGCTCATGCGTCTGACCAAAACGAACGCCACGCTTCATCTCGGCCCGCACGCGCCGTCACGGTGGCGTTGCGCGGCGGAATTCGCGAAGCTGTTTCAGCGGAATCTGCATTATGAAGTGGAATCGCTGAGCGATCCTCGCCCGGCATTGGTGGAGTATCGTGCCTGGATGAGCCAGTTAGCGAGAGGAGCTCGATGAATATGGGTGACACGCCAAGTGTGGGAGCGCATTGCTGGACCTTTCTGCGGGCGCTCCGTGCGACGGGGGGATATTTCATCGGCAAGCTGAACTTCGCTCGCCATCGCTATGAGCGGTGGGCGGAAGTCCGATTGCCGGAATCCGTTCAGTCAGTGCTCTTTGTCTGCAAGGGCAATATCTGCCGGAGCCCCTTAGGGGAGGTGTGTTTTCGCGCGCTTGCCATGCAGGCGGGACGATCGCTCACAATCCGTTCGGCCGGACTTGAAACAACTCCCGGGAAGCCGGCCCATCTCAAAGCCCAAGCCACGGCGCTCGAGTCCGGGCTGTCGCTCGAGAAGCATACGACGACCCAAGTGCACGCGGAGTTGCTCGATAAGTCAGATCTGATCATCGTTATGGAGGTAGCTCAAAAAGATCGGATTCATAGTCTGTACCCAAAAACGATCGGGAAGGTGGTGTTGTTGGGACGCTTCGATCCTACCGGTCCTCTTGAAATTGCAGATCCTTATAGCGGGACCAGTGAAGATTTCCGTACTTGTTATCAGCAAGTGAAACGATGTTGCCAGAACTTAGCAGCTCGATTGGATATGAGAACGGGCGATCAGAAGACACGCCAGTTATTTCCAGATACCCAAGTAATTAAATGACTGCCGGTGAACACAAGACGACGGTTCTGCATCTGTCGACCAGCAGTGGGCCCGGTGGTGCTGAGAGAGTGATCAGCAGTCTTGCGGCAGCCCTCAACCAACAAAACTGTCGCGTTATTGTTGGGCTCTTCCGTCCAGGATGGCTCCAGGACGAGTGTGAACGTCTGGGAGTTGAGACAAAACTATTGCCACTTCCAGGCGGTCTTCAGATCGGCTGGTTCCGGGACTGCCTGCGTCTGGTTCGCGAGGAACAGGTAGCAGTAATTCATGCTCATGAGTTCAGTGCCGTTCTGTTTGGATGGATCGTGGCGAGAATTTCAAAGGTGCCGTTTGTGGGAACTGTTCACGGGAAAAATTATTATTGGGAGAAGTTTCGCAGACGCCTGGCTTATCGAATAGTCAGTCGGTATGGTCGGCTTGTCGTCGTGTCAGAGGATCTTAAGCGATTCGTTTCTCAGCGGGTCGGTATTCCGGAGTCGCGACTGCACGTGATCTATAATGGGGTAGAGTCGCCGGCTGTTGAGAGCGATGCCTCTTCGCAGGCCTGCAGAGCGGAGTTGGCTCTTCCGGCAGGTGTTCCTGTGATCGGGACAGTTGGGAGTTTGTATCCGGTCAAAGGACATCGTCATCTGCTTGATGCCCTGCCGGCCATACTTAAGCGACATCCGGGGACCGTTCTCCTCATTGCCGGGCGTGGTGAATTGGAGATGACGCTCAAAGAGCAAGCGACGCGGCTTGGCGTTGATGGGCATGTCCGTTTCCTGGGGATGAGGAATGATGTTCAGCGGCTCTTGTCAGTCATGGACGTCTTTGTGTTGCCGTCATTATCCGAGGGGCTCTCGATGGCGCTGCTAGAAGCCATGGTGTCTGGGAAAGCTGCGGTGGCCACGAAAGTTGGTGGAAACCCCGAGCTGATTGACCACGGTAAGACGGGGTTTTTGGTTCTGCCGGAGAACTCAAGTGATCTTGCGGATCAGCTCATGGCTTTACTAGATAATCCTGAATTGATTAGAGCGTTTGGCCGGGCTGGTGCCGAGCTGGTACATCGCCGTTTCAGTAAGGCCGAGATGATTTCCAGGTATCAGGCTCTATATGCAAGTCTCTTGAAGCCGCTTTTGTCCGGCGCGAATTGAATGCGTAGACGTTTCAATTTGCAAGTTTCCGTGGTGATCAATGCTGCCCGATCTTAAGTCTGTTCGAACCCAGGGACGAACGCCGATGCCTGCTTTACGTTCGAGTGGAGCTTCGGAGAGCAAGGCGGGGTTCTACCTCGTCATGGCGTACCTTCTGTTTGAGTTTGGCCGCCCTCAGGAGTTGATTCCCGGACTCAAGCTTATCCCCATCGCCCTAGGAATTAATCTGTTGCTGTTCCTCAACGTGTTGATGTCGGGGAAACTGGATTTTTCCAGGCTCCAGACAAAGCTGTGGATCGTGCTTTTTGGAGTCATGGCTATCCATGTCCCGATCGCGGTCAATAATTTTCACGCCTTGATGACGTTCAAAGACATGGTGCTCTTATTTTTCACCTATCTTGGCATTACAACTTTCGTGAATTCGACGGAGAGGATGCTGACGGTGATGAAGTTTTGGGTGGGTGTCCACGGCTTCTTGGCCATCATGGGGATTGCAAAAGGAGGAGTCGGTATTGGGGCCTGGATGGGCGACGAGAACGATTTTTGTATGGTCATGAATATGGCGGTGCCGTTTGCCTACTTTCTACTGCTCTCTGCAACCGGGTTCTCGTTGCGGATGAAGTACCTGGCGCTCCTGGGAACGTATATTCTCGCCGCAATGGCAACGGTATCGCGCGGAGGGTTTATCGGGCTGGCATCGGTCGGAGTCTATTGCTGGTATCGTTCTCCCAAGAAACTGAATGCGCTGATTGTGGTTGCCGTCGCCGTAGTGTTTATGGCGGTCCTGGCACCTGAAAAGTATTGGGATGAGATCACTTCATCAACTAGTGAAGAGACGATGAACGAAGGTACCGGGGGCGAAAGGCTCTATACCTGGGGGATTGGCATGGAAATGTTCTTCTATAATCCTATTATTGGCGTCGGGCAGAGCAACTTCCCATGGACCTTTGATAAATATCAGGGAAGCCGAACCTTTCATGAAAAATCTATCGCAGGCCGGCAGGCTCATTCTGCATGGGTTACCTTGATCTCGGAGTTGGGCCTCGCTGGAATAGTCCTTATCGGAGGCATCATCTTACAGAGTTTCAGGGACCTGCGATGGGTCGCACGCAAACTCGCTCTTCCGGTTGCGCGGACGGCAGGTCGCCAACCAGCCCAAGCTCGTGAAGACATTCGTGTCTATCTTGCTCGGGCTATGGAGGGAAGTCTGATCGGATTCATCGTGAGCGGTGTGTTCATTTCCATTTTATGGTATCCGAGCTTATGGATCATGGTGGCATTAGTGGTCGCACTCAGAAATATTTCTGAGATGCAGGGGGCTGCAGCAATGCCTGCTGGAGCTCATCCGCTGCAGCCATGGGGGGCTCGGATCCCGCGCTTTGGTGGAGGGCCTGTTTCCACTCGCTCATAGGTTCTCAGGCGCTTCCATATAGGGAGGCTGATTGCGAGTGAAGGAGAGCGGGACATGGAATATCTCCATGCCCTAGTGATCGCAAGGAGTGCGGCAGGTGTTCCCACCTTCGAGAGAATTCCCCCATACACCTATTTCTATCTGTCATGTTGCCACAGGTGATCTTTGGGCAGGAGCGGAAGTTCAGCTCAAGGTCCTGTTGTCAAAATTGGTGGGCAGGGCCGACATTCAACTGTCGGCGATCGTATTCAACGAAGGTAGATTGGCGACAGAGATTGAGGCGCTAGGCATTAGCGTCAAGGTGTTTCCTGAGAATCGATGGAGTAGCGGCAAGATCTTTTGTGAGCTCGTTCGCGAATTCAAACAGTCACGGGCTAGGATCGTTCATACTCACAAGTACAAAGACATGATTCTGGCAGCGCCGGCTAGTAAGTTGTGCGGGATTCCACATCTTGTACGAACGGTCCATGGCCTCAGCGAACCGTTTAAAGGTTTGCAGGCGTTTAAGATGAATGTTTATGAATTGGTGGAGCGCACAGTATATCGATGCTGTGTCGACGCCATCATCGGCGTCTCATCTCAGATTGAGAGCAGGTATAAGACGGATGAAGCGGCCCCCCTTGTTACGTGCATTCGAAATGGGATCGATCTGGAGCTGAATCCTACTCAGGCTGACCGATGGCTGACACGCCAAGAGTTGGGGGTTGATGTCGAGACCTGCCTGATCGGGACAATCGGACGGCTTACCCCCGTGAAGGGACTTTCCTACCTGCTTCAATCGATTTCCATTCTCCTGCGCCAGCGGGCGAATGTGAGGTTGCTGATCGTGGGGGATGGAGTGATTCGCAAGGATCTTGAGGCGCAGGCGCGCGACTTTGGAATTAGCGAAAACGTTGTCTTTTTAGGACATCGAGAGGATACTCAAGAATTACTGCAGGCCTTAGATATTTTCGTCCTTCCCTCGTTGAGCGAGGGCATTCCCATGGCCTTGCTTGAGGCAATGGCGGCGTCTCGGGCTGTCGTGGCCAGCCGGGTGGGAGGGATCCCTGAAATTGTTGAGGACGGAGTCGAGGGAATTCTCGTTGAGCCGATGGATGTACCCCGACTTGCAGAGAGTTGCGTGAAATTGATCGATTCCCCGGAGATCGCCATGAAAATGGGAGAGCAAGCTCGAAAGAGAGTGGTGCAGGAGTTTTCTGCGACGGCTATGGCGGATCGAGTTGCAGGACTCTATAAAGAATTGGTGCTGTCTCAATGAGAGCAATGAAGAGATACGGCTTGTGTAACTACTCAGGTAGATAGGCGGAAGGCCGAAGGATGTTAGTGGTACATCGTGCGTGATCATACGAAACTTCGGGCATTTGAGTTGGCTGATGAAGTAGCCATATTGGTGTATCGAGTAACCGCAGGGTTTCCGAAAGAAGAGTTGTTTGGACTGACTTCTCAATTACGGCGGGCATCAGTGTCAGTTCCTTCTAATATCGTATCAGCCTTCAGCCTGAACCCCTGAGTAGGTACAGCTTGTGACAAATTCTGACCCAACAGTCTCACGAACGAGTCCTCTTCGCATCGCACTGTTCGGCGCTGGTCGTCATGCTCAGCATCATGCCCGGGCCATCCTGAGATGCGCTGGTGCCAAGCTGGTTGCGGTGGCCGATCCTTCTGATGCGGCCCAGGCGGCGATGCGGAGCATTGTCCCCGGGGTTAAGAGTTATGGCACCCCGGAAGAACTATTGGCCGCTGAACGACCTGATGTGGTGCATATCTGTACCCCGCCGGCCTCCCATGGGCCTTTGGCATTGGCCGCCCTGAGGGCTGGCAGCCATATCTATGTAGAGAAACCATTTACGGAGCGAGTCGAGGATGCGCAACAAATCCTGGATGAAGCCCGGGCAAGAAATCTCCTGATCTGTGCCGGTCACCAATTACTCTATGAGTCCCCGACTGCAGTCCTTGCCGAATACCTGCCTTCTATCGGCCGGGTCGTGCATGTCGAGAGTTACTTTTCCTTCCGTACGGTCCGACATGCCCCCGGTGGGCGCACCGTGCTCCGTGCAGATCATCAATTGCTCGATATCCTGCCCCATCCGGTCTATCTGCTGTTGCGGGTTCTCGAGCAGTCGGGGGAGGGGCGCATCGAGCTGGTCTCGCTCGAAGTGAGCCAAGCCGGGACGGTGCATGCACTCGTCCGGCGCGGTGGCGTGACCGGAACCTTGGTCGTGACACTTGAAGGGCGTCCAGTTGACAGCTATCTGCGGGTGATCGGGAAAAACGGCTCACTCTTCGCCGATTATGTCCGGAGCACCACGCAGCGGGCGATCGGTCCAGGCTCGTCGGGCGTCGACAAGCTCTTGGCTCCCTATCGGCAGGCCTGGCAACTCCTGACCGGAACCACGTCGGCAATGGCGCGCCGGTTTCTCAAGAGCCAGCGCAGCTACCCTGGGCTGGCCGAACTCTTCGGTGCCTTCTACGAGGCTGTGCGGACAAGCACCCCTTCTCCGCTCTCTCCTGAAAGTCTCCTTGAAACCGTTCGCATCTGTGAGCGGGTGGCCGAGGCGCTCAAGGTCGGAGAGGCAAAGGCGTTGGCGTTGGCAGCCCCCAGGCCTGTCGAGAGCCGGGGCGTGCTGGTGACGGGCGGAACCGGGTTCCTCGGGAAGGAGATCGTCCGTGCTTTGCTGGGGCGCGGTCGCCCCGTTCGTGTGGTGGCGCGTCGCGAGCCTTCGCCTTGGGAACGGATTGCCGGCGCTGAATATGTCGTGGCGGATGTGGCAACGGGCGCAGGAGCGCATTTGTTCAAAGGAGTCGATACGGTCATTCATGCAGCAGCAGAGACTGCCGGCGGATGGCCGGAACACCAGCGAAATTCACTCGATGCCACTTCGCACATGGTCAGGGGCGCGGCTGCCGCCGGCGTCGCGCATTTTATCCATGTGAGCAGTCTGGCAGTGTTGGCCCAGGGCCACGGAGGTCCGATCGGGGACCATCATCCACTGGAGCCGAATAGCAAGGGATCCGGGCCCTATGTGTGGGGCAAGCTCGAATCGGAACGGCGTGCCGTTGATTTGGGAGAGGAGCTGGGCTTGTTGGTCAAGGTGATTCGTCCCGGCGCCTTAGTGGATTATCGGGATTTCGATCCTCCGGGCCGTCTCGGAAAGCGGTTAGGAAATTTCTTTGTGGCCGTCGGTTCGCCGCGCGATAGGCTGGGTGTTGTGGATGTGGGGTTTGCCGGCCGGTTCCTGGCCTGGATGACCGATAGGTGGGAGAGCGTACCGAGTCCGTTGAACTTGCTCGACCCCGTCTCTCCGACCAAACGCGAGTTGTTGGATCATCTTCGCAAAGCCAACCCGGATCTCACGGTGATCTGGCTCCCGACCTTTGTGCTGGTGCCGCTCTCGTGGGTGGCGACTGTGTTGCAGAAACTTCTTCGTCCCGGCAAACCTGCGATCAATGTAGCTAAAGTGTTTAGCGCGCAGGCCTATGATACATCGGCCATTGCCATGCTTGCCGTCAACATTGAGGGGCTCGGAATGAAGGATGGGGCCTCTGAATGCAGCATTCAGTCCTCTTCGCCAAATAGTAACTGAGTGCCTTTTTTGATCTTTCACAGCCACCACCCTAACCCTGGTTCTTGAGGTTCTATCATGTCCACTTTAAAGAGGCTTGCCGTAACACTGCTGCCCCAATTCGTATTGGCCTGGGGCAAGAAGCATTACTATGCTTACGTTGTTCCACGGTTTTGGGAAGCTGAGATCGAGCCGATTACCTGTTTTGTTCACGCCGGGGATTCCGTGATCGACTTAGGGGCTAATATTGGATGGTACAGTGCAGTTCTTTCAAGGTTGGTGGGGGAGCGCGGGAAGGTCTATGCAGTAGAGCCAATTCCTGAAACCTTTTCTCTGCTCTCTTCAGTCATAAAGAGGTTGGGGTTGACCAATGTGGAGCTCTTCAATTGCGCAGTCTCGGATAAGGATGGGACTGCGGTAATGGAGCTTCCAAAACATGAATATGGGGGGACGAACTATTATATGGCTCGGATTGTTTCGGGGAAGTCTGCTGAGCCACGGGTTGACAGGGTTGAAGTGCCTCTCAGGTCGGTAGATTCACTGTTTCTAGAACGGTTATCAGAAAGGGTGACTTTCGTAAAGTGCGATGTGGAGGGGCATGAACTGGCTGTGTTGAAAGGGGCCTCACAGTTCTTCGCAAGAGTAAAACCTGCACTGATGATTGAGGTTACTGGAACTGCGGCGATGCAGGATGCTCCCGATAACGAATTCTTTTTGATCATGGCTCGATATGGCTATGTGCCGTACTCGTATGACGGGAAAAAACTTCGGAAACGAGTCAAGGGGCATTGGAGTGTGAACTACTTTTTCTTGCAGGATGCTCATCTGCCGCAAGTTGCTCACCTTCTTTCTGATTGATTTGGCGAGGATGTGGTAATGAAAGTGTTGTGGCTTGGGCACAATATCGGATACCCACCGAAGGGTGGTGCGCTTCAGCGAAACTACAATCTTATTCGCGAGGTGGCGAGCCAGTGTGAGTTGCACCTGTTGGCTTTCGATCAACCGGTGACTCGGCCGGAACACATTACTCCGGAAGATTGCGTCGCTGCGCTCTCTAAATTCTGCGCATCGGTCGATTGGGTTCCCCTCCGTCAGTCGTCCATCTTACGCTCACGATACGGGCTCGCGATTCAGGGGCTGGTGTCACGAGAACCTTATGATTTTCTCTGGCTGAAGTCAGAGGAAATGGCGAGGAAACTAAGGAAGGCGGTCAAGGAGTTTGCCCCAGATGTTGTACATTTCGATGCGTTGGGTTTGGCTCAGTACCATCATTTGGTGGGCCAAGCTGGAACTGTTCTTACTCACCATGACGTTGAGTCAAGTAAAATTGCTGTGCGGGCAAAGAAGGCAGCGAATCCGCTCTTGCGAAGATACTTTGAATTAGAATCCTCGAAACTGGCGTCCGCTGAGCAGATCTGGTGTCCGCGATTTGGCGCCAATGTCGTCGTGTCAGAAGATGAAGGAGCTGTGTTATCGAGGGCTTGCCCAGGCCTTGATATCCGGGTGGTGCCAAATGGGGTGGATACGAGCTACTTTACTCCCCGGCTTGATCCCGGCGGGAACACAATCCTGTTTTGCGGCAGTATGGACATGCATCCGAACCAGGAGGCCATGGAATATTTTCTGCAGAAGATTTGGCCACGACTTATCGCACAGTCGCCCGAGGTAAAGCTCTGTGTAGCTGGAAGAAATCCGCCTGATTGGCTTGTGCAGCTCGGAAGATCAGATTCTCGCATTTGCATCACCGGATTCGTAGATGATGTTAGACCATACTTTCAGAAGGCGGCCGTATGCATCTGTCCGATCCTCAGCGGTGGAGGGACACGGCTTAAGATCCTGGATAGTCTGGCGATGGGAGTGCCTGTTGTAGCAACTTCGTTTGCGGCTTCGGGTCTTTCCTTGAGGCATGACAAGCATTTGCTTTTGGCGGACTCCGAAGTCGAATTTGCCCGAGCCATATTGGAATTGCTTGGTGACCAGGCGTTGAGGGTACGTTTGTCGCGAGCCGGGGCCGATCGTGTTCATGAGGTCTATTCGTGGGCTGTTGTAGCCAAAGCTTTGATTGAGGCCTACGAATTTGCCTCTAGGAATCAAGCGATAGCCGGATAAGACTTCCGAAGGGGAGAATACATCTGATATGTGCGGTATTGTCGGCAGTGTTCATGCAGAGCTCGGACGGATCGATCAGCAATTGGTCCGTCGGATGTGCGCGCTGATCCGGCGGCGCGGTCCTGACGACGACGGTTTCTTCTTCGACGGGCAGGTCGGGTTAGGCATGCGCCGACTCGCGATCATCGACGTGAACAGCGGACGGCAGCCGGTCTTCAATGAAGATCGCACGGTGGCAGTGGTCTTCAACGGAGAGATTTACAACTACCAAGAGCTTCGCGAGGGCCTCTTAAAACGCGGGCATGTCCTGACCAGTCACTCGGATACGGAATGTATCGTCCATTTGTACGAAGATTTCGGTGAAGATTATGTATCGCATTTGCGTGGCATGTTTGGGATTGCTATTTGGGATCTCCGAGAAAAAAAGCTCTTGCTCGCTCGAGATCGTTTCGGGATCAAGCCTCTGTATTATTGGCAGGATGGGCGAGATCTCTATTTCGGGTCTGAGCTGAAGTGCCTGCTTGCAGTCGATCGCTATGAAAGGCAGATGGATCTTCAGTCTGTCTCAGACTTCTTCACTTTCAAGTATGTGCCAGGGCCGCGCACGATCTATCGGGGAATCGCGGAGTTGCCTCCCGGGCATACTGCGGTATGGAGGAACGGAGAGCTTATAACGCGGCGATACTGGCAGCTCAAATTTTCCACAGATCACAACAAATCGGTCGACTATTATCGTGAAGGCCTGCTGCATCATCTGGAAGAAGCGGTGCGTTTGCACCTGGTGAGCGAGGTGCCGCTCGGCTCATTTTTGAGCGGGGGTGTCGATTCCAGTGCCATCGTTGCGTTGATGGCCAAGATCTGTCCGGGAAATGTG
This sequence comes from Nitrospira sp., assembly GCA_030653545.1. NCBI lineage: Bacteria > Pseudomonadati > Nitrospirota > Nitrospiria > Nitrospirales > Nitrospiraceae > Nitrospira > Nitrospira sp. The sequence continues at coordinate 314,328 of JAURZE010000026.1, read as the reverse complement.
AAGACGTTTACCGTGGGGTTTGGAGAGGGGCAGCCAGGAGCCGACGAGCGTCCCTATGCGAGGACGGTTGCTGAGTTGTTCAAGACGGACCATTCAGAGTGCGTCTACGACAATCCGCAGGCACAAGTTGAGTCGATCCTTCCCTTGATGCTTGAGGCGTTTGATGAGCCGTTTGCGGACTCCTCGATGATTCCCAACTACCTTGTGTGTCAGGCGGCCAGACAGTGGGTCACTGTTGCGATGTCCGGGATCGGAGGGGACGAGCTATTTGCCGGGTACGAGCGATATCGTGGTGCCCTTGCGGCGAACTCCTACCAGCGAATGCCCGGCGTGCTCAGGCATAGTCTTCGCGCGCTGATTCACGCGCTCCCACAGTGGGATATGGCGGGGCTCTGGATCGATCGGATGAAGCGATTTGTCGATGGCGCGGCTCTGCCTCTGCCAGAGCGGTACCAGCAGTACCTCTCGGCGTTTACGGAGTCGGATAAGGCAGGTCTTTTCAGTCAGGAGTTCTTGAGTGAGCTGAGAAAAGCCAACGTAGCCACTGCAGAGCTTGCGATGCATAAGGTCGAACAATGCCGGGATCCGCTTGAATGGATCTTGCTGACGGATATGGAGACCTATCTGCCGGACGACGAATTGCGGAAGGCGGATCGCCTCAGCATGTGGCATTCGTTGGAAGTACGAGTGCCTTTTCTCGACCACAAGCTTGTCGAATTCGTCTCGACAATTCCATCGGGACTGAAGTTGAAGGGGTGGGAGAAGAAGCATATTCTCATCAAGTCGTTAGAAGGTGTGCTGCCTCATTCTATTCTCAATCGAAGGAAACAAGGGTTCTCGATCCCACTGGATAAGTGGCTGCGCGGGCCCTTGCGTGACCTCCTTGGGGAGCATCTGTCGCCGTCGTCTCTTAAGGAAATAGGGCTGTTCAATGGTGTGACAGTTCGCCGCATGCTTGAAGAGCACGATCGAGGCGAGAGAAACTTTGAAACGCAGCTATGGGCCATATTAGTTTTCGTACTCTGGTTTAAGACCTACATGAATAGGAGTCCTTCAGCTACTAACGTGTGAAGGAGTTCTATGCCCGATCTTCTGCGACTACGAATCCGACCTGAAAAGGCCTGAGGCCTATGCCGCCCTCTAAAAGCAGAATCCTGTTTTTGGATTCCCTCCGCGCAATAGCTATTGTCATGGTCATAGGGCAGCATGCGTTGGGCTACAGCCAGCTGTCTCCGGAGGTTCAGGCAGCCTTCAAGTACTGGTTTCAAATTGCGGTTCCGGTGTTTTTCCTTGTCGATGGATATCTCTTTTTCCATAAGCTTGAGCGCATAGGAAAGCTGGACTATGCGAAATATATAGGGGAGAGCGCGAGACGTTTAGTTGGGCCATGGGTGTTTTTCAGTGGCCTGTATTTCATCACGCGATTGGTCTATGAATACTTCGGTCACCCCTTGGACTATGTAGTCTTGGGGCGTGATTCTGTAGATCTTCTGGTGGCTGTATGGGTGGGCGCCCCTGCTGTACAGATGTACTTCTTGCTGTCCCTCTTTTTCGTCCGCTCGTTCGCATTTGCCACAAAACATTTGCGGGGCGTTCACCCTATTTTTATATTTGCGGCAGTGTGGATGATGAATGGCCTGTGGGGTTTCATAAATGGCATGACGATAGGAGGATTCCAGCTCAAGGCCAGCTGGGGTGGTGGACAAGATCCACTTTTGCACGCGGTCTGGGGGCTGCAGTATTATCTTCTGGGTTGTGCGCTATACACCTCTAATCCATGGCTATCCAGGCACGCAAAAGTCTTGGCAGCTACTGTCCTGGCCAGCTTGGTAGTTCTCTACTACGGAGAATATAGTTCGCCATCCCTGACTCAGTATTCCTATTTGTGTGGTTCCTATTTGTTGCTTTTTGCAATTGGGGATCGCAGCAGGGCGTTGGGTGGGATTGGATGCTCTACGATGGGCATCTACCTGGTACACCAGCCTGTGGTGTTAAAAGGAATGTCCGTTGCCTCCGCTTTAGTTTTTGATAACACGGGCTTGTGGTGCTACCTGCTCGTGGTTATTGGGACTTTGGTGTGTTCCATCTGGACTACCCGATTGCTAATGAAGGTGCCGCATGCTCACCGTCTGTTCGGCGAACCCTGAACCGTCGCAGCTGCGCTACCAGGTGGGCTGGACCGGTTTTAGTGGGCATCAAATTAGCGCACGGACATCTGTCACCCGAACTGCCAGAAGATTTCTTCTTCCCCAATCTAAGAGGGTTTGAAGGCTTATAGTTGCTCATCTGGCAGTGAATCCACTTGGCGTCGCTGGGGGCGTCGTATCCGATGGTGGAAGGGGCACGCCGCTGAAACCGACCCGCGTTGTGGTGACGGTGAGGTTGTCAATGTACATCGAGCCTAGGCCATCCTGTCGGTAGAGCTTAGTGCGGTACCATCGGGCATCTGACGGCATTCGCCCACCAGGAGTGGTATCAACAAACTCCCGACTCGTGTGGCTGGCCGCAAGAAACGCCGTACTGCCTGGCGGCGTGATGTAGAGTTGATAGGCGCCATCAGCTTGTCCTGGCGTATTCAGTTTGAAACGGGCCTCGTAGCCTACCCACTGGCCGTCCGGCTGCTCGTAGGATTGCACGTTCTGCCACATATTCTCGGTATCATAGGGGATGGCTGTGCCGGTCCCAGGCCCGTTGGGTCCCTTGTGATCCTTAATGCCTTGTGCGGAGAGGGTGAGTTGTCGGCCTCCATAGAAATAGTGAAACACCCAGCCGTTCACTTGTCCGGTCGATAGGGACTTCATGTACTGATAGATGCCCTTTGTTGCCACCCCGCCAACACCGTTGCCTCCTGCCGTCTTGAAGCCTGGTGCCATGTAGGAGTACCAGGTAATCCAAACCTCGCGCTGGGTTTGATCGGTGTAGTCCCATTCTGCACTGCCACCCCCTTGCGGTGGGTTGTCGTATTGCGAGCCGGTGTAGTTGTAGCGAAGCGCCTGTGTTCCACCAGCAACGGGAGAGGGGACCAGATTAAATGGCCCACCGGAATTTGGGAAGCAACAATAGCTTTGGCCAGGCCAACGTGCCGCGATGGAGGCCGCGCTACCCTCAAAGTCTTCTGAGATCAACGTGATGGCATGTGCAGAGGAAATCCCAAGAATCCAAGATGCTGCAACTATTCCTAAGAAACGAATCGCCTTAATTGGGGCCATCGGTTGTTCTCCTTTCAATTGCATGGCAGTAAGCTCTGTTCCACATATAGCTCGCCCGACTGTAACTCGCTGTTGGTTTCCCGCAAGTAAGTTAGGTAGTGATAAGGAGCCCCCTCACACTCATCGGGCTGTCAATCCGTTTGGCATTGCCGGAGGGGGAGTGTCGCCGAATCCTTTGCCTCCGTTGCAACCAATTCGGGTATTGCCGACTGCAAGGTCGTCGGTGTATCGCAATCCAGAGTTGTATTGTGTGTAATGCGTTAGACGATCAAACATTGAATTGGGTCCGTTTCCGTTTACGAGCACTGGCCCTCTCGCCAAGACATCGTAGTACCCCATCGCCAAGATGCCGTTCACGAACATTTCGATAATCCCGTCGTCTTTTCCCGGTGTGTTCAGTTTCACGTGGTACTCGACGCAGTACCACGTGTTGTCCTGAAGCTGCACTGCTGCACGGTTGGGATAGTAGTTGCAGCTATCATAGGGGCCAAATCCGCTGTTTGGGCATCGCCCATAATGATTTTGAAGGCTAAAGCCTTGCGCCCGGTCGCCATAGAAATTGATGAAGAAGCCAGAGATACGGTTTCCCGGTCCTGTGCCCTTAATGTAGTGATATTTCCCTCCTGCCCCAGACGCCACTTGTTCGACAGGGGAGATGGGGGCCTCATTTGCATTGGCATACCGAAACAATGTGCCTGGGGGATTTGCTTCGGTGCGGTACCAGTTCCTGATCCAAAGGTCATCAGTTGGCGGGAAGGTGCGATCGTAGTATGTCCCCATTTGAATTTCAGGATTGGTCGGATGATATTCGGACAGCAGGCTGTTAGAACCTGAGAAGCTGCGCTTGTTGGAAATATGGGCATTACATCCTTGTGGGTAGTTCGCAGGAGGGCCGCAGGCTGAGACATCCCAGGTATCATTCAGGACGCCGTCGTCGAAGTTATCTTCCCAAAAGATGGCTCCCTCGGTAACTGAGGGGAGACAGGTGAAAGACATTGCCATCCCCATGACCGTTGGGAGCCAGATGCGGTGCATCATTTTGGTGGAGGTCTGCATCTAGTCGATTACTCCGTTTCCCATCGTGCCATGCCCTCACTATCGGAAAATCAATCCCTCGGGAGCAGGTGGTGGTACAAGTCTAGGTTGAACCGGAGAGGGAGCCTGGACTTGCGGTGTTTCAGCCGGAGGCGTGGTTGGCTGAACCGGGGGAGGTGTTTGAGTTACTGGAGTGGGGCTACTGCTTTGGGGCGGATTTCCCGTGCATCCGATCCGCTGGTCGCCAAAGGCCAACTTGTCAATGTATAAGTCGCCTTCTCCGTGCTGGACATACAGGCGATTAAATGTCAGGTTTTCGGTGAGGCTATGCCGCCCGCTTGCGACCGCATCTCGCATTTGGACATCGTAGCGAGCGAGTCCCTGTACTCCGTCAATCCATGCTTCCACGATGCCGTTGTGCACGCCGGGACTGCTTAACTTGATATGGGTTTCGATGCAGACCCATCTATTTTGCGGGATCGTCGGACCGTAGACGTTTAAGGTTTCCGTCCCCCCGTTTACGCCCTGCACCTGGACGCTCAGCGAGGCCTTCCCGAAGAGCATGATCCACCAAAAGCTCGGATAACAGCATTCTGAACCCTGCAACATGAGTTTTGTTCCTGCTGCTGCATCCACTACGAAGTTGTCAAGGTAGAGGTAGTAGCGCGACCAGAGATTGTCCGTCTTTGTTCCGAAGTAACGATCGGTGTAAGTCCCGCCTTGAACATGGTTGCCCAAGAAATGCTCTTTCAGAGAGTACGATCCGCTATACACAGGGTTGTTGGAGTACGACATCCCTCCAACCAGGGGGTACCCTGTATTCCCGGGCTCCAACTCATCATCCCAATACACAGCCGCATTGGACCACGAAGGTGCTAGTGCAATGCAGCTTAGGACTAAACAGGCAACGCGCACCGCGGTTGATAATCGGTTTCTACAAACGCTTTCCATGCTCATGTGTCTTTCCTTTTCCTTCGAAGCTTGTCCGAGTACCACCAGAGACATGGAAAGTTCTACCACACCTAACCTGGCTCTCCGAACAGTTGTTAATAGAGGCTCTTACTTGTTTCGCTCGAGTAGGGGCTTTCATTTCCTGCCTCGTCATAAGCTGTGATCACGAAAAAGTACGTGAATCCTTTTGCTAGACCACTGGATACGTATTGAGAGGTCCCTGCCGGTACCGTGGCAATGGGTGCGCCATATCCCCCTGAGGCGGTTGCGCGATACACCTTATATCCTGCGAGATCTGATTCGCTATTGGGAACCCAGGATAGTGTAACCGTTCCGGTCGTCGGTTGGGTAGCGGCCGCTATGGTCAGTGTGACTGGCACCGTCCGCGGGGTGTTCGTGGCACCTGATGCAGCCACGGTGATAACCCCGCTATAGCTTCCTGCCGCCAGGCCCGCGATATTCACGCTCGTGACCACTGAATTCCCCGATTGGGTCGCCGTCAGCCAGTTGGCGTTGTCCGTCACTGTCCAGGTCAGGGATCCTGTGCCGGTGTTGGTGATCGCGATGGTCTGGTTCGAAGGATTGTTCCCGCCGGCGGTGGCATTGAACGTGAGACTCGTGGGGCTCAGGCCGATGGTCGGTTGAGCGGCCGGCGCGGTGATTGTGAAGGTGATCGGAATAGTGACGGCTGCGGCCCCGGTCGCGTAAAGCGTGACCGCGCCGGTATAGGTGCCTGCCGCGAGACTTCCGGTGACCGGACTAATCGTCACGGTGCCGGTTCCGGTCCCGGAGGTTGGAGAGTGCGAGAGCCACGCGGCATTGTTGCTGACGGTCCAGGTCAGCGTGCCGCCCCCGGTGTTTCTGACGGCCAGTGACTGTGGCGTTGGGTTTCCGCTTCCCTGTTGCGCCGTAAAGGTCAGACTTCCAGGAGTGACTCCAATCGCCGGAGGAACCGCCGCTGCTGTGATGGTGAGCGAGACGGTCACCGTTTGCGGTGTGTTGGTGGCTCCGGAAGCGGTGATGGTGATGGGAGTGCTGATGGTGCCGACGGATAAACCGGATGTATTGACCGCGACCGATATCGTTCCGGATCCGGTTCCTGAGGCAGGGCTTAGGCTCAGCCAACTTGCGTTTTCAGTTGCTGTCCAGTTCAGGGTTCCGCTTCCGGAGTTGGAAACGGAGATCGTCTTGTTGGCCGGGTTGCTTCCTCCCTGTACGGCGGAGAAGGATAATGTCGTCGCGCTCAAACCGATGGTGGGAGTAGGAGCAGCAGTGACGTCAAAGCTCACTGTGACCATCTGTGGCGAGTTGGCTGCGCCTGTCCCGACGATAGTGATCAGGCCGCTATGAGTTCCAACCGAGAGACCGGCTGGATTCACCCGTACACCAACCGAGCCGAGGTTGGTACCCGAGGCCGAGGTGGCGTTATTCAATGTCAGCCAGGCGCTATTTGAGGATGCCGTCCAAGTCAGTGTGCCCGGTCCCGTGTTGGTAATGGTGAGAGACTGGGAAGCCGGACTGGATCCGTTCTGAACGGCGGAAAATGAGAGGACGCTCGGATTGCGGGTGAGTGTGGGGGTGACTACTGTCGGGTCAGGATCCTCTTCTTGATAGGCCACGATTTGCGCCGCGCCGGGCAACTCAGACAGAAGCCGCTGCATTCGGCCGGGAAGGCTTGGCCCGCGCGCTCCGGACGGAGCGGCTGCCGCCACTCGTGTCGATGGCTGCGCGCTTCCCATCAGTGTGGATGGGGCTGCCGCCGCAGAAGTGGTGACCGGCGCCGTCTGCATGAGTGCAAGCGGCCCGGCAATCGGTGCAGCGAAGCTGACCGGAGGCAATTGCTTGTCTGCTGCTCCCTCTCTGGTCGAGGTTGTCCCTGGCTCCTGGGACACTGTCTTTGCAGGGACAGTGCTGATGGCGGGTGCCAATGGAGCTTGATTTAATGTTGCTGCGCTCATCGCCCCGGTCTGGCTGCTGCCAAGGGGGGCCGGGCGGCGGACCAGGCGATGTGACTTTCGTGACCCCGCCGATGACGGTTTCGCAGGAGCCGAGAGAGTCTTCGTTGACGAATTCGGAGTCTGTAAGGCGGCATTTTCTTGAGTGATGGTGGCTGCGTGGGTGGCCGTCGGTATCTGAATATCCATTGCCATCACGCCTGCCACAGCGATGCCGAGTAGTAACCGTTGCGATATCTTGGCGCTCAAAGATTTCGTTGGAGCGTACATAGTAAGGGGCCTCCGTGTTGCTTGACCGCCCTGCGCGCCAGCCATCTACCTCACGGTGGATGATCAGCAACCGTGGTGAGCTAGAGCAAGATGGGTGCCCTGTAATAGATGCTTCGAGGATTGTATGGCCATTTGCGGAGGTGGCGTTTTTTCAAGTAGTTAGAAGCTAGTGTTGAGGAGGGTGCCGGACCGGGTGTTGCACCGATGGGGGCGCAAGCGTAGGGGGGGGAGAACATGCTGGTGCTTTTCAGGGGGGAATCTTTGTTTCCCAGATGGCGCTGGGGCCATCGTGTCAGTTCGATGCTTTGCGGTTCTTCGCATGGTTATCCAGGGGACTGGTAGTCGATGATTCCTTGATGGTGAGTGGGCTTCCCTCAGAGAGTGCTGTGAGCTATCTCTCGACTGCCCAATGTGCGGGATCTTCTGGGAATATTTGAGACGCGAACGGTTTGTTGATCCTGCCGATCCGTGCTTCGCTCTCCTGCGGGCACCGCAACGGTTTGTGATTGTGCGGGTGTGTTCATTATGTGGTGTGCCCCGAATGAGAATCGAACATTTGGAAAGAAGCGCATAGTTTCTTGACTGGTTTTAGGGCTTCTGCCATGGTGCTCCAATAGATGGACTTTGGAGGAAGTATGGGTAAAGAGCAGGCTCGGTCAATTGCTGTCGTTGGGTTGGGATACGTGGGCTTGCCCATTGCCGTGGCGTTCGGCAAGCAAGGCCCGGTCGTTGGATTCGATATAAACAAGGCCAAGATTGCGGAGCTGCGGCGCGGGGTCGATCGAACAGGCGAAGTGTCAAGCGCAGATCTTAAAGCTTCACAGGTGCAGTATACGTGGGAGCCGGCGGAGCTCAAGGCTGCTGATTTCATTATTGTCGCGGTACCGACACCTATTAATGAAGCGCTTCAGCCTGATTTTACAGCCTTACAGAAGTCGTCCGAGCTGATCGGCTCGAACTTGGCTCCGGGCACCATTGTTGTTTATGAGTCGACGGTCTATCCCGGCGCTACGGAAGAGGTGTGTTTGCCCATCCTTGAAAAAATGTCAGGGATGAAGGCCGGGGTCGATTTCAAGATCGGATATTCTCCGGAGCGTATCAATCCAGGCGACAAGGAACATACTCTTGAGAAAATCATCAAGGTCGTATCAGCGCAGGATGCTGAATCGCTGGAAATCGTTGCGAAGACCTATGAGACAGTGGTGAAAGCCGGAATCCACCGCGCGTCAAGTATTAAGGTGGCTGAAGCGGCCAAGGTGATTGAGAATACGCAGCGCGATCTCAATATCGCGTTGATGAACGAGCTCGCATTGATCTTCCATCGGTTGGGAATTGATACGAAGTCGGTCTTGGAAGCTGCAGGCACGAAATGGAATTTCCTGAGATTTTCACCTGGCTTGGTCGGCGGCCATTGCATCGGGGTGGATCCCTATTACCTGACGGCGAAAGCCGAGTCGGTGGGGTACCATCCTCAGGTGATTCTTTCAGGCCGCCGGATCAACAATGGCATGGGAAAGTTCGTCGCTGAGCAGACGATGAAGCTCCTGAGCCGGCTTCCACGGCCGGTCAATGAACTCAAGGTCGCGGTGCTCGGATTGACCTTCAAAGAGAATGTGCCTGATCTTCGCAATAGCAAAGTCCCGGATATCATCAACGAGCTTCTTGAGTATGGTGTGCAAGTGGTTGTGCACGATCCGATCGCAGAATCGGAGGAAGCTGTGCATGAGTACGGGATCAAATTGGTTGATTTGAAACAGATCAAGGATGTTGACGGGGTGATCGTGGCGGTGGCTCACCGGAGTTTCCTTGAGATGGGGCTGAGTGAACTGTTAAAGCCCTTGCGTGATCAGAAGAGCGGAGTCCTGATCGATGTGAAGAGTATCTTTGACCCTTCACAAGTCCCTTCCTCAATAAAGTATTGGCGCCTCTAGATTAGTGGGGACGGCTGATACGGTTTTCAGCCGTCCCGTCCCTCAATCATTGCTCGTACGCTCTCAACTAACGAGTGGGGACGGACCTGTAGGCTCCAACCTTCACAGGGTTCCTCGTGCTACTGCCTATTGACAAGTTCTTTCTGAACTTCTCAATATGTAGTATAAGTAGCCAGATGTATCTGGTATCAAACTTCCATCCTTCCGGGCTGTTCTTCTGCTGGTCTAATGAAAGGCTGCTGGCATTGTGATGTGGAGTCTACTGATTCGCGTCGATAGGTTTTTCCCCCACTCAGGGCAAATTGCCCCGGTGCTTTTGTCTCTTGTTCTTCTTGCGGGTTGTCTCGCCTCTCAGGACGCGAAACGCGGCGATCAGCATTTGGCCGCCGGGAATTGGGAGGAGGCCAGTCTCGCCTACAAGGAGGCCCTGAAGAATGATCCGTTTGATCCGGGTCTCACCAGCAAGTACGCGCTGGCGCGAGAACGAGCTGCGGGCCTCTACCATGAACGCGGAGAGGCGTTTCTCAAAGAACGGCAAATGGATCTGGCGATTGAGCAGTTCAAACGGGCACTGACGATCGAGCCTGCCAATCTTGTTCATCAGGCCAGTCTGGCAGAAGCGACCCGCTTGAAAGAGTCTCGCTCGCATTTCCGTGAGGCCGAGCGGCTGGCCCAGCTCGGTCGAACAGACGAGGCGATGGGAGGCTATACCAGAGCTGCGGAGCTGGATCCTACCTTCAAAGATCCGCTTGAAAGTATCAGCCGGTTGACGGAAGAGCAGCAGGCGGCCATGCGCGGCGACCGCCTGAAGCAGCCGGTGACGATGCGATTCAAGAACGCAGGGATCAAAGAGGTATTGGAGGGGGTGGCGAAGGTGGGCGGGTTCACTCTGATCTTCGATAAAGATGTCCGGAACGATCCGATTTCCATCGGAGTCCAGGATACGCCATTTGAGGATGCGCTGAACTTGATCTTGAACAGCAATAGTCTCTTCTCCAGGCAGGTCTCGCCAGGAGTCCTCATCATCAGTCCAAACACCAAGCAGAAGCAGGAGCAGTATCAGGATCTGATGATCCGGACGTTTTATCTTTCGACGGCCAAGGCCAAGGATATGTTGGTGCTGCTCAAAAGCATGCTGGACTCGAAGCGGATGCATGCCAATGAACAACTCAATGCCATCGTAATCCGCGATCAACCGGAGAAGCTGGATCTCGCGGAGCGGATCATTCTTTCCAACGACCGGCAAGAGCCGGAAGTTCTGTTTGATCTTGAAGTGCTGGAAGTCAATCGTACCAAGAACCAAACGTACGGATTGAATTATCCCAAACAGGCCGGCGCCGGACTCATTCCTCCCGGGTTTACCGGTGCGCTGGCGGCAGATCCCGTCCAAATGACCTATCGCCAGCTGACGAGCCTTGGGCCTGACAGCTATCTGTTTCGTCTTCCAACGAGTGTTTTGCTCGATTTTTTCAAGCAGGAATCGGACGCTAAGACACTGGCTGCGCCAAAGGTGCGGGTGGTGAACAATAAGAAGGCCGAGATTAATATCGGAGACAAGCAGCCGATTCTCTTGTCGACCACCAATGTGTTGCCTGGACAGGCGGCAACCGGGGCTGTGCCGACAACCTCAACCGTCACGTCGATTGAGTTTCGGGACACCGGAGTCAAGCTTACGGTGGAGCCATCCATTCGATTGGGCAACGAACTTTCCTTGAAGATGAAAGTTGAAGTGATTCGCATCGGCGACCAGGTGACCTTACAGGCCTCGCCGCCGATCCAGCAGTTTCGTTTCGGCAATCGATCTGCGGAAACGACACTCAATATGCGTGACGGGGAGACCATCGTGCTCGGCGGTTTGATTCAGGAGGAGGATCGCAAGACTCGCGTGACCATGCCGTGGATCGGCGATCTGCCTCTCATCGGGAATTGGCTCAGCTCATTCAAAACGGAACGGGTGACGACCGAAGTCATCTTGACGATTACCCCTCGTATCATGCAATCCCCGTTGGCACCCGGATCAACCAACCAGGCCTTCTGGTCCGGGACTGAGACAAGTTATGCGACCACGCCGCTGTTCTCTAGTGCGCCGAAAAAAACGCTGGCCCATCTTTCCGGCAGTCAGACCGGACTCGGATCACTCGCTTCCAACGGTATACGGTCCAAGAGCGACAAAACGTCAGCTGCTTCTCTGATGAAGGCCGCAGTCAGTGGCCCGATCCTTTCTATTCAGCCCGGCGATGCGGCGGTCCAAGTCGGAAAAGAGATCAAGCTTTCGATCTTGGATGGGCGCCTTCAGGCATCGGCCGATGGTGTCTTTCAGCTGGAATACGATCCGCTGGTGTTGCGCTTCAAGCGAATCGGCGATGCGGAGCTGCTTGATGCGGCGGCCTCTGGAAACGATGGTGGGGGTGAGGACGCGGGGAGGTTGACGTTTCGTCTGTCTAAAACGGACAGCCGCGCTCCTCGATCTGTGACCGTAACATTTGGGGCTGTTGCCGTCGGTGTTTCTCCGGTGAGGGTCGAGCTTGCTGCGGCTGATCGGGACGGTGGGGCGCAAGCGACCGAAGTCGGGACGGGGGTCGTGAGGGTCCGGTGAAAGAGTCTGGGGTCACGCTTCTTGAGCTTCTTGTCACCATGACGATCGTCGTGATTCTCGCCTCAATCGCGATGCCTTTGAGCAAGGTCACGACGCAACGGCGGCAGGAAATCGAATTGCGCCAGCAGTTGCGGACCATCCGAGCGGCCATTGATACCTTTAAGTTGGAATGGAATCGGGATGGCGATGCGCTGCTTGGGCCTGTTTGCCTGAAGAACAAGCTGACCTGTAAAGATGTGACCAGCATCTACGGGTATCCCAAGACGTTGGATGCGCTTCTCGGGGTCAAATTGACCGGGGAGGAAGCGACGGTTCGCGGAACGACGATGCGGCGGTACCTTCGAGGACTGCCCGTCGACCCGCTTACCGGGAAGAACGACTGGATACTCCGTTGCTACAAAGACAGTCCGAAGCCGTCGAGTTGGTGCGGGGAGGATGTCTATGACGTGGTCACCCAAAGTGAGGCCGTAGCGCTGGATGGAACGAAGTATCGAGATTGGTAGACGTGGCGCACTCAACGCAAAGGGTTTTACCCTTATTGAGTTGATGATCGTGATTTCGATTATCGGAATATTAGCCACGCTTGCGGTGCCGTCGTATCAGTCTTCGCTAATCAAGGCGAGGGAGACCGTGTTGCGGCAGGATCTGTTTACGATGCGGGAACTCTTGGATCACCATCGGGCCGACCATGGGAAATATCCAACCAGTCTGGAAGGGCTTGTGGTGGCCGGATATCTGCGGTCGATTCCCAAGGACCCGTTTACGAGTTCTTCCACGACGTGGCAGGAGATCATTGAGCCTACGGAGGGTGGCATCTTTGATGTCTACTCCGGGTCTGATCTTGTCGGAACAACCGGGACCGCCTACAATCAATGGTAATGCTGTCTATGCGCACATGCTTGCTTCATGAATCGCCTGTCCGGGTTCCTCGTCTTAGGTGGCGGAGAGGACTGGGGGCATGGGCCATCTGGTTTCTGCTCGGGGGGACAGGTCTTGTCGGGTGTGGACCGCTTGAACCTATCGTTGAGCAGGAGGTATCGGACCTTCAGCTGACGGTGGATACGCTCAAGACCTCGCTCCGTGATTCTCAGCGCACGATTGGGGAGCTTCGCTCGGAGCTTGAGTCCAGGCGGCAAGAGCTCGCGGATTCCCAAATTGCTCGCGCCCAGATGGAAGGGCGAATTCGAGAGGCGGAGCGGCGGCTGACGGAGGCGCGGCATATCATTGACCTTCAGCGCGAAGAACTGTCTTCATCCCGGACTGAGCGGCAACGGGTCTCGCAGGCCGGCACGGCGCTCCAGAACCAGTTGAAACAACTCCAGAAACAGCTGGCGAAGATGGGAAAGCAGTTTGAACGCGGAGGCGAAACCGGTGCCGGTGCCGCACCGGCCAATCTATCTTCGACAAACGCTCGCCCGCCTGCCGTGCGTCCTGTCAACATGGATTCATCCCATCATGGCGATGAGAAGACGCGCGTGGCGGTGGCTCCGGCTGAGGCGCTGCCATCCGACGCGATCGTTGATGGCGGAGAGCGTTCTGTGGCGGCGGCCGACTATCCCGCCAGTCTCTCGGTGAAGCCGGGGGATACTCTATGGAGCATTGCGCAGCGATTTCATACCACGGTACAGGAACTCATGGCGGCGAATGAGTTAGCCGATAATCGAATTCTCATTGGGCAAGCACTTCGGCTCCCCAGCCGTGTCGCATCCGGGACGTCTCCACTCGATAAGGCTGAGTAACCAGACGCCCCATCTCCCGGGGACGCAGGTACCTATTCATGGCCATCTTCACCTACAGAGTTGCCCGGTCTGACGGCTCGATCGTTGACGGGCAGATCGAAGGGGCCGAAGAAGCCGCGGTGCGTGGAAAGCTCGAGTCTCAAGGCCTCTTGGTCTTCACACTCCATCAGCGAAGCGGTGTGGCTTCGGGCCATTCTGCCCCGAGTCGGTCCTGGGGAAAGCTTCCTCTCGGAGAGTTTCTGATTTTCAACCAGGAGTTTCTGGCGCTGGTGAAGTCGGGATTGCCGGTGTTGCGAGTGTGGGAGTTGCTTATCGAGCGGGCTCAACACACGGGGTTTCAGCAGGCGTTGCGGGATGTGCGGCAGGATATTCGAGGAGGGACGGCGTCGTCCGACGCATTGGCCAAACATCCAGCCTATTTCCCTGAGTTGTATATCGCGACGGTTAAGGCGGGAGAGCAATCGGGTAATCTTCCCGAGGTTCTGCAGCGATACATCGGCTACCTCAAGCTGATGATGGCGCTGCGGCAAAAAGTGACGAAAGCCCTCTCGTATCCGCTGTTTTTGGTGTTGATTGGAGTGGGCGTCATTGCCTTCTTGCTCACCTATGTGATGCCGACTTTCGTGTCAGTGTATGGGGAGA
>JAURZE010000025.1 GCA_030653545.1 Nitrospira sp. | reverse complement strand
ATTGACGCCTACATGACCCACCGCAATACCCAGCCCACCCCCTTTGTGTGGACCAAATCCGCGCAGGAAATCTTAGCGAAAGTGAATCGGGCCAAGAGCGCTCTGGATAAGACAAGAACAGCATGAATCACTACACTAGCGGGCCCTATGCTCCCCCTGCGTGACGACAATCCGACTGAGCGCCCACCGATCGTGACGATAGCCATCATTGCGGTCTGCGCCGTGGTGTTTGCCTATCAGTTCACACTACCTGACAGACCCGGCGAAGCCTTTGCCTTTCAGTATGGGGCCATACCTGCCGTTATCTTTAGTCATGCGGCACTTCCACGCGACATCGCCTCCATTCCCGCAACACTGACCCTGATCACGAGCATGTTCCTCCACGGCGGCTGGATGCATTTGCTCGGCAACATGCTCTATCTCTGGATCTTCGGCAACAATATCGAAGATGCGATGGGCCACCTCAAATTTGCCATCTTTTATGTGCTCTGCGGAGTCCTGGCAGCCCTTAGCCACGCATTCACCGACCCGTCCTCTCAGATCCCTATGGTCGGCGCCAGCGGCGCCATTTCCGCGATTCTGGGGGCCTATCTCCTGCTCTATCCCAGAGCCCGCGTACTGGTGCTGATCCCGCCCCCTTTCTTTGGAACCACCTCTGTACCAGCCGTCATCGTCTTGGGGTTTTGGTTTTTGGGGCAGCTATACAGCGGAGGACTGTCACTGGGATCCCACGGTGGAGGGATCGCTTTCTTCGCTCACATTGGAGGATTCGTGGCAGGCATGGCCCTGGTCGGGATCTTCAAACAACGGGACGTGCATTTCTTCGCGCCGGAGCACTCAGGGCGTTATTGATGGCCCTGAATGCTAGGCGGCGTCGAGCATTTCTCTGACTTTCTCCACCAATCCGACTTGTCGATAGGGCTGCTGAAGTACAAATCGTCGATTGATCCGATGATGCGCGATCGTCTGATCGTCATAACTCGACACAAACAGCGCTTTCATCGTGGGCTGATGATTGAGAAGCCGGCGAGCCAATTCCCGACCTCCGATCTCGGGCATGACCAAGGGGCTCACCGTCAAATGCACAATACCTTGGTACCGCTGGGTGAGCATCAATGCTTCAACGGAAGACGCTGCCTCCAGCACGCGGTATTTGTATCGGGCCAGCATCGAGCCGACCAGTTTGCGGCTGATCTCATCTTCCTCAACCAGGAGGATCGTCTCATCCCCCTTGGCCAGCATCGACTTGGGAATCGGCTCCTCCTGCGCATTGGCAACCCGGGCACCCGGCAGCCAGACCCGAACCACCGTCCCTTGCCCTGGCCGGCTGTCCACCTCAACCATCCCCCCGTTCTGCTTGACGATCCCGTAAACCGCCGTCAGTCCGAGCCCCACATTGGTTTCTTTTGTCGAAAAAAACGGCTCGAACATCCTCGCCTGCGTGTCCAGATTCATCCCCGTCCCCGTGTCGCTGATCTGAACCAGTACGTCGTGAGAGGGCTTTTTACCGACCCCGCTGGCATGAGCGGCGCCGGGCAGACCTGCACCCGAGCGCGCTTCAATCACCAGTCGTCCGCCGCTCGGCATGGCATCCCGCGCATTGACCACCAGCTGAAACAGCACCTTTTCCAGCCCTTCACGATCGACCTCTGCATAAATCGGGGATTCGTCTTGATGGATCGCGAGGTCGATCTGCGCCGGGAGCAGACTCCTGATGGCACTCCGAAGATCCGCCAAGACCGTCTTGACCGACAGCACCTGACGGACCTGCGTATCTTCCAAATTGAGCGCGATCAATTGAGCCGTCAATGCGGCCGCTTTCTCACCGGTCTTAAATATTTCGTCGGTCGCAGCTCGCAGCGGATCGTTGGTCGGCAACTGGGCCAACAGTACACCGGTCTGCTTCCCGATCACCGAGAACAACTCGCCGAACTCCTTGGCGATCCCGGCCGCCATCCGTCCGACGGCCTCCATCTTCTGCGCCTCGCGCAATCGACGTTCTAACCCTTGTCGCACCGCCAGCCCCTGCTGCAGCTTGTCTTGAGACTGCGTCAGGTCCTTGTTCAATCCGGCAATGCGGGCCTCCAATTGTACCTTGCTCGCCGCCAGTTGCTCTTCCGTGCGCTTCAAGGATTCGACATCCTTCAGCAACGTCGACTTCTCTTCTTGGACAACCGTGACGGCTTCCAACGCCAACCCATAGAAGACCGCCATCACCAGGAGCACCGGCACGCCAAGCAAATGGCCAACCGCCACGGTTTCACTGTGGACAATACCCTCATACAACAATGCGGCGTACCCGGCACAGAGGAGGAGGCATAGCCCCATCATATGGCTCAAGCGCCGCACCGAGGCCGCCACCAACATCAAGACAAAGTATGCGGTATAGAGATCCGGGCGCGCGTTCCCTGACAGATAGATCGTCCCTGTCACCAGCACCGTATCAACGGCCACGAGCGCGCCATTGACCCAGGCTAACTCGAACCAGGCACTCGGCAACAAGACGAGCATTCCCACGAATGCCCATATTCCGACGACCATTCCCTCGCTTTTCAGCCGGCTGATGACCGACTCCGTGCCGAAAAGCAACTCGTAGGACAGGATCACGCTCACCAGACATTGCAGCAGAATCAGCCGTGAGCGGGGATGCGTGAGAAATTGGTGAAATCGACTGTTGGCTGGAGCCGACGCTGTTGCCGCCGTAGTATTCACAGGATCGTCCTCCCGATAGACCACGCGTAAGCACAGCAACTTCTGTACCCCTGGCCGGAGATCAGAAACTGTCGATTGGCATAGTAATCCAGAGGCCTTTCCGTGACTCAGCCAGAGGAATGCACCCTACGGCACATACAAAATCGAACGGGTGCGAGGGAATTTACAAGAGAGTCTATCGATTGTGCGCCATTGGTGAGGCACCGATGGGCCTGCGGGCGAGTCGCTAGCTCAATCCGATCCGGCCTATCGGAGGGTACCGATCCTCACCCCTACTCTTACAGAGCAAGGCACTGCATGAACCGGCTGGCGCGGCCCGTCGTCTCGTCGCCCGACTCTGCAAGGAAAGTGACATGCCCCATTTTGCGGCCTGGTCGCACCGTACGCTTCCCGTACAGATGAAGTTCGGCACCTGGAATCGTCAGGAGGTCTTTGCATCCCTTAGCGCTCGTGATCTTCTCAACGTCATGGCCGATCAGGTTCACCATCGCGGCAGGACACAACAGTCGGACTTCTCCCAGCGGCAGTCCGCACAATGCCCGCACCTGCTGCTCGAATTGGGACACGGTGCAGGCGTCCAACGTGTAGTGTCCGGAATTATGCGGACGCGGGGCGATTTCGTTGATCAGAAGACGATCCCCGTGAAGCTGAAACAGTTCTACGCAAAATACCCCGATACCACCGAGCGCTTCCACGGCTTGAAGCGCCAACTCCTTCGCCTGCGTCATAACCTCGGAAGAGACCACAGCCGGAGCCACCGTCATCCGAAGAATCCCGGCCTCATGCCGGTTTTCAACGACCGGATACAGACGGTGCTCCCCATTCGCGCTCCGAACGACCAGCACCGATAGCTCCCGCACATAGTCCACCATGGACTCGACGATCCATCGCGCACCGGCCGGCACCATTGCCCGAAGTGCCGTCTCCACCTCCGCAATGTCCGCCGGCTGCCTGATCGTCCACTGGCCCTTCCCGTCGTACCCCGCGGTCGCGGTTTTGCAGATCACGGCACATCCGAAAACTTGAACGACCCCGGCAAGTTCAGCGGGATTCGTCACCACCGAAAACGACGGAACGGGAAGTCCCTGCGCCTGCAAGAATTGTTTTTGATCGATCCGATCTTGGATTACTCGAAGCACGGCCCCAGATGGACGGACGGGACAGATCCGACTCAGCTGGTCACAGAGCGAAGCCGGCACATTTTCCCATTCGAACGTAACGGCAGACACCAGCTGGCTGAATTCCCGGTAGACAGCAGGATCTGAAAAGGCAGCAGAGAAAGCCCGGCTCGCGAGGCCATGCGCCGGCGCATCGGAATCCGGATCCCAGACGGCGACCTGATAGCCAAGCTGCCGTGCCGCCCGCGTGAACATGGCGCCGAGCTGCCCGCCACCCAATACCCCGAGGGTCGCACCGGGTCCGAGGGACTCCATGGTCACGACCGCTGACTCATCCGATCCGCCTGGAGACTACCCACACTGGTTCCCTGAGCCTCCGGAGAATTGAGTACACTTTCAGTCTGAGACTTGCGGAACGCCTTCACACGATCGGCAATCCACGGATACCGGCCTGCCAGGATTTGGGCAGCCAGCAAGGCGGCATTTTCCGCCCCTCCGATGGCAACCGTCGCCACAGGAATGCCTTTGGGCATCTGAACGATGGACAGCAACGAATCCAACCCTCGAAGATTTTCTGTGGGAATGGGTACGCCGATGACCGGCAAATGGGTCTTGGCCGCCAACATGCCCGGAAGATGGGCCGCCCCCCCGGCGCCCGCAATAATGACTTCGACCCCTCGTCCCGGCGCGGTTTCGGCGTACTCGAATAGCCGGTCCGGGGTCCGATGAGCCGATACCACTAAGAGTTCATAGGGAATCTCGAATTCCGAGAGCAGCGCACCGGCTTTCTCCAGAATCGGGAAATCGGATTTGCTGCCCCCGAGAATCCCGATAAGCGGACCTTGCGCCTTGCGTGCCCGGCGAGATGATCGTCCTGTTCCAGCCATACCAGCGCGCTCCTTCCTTCATCCTACAGCCTAAAAAACAGAGCGCCACCTTAGCGATTCTGCCTGTATGGGTCAAGGTGAACCCTCTCACTGTACGCACCTTCACGTATGCCGGTTCTGCGCTTCAAATTGACCTCGGCCTGATGTTTCTCATATGATATGCAGTGTAGGGGTCCCAAGCTGCCATTTTCTAAGGAGATCACCG
Source organism: Nitrospira sp. (assembly GCA_030653545.1). NCBI lineage: Bacteria > Pseudomonadati > Nitrospirota > Nitrospiria > Nitrospirales > Nitrospiraceae > Nitrospira > Nitrospira sp. The sequence goes on along the minus strand of JAURZE010000025.1, from coordinate 252,605 downwards.
TCGTGGCTCGCCTTGGTTCAGGTCTGAAAAGCAAAGTCCGCTCGCTCATCGCGAGGGACAGCGGCCTAAGCGAGATTTCGATCGATGACCTTGCCACATCCAGCAAACTCCAGTCGTGGGAAGCGGTTCAAATTCCAGAACGGTTGAAGTTTTCTTCCCGACTGGCCATTAAGCTCGTCATCCTGTTTCTCCTCATCATTGCCTTTGTTCCTTGGACCCAGACGATTACCGTCACAGGTCAACTTTCCGCCTATTCGCCCTATGAGCGGCCACAAGATATCGAGGCCCAGATCACGGGACGGATCCAAAAATGGCATGTCTTCGAAGGCGTCCGCGTGAAACAAGGTGACCTGATCGTGGAGTTGGAGGATTACGATCCAAACTTCATGGCACCGGACCTCTTGTCTTTCCTCGATCAACGCAAGAAAGCGCTTGAACAAACCCGGAAGGCCGCTCTCTCCCGAGCGGAGCAACTCGATAAGCGCATCAAAGAAATGCAGAACCTCGTGAAGGCCGCCGTTCCATCGGCCCAAGCCCGCGTGGTCGAAGCCCAGAACAAAGTTCGCGAAGCCTATCAAAAAGTTGAATCCGCAAAAATCACGATGTCCACGGCCGAACTGAACGTCGACCGCCACAAGCAGCTCGCCGAGCAAGGCCTCGTCTCACAGCGGGAACTGGAGTTGACCATCCAATCGGCCATCGGCAGCAAAGCCGACCTGGAAGGGGCGCAAGCCAATTTACGAGCCGCCGAGCAGTCCATGAAAGCCCTTGGCTTTGGTCGTGAGCAGATCAGCGCTGAGGTATTGCAGCGGTTGCTGGACGCCGAAGCCGCACGGGATGCTTCCGTGGGAGAGGCCGCCAAAGCCGCGGATCAAGTGGCCGAAGTCTCCCTCCGCATGTCGAATGCCACACAACGTCGCATCGCCAGCAAAATTCTGGCGCCGATCGACGGCACGGTCGTCAAGATGGCCGAGGCGGGCGCCGGAGAAACCGTCCGGCAGGGAGACAAGATCGTTCGACTGTCACCCACCAGTCTCGACAAGGCCGTAGAGATGACGGCAGACGGCATCGACGCCCCGCTCCTCAACGTCGGGCGGAAAGTGAAAATTCTGTTTTATGGCATTCCGGCTATTCCGCTTCCCGCCTGGCCTGAAGTGATGGCAGGCACGTTTACTGGCGTAATCAAAGTCATCGACCAAACAGACGACGGCAAGGGTAACTTCCGGTTCTGGGTGGTACCGGACCCTGAAGACCGGCCATGGCCGGAGCAAAGCCATGTGCGGCAAGGCACCAAAGTCATGGGCTGGGTCATCCTCAATCGTGTCCCGCTCTGGTATGAGATGTGGCGGCGCTTCAATCTCTTCCCGCCTGATTACCAAGAGCGTCCGCCAAGCCTCATCGACACGCTCTTACCGAAAGCGGGACGAGGTGCGAAGTAACCGCCCCTATCAGTACCGTATCGCGCTCTTGCTGAATCACCTCTCCAGCACACATCCGTTCATGCCCTATGCTCGCCAGACGGCGGGCGACAACGGGCTCATATCCAGGAGAGCAAAGGAGTAGCCATGATGTTGTTACGGTTCGGCCTCGTGTGTGGGGCGCTTCTTCTATCTGCCGCATCAGTTCCGCTCAACGCCGCTGCAGCCGAGGGAGACGCGGCGAAGGGGCTCCCCGCAATTCCCTTGAGTGTGGATGAAATCCATGCCTGGATCGATCGCTCACACCCCTTGCTCAAAGGAGCCGGGACCGAGAAAGTGATGGCCCGCGGCCGAATGCTCAAAGCCCTTGGAGCGTTTGAGCCTGTCCTTATCAATGACACCGAAATCGAACGGTTTATCTCCAAGGATAAATTCGGCACGCAATCGGTGGGGTTCAACGACACGCTCATCGAAGCCCGGAATCCGATGGGATTCCGGTACAGCGCCGGTGTCCGCCAAGCCATTGGCGATGCCAAGATTCCTGACCTTTCTTTTGGAAACGGCAGCCAGCAAGTCATTCTAGGAGGGTTTTTCCCTCTCCTGAAAGGCTTGATGGTCAATCCAGAGAACGCGGAACTGCAGCGGTCTGAGCTGGCCGATCCTCGAGCGGATATCCGTATTGCACAAACCCGGCAGGACTTATTCCTAGCGGCAGCCACCCAATTTTGGGATTGGGTGGCAGCCGTCCGCTATGTCGAAGTTCAGCGTAGAGCCCTCAAAGTGGCAGAGGATCGGTTTAAGCAGGTGGAAGGGCGGGCGAAGGCCGGAGCCGTCGCGCCGTTAGACGTGGTCGAAGCCAACCAGGAAGTCCAGCGCCGCCGAGAAGTCTCCATTGCCGCACAGCGCCAGGTGGAGCAGGAGCAATTCAAACTGTCGATGTTCCTGTGGGAGAGCAACGTTCCATCCCTGCCCGCCCTCGACCGGGTCCCGGACTTTCCGGCACAGATGCTGTCTCCGACGCCTGATGCCGTCAAGGCCCATAAGATTCAAGCGAAAGCCGAACGGCCTGAAATTAGGGAAATCGGAATCGAAGCGAAAATGAACGATATCGACTTAGAACTCGCTAAGAATAACTTACTCCCGAGCCTGGATGCCGAAGCCGCCCCAGCTCGCAATCCGGAGAAATTCGTGCTCGGCCTCGGGTACCGCTTTGGCCTTGAACTCAGAATCCCCATTCTCCAACGTCGGAGCCGCGGCGAAGTACTTGAAGCGCAGGGCAAAGCAGACCGCTTCGTCATGGTCCAAAAATTCCGTGAACAGCAGGTGGTCGTCGATGTCGATAACGCCCTTTCGGCGATCGAGCGAGCCAAAGAGCGAATGGAGGCTGCCGTCCAATCCTTGCGCCTCGCCAAAACACTCGAAGAAGGCGAACGATTCCGCTTTGGGTTGGGCGCCACCAGCGTTCTCTTCGTGAATCTTCGCGAGCGCAATTCGGTGGACTCCGAAGCGCAGGTGATTCGCGCCAAGGCCGACTACCAGAAAGCCCAGGCTCTGTACCAATGGGCCATCGGCGCCTGGGCCAAAAGCAACCCGAGCGCAGTCCCGGTCAATTACCGGTCTCGTGACTAAGTCCGTGTAAACGTGGAATTTGCAGATGATATTTGCTAGGGTGACCGTACCGACATCGATTCGGCAGTGTCACGGGTGAGCCTGGTGACGGGATTCCTCTCTGCACCGCGCCTCGGCGATTTAGCGTAAGGACCTGAAAGATATGGCCCAAGGCCATTCTGATACGCAGCCGAACCTTTTCCAGGCCATGCTGGGACACCTGGGGCTCCTCTTCCGCCTCGAGAAGAAAGTCCTCGGGCTCATCTTTTCCTATTCGCTTGCGATCGGACTCTTCTCACTGATTGTGCCGTTGACGGTTCAGGAACTCGTTAACACCTTCGCCTTCGCGATTCAGCCCATCACCATTGTGACTCTGGCGGTCATCATGGCATCGGCCCTGGCCTTTGTCGGCGTCTTCAAAACCCTCCAGTATTATGCCGTCGAAGTGCTGGAGCGACGGGTGTTCGCGCGCGTGACGCTCGCCATGACGCAACAACTTCCGCTCATGCAATATCAGAAGTTCAAGCCGCGCTACGCCAACTATTTTCTCGAAACAGTGTTAATGCAGCGCGCCCTCTCCGTCTTGCTCGTCGACTTGATCAACGTGGTCGTCGGCGGAGCGGTGGGAATGTCCATTCTGGTGTTCTACCATCCCTATTTCCTGCTGTACGACGCCCTGTTGCTCGCGGGCTTCAACGTGATCTTCTTCCTGCTCTCGCACGGCGGCTTACGAACCACCATCGCCGTATCCCATGCCAAATATGAGACGCTGCATTGGATGCAGGAAATCTCTTACAACCTCCTGCATTTCAAAGCGACCGATAGCCAACCGCTGCTCATGCAGAAGTCCGATCAGCTGGTCGACAACTATGTCGCCACTAGACGAGAACGCTTTGCCGTGCTAGCACGGCAATACCTGAGCTCAGTCGGATGGCAGGCTATTGGCCACAGCAGCCTCATTGCCACCGCCGGGTGGCTCCTCTCGATCGGTCAATTGACGATCGGACAATTGGTAGCCGCCGAAGTGGTGGTAGCAGGAATCCTCACGAGCTTCGACGGCGTCGTCAAGCGGATGGGCCACGTCTATTACTTTATGACCGCGTTGACAGAGCTCGACGAGTTCTTTGCGCTCCCGAAAGACCAGGAATCGGCGACACTGTCCGTCCCCTTGCCGGACCCCACTATCCACGGAATTCGGCTCACGTGCAAAGACCTGGCGGTTGCGCATCCTGGAACCTCTTCCATTTTTTCCAACTTCGATCTGGAAGTCATGCCGGGTGAAAAAGTCGGCATCTATGCCAGCACCACCGTCGCGAAAACGGCTCTCGCCCGAGTCCTCGCAGGATTGGAAGCTCCAACCCATGGCGTCCTCCGCTACAACGGGGTGGATCTCCGACACCTGGATCGAACGACCGTCAACCGCTGCCGTGGATTCATGCTCGACTCCCAACTCACCCTGTTCGAGGGCACGATCGAAGAAAACATCGTATTAGGCCGGTCCTATGTGCCTTACAGCGATGTCCGCTGGGCGCTCCGCTTCACGGAACTGGAAGAAGAGATCGATGCCTTACCACAAGGCATCAAGTCCCACGTACGGACACCCGGCAAAGTGCTGGCTCCGACCCACATTATGAGAATCCTGCTCGCGCGCGCCATCCTCGCCAGGCCGCAGATTCTTATTTTTGACGGGATCATTCACAACATGCACCCGACGATGCGGGAGACCATTCTCCGGCGTCTCTGCTCGAAAGACGAGCCCTGGTCGGTCGTCTTCGTCTCCAACGATCCCAATCTGACGCCTCACGTCGACCGCCGAATCATCATCGATTAACCAAGGACACTGTTGTGGGACTGCTCGATCGTCTTCCTATCCCTAAACCGACCGGCGCCCAACTGCTGATCAGCGTGCTCATCGCCGGGATCGGCTGGTATAGCGGACAGACCCTGAGCCAGGTCGACCAGGACCTGCGCATCATGTATACGGAATACACACTCGGCGCGACCGACCTCGCGCATATTTCGGCCGACACCATGCGCTACCGCAATACGATTATTCGAGCCCTGGAAGCCGACAGTCAAAAGGACTTCGAACGCATCACGGAATCGCTCCCCGTTCAGCGGGCGAAGATTCAACATGCCATCGACCGGTACGCGGCGGCAGGCCTGCGCGTCTCCCGAAGCGGACGGAGCGAACCGGAGGACATCGAATCCGTTCGACGCAGCCTCGATCAATACTTCTCCGCAGCCAGCACGACCGTTCAGCTCCTGACACAGGAATGGACGGCCAATTCTCCGGCCGAACGCGAAGCGCTCCGGAGAAAAGCAGAAGAGCATGCCTCCGACAATGCCGGCCCCAAAATGATTCAGGTGAGCTTGGCCTTAGACCATCTGTTGGATACCGTTGCCGATGTGGCGAAGGATATGCGCGATGAGGGAACAAAGACGATTCAGGCCAGCAGCATGACATTAGTGGGCGGGAGCTTCTTCATTGCGCTGCTCAACCTCTTCCTGGGCCAACGCAGAAAGCCGGTCGACGACGACAATGATGCGGCAGATGATCTTCCTTCAGGCGCGACCGACCGGGCGCATGTCGGCGGACCATCCGCTTCGCCCATCCCAAGCGAGACCCACTAACCCGGCGGACGCCCGACTGCCCGAAAAAGCTCAACCCGTTCGTCAGCCGAGAGTTCCTTCCAGCTTCCCGCCCCCAAACCGGTAATGCCGATGTGCATGATCCGGACACGGTGTAGCCCCGTCACTCGATAGCCCAACGCCTGACACATCCGCCGGATCTGGCGATTGCGCCCCTCCGTCAAGATGATACGAAACCGGTGGGGCCGCACGCGCTCCATGCGGCACGGCCTTGTCTTGCTGCCGAGAATAACCACCCCCTCTGCCATCTGCCTGAGGAAGGCCTCGTCGAACGGTCGATCGACATCCACCACATATTCCCGTTCGTGGCCGAATTCCACGCGCAGGATATCGTTCACAATATTTCCGTCATTCGTCAGCAGAATCAGACCGGATGAATCCTTATCCAGCCGCCCGATCGGGAAGATCCGGTCGGGATGTCCGATTTCGGCGATGATATTCCGAGGCACGTGCGACTCGCTCGTCGTCGTCACCCCGACCGGTTTGTGGTACTTGATGTAAAGAAAAGCCTGGCCCCAGGGAATCACAGTCCCGTCGCAGGCGACGACATCCGTCCGACTCACCCGGTCACCCAGCGTCGCGACAACCCCGTTGACGGTCACGCGTCCCGCTTCGACGCGCTGATCCGCCTCGCGCCTGGAACAAATGCCATGCTCGGTAAAAAACTTATTGATGCGGATGGGAGAAGAAGGCGCGGGCTGAACGTCGCGCGTCATCGTGGCGAACGCCTCAATGAACCCGGCGGCCGGCTTTGATCCGGCCGAGCATGCGATAGATCAAGCGGGCGATGGCAAATTGCGGCGCCACGAACCCGTCGATCGGAGCGATCTCACTGATATCCATACCGACAATCCCCGGACCGTTGGCCAACGCCGTGACCAAATGCAACGTATCATACCATCCGAGTCCGCCTGGTTCCGGCGTACCCAGGGCTGGGATAATGGCGCTATCCAGCCCGTCGCAATCGAACGTCAGATACACGGGTCCGGTACAGGCCGCAACCACTTCAGGCACCCACCGTGCCGCCCGCCCCTCATAGGGACCGGATGGATCGAGAATCGACGCAGCAAAGAACGTGGCAATGCTCTTGGTCGTATTGATCCGTTGGATTTCCTCAGGACAGATTGAGCGAATCCCGACCTGGACGAGCCGATGTCCATCATCGACGACTCGGGCCATCACGCTCGCGTGGCTAAACGGATTTCCCCCATAGGCCTGGCGCAAATCGCCATGCGCGTCGATTTGCACCACGCATAGATCGGGGTAGCGCTTCGCATGGGCCCGAATTGCCCCGAGTGCGCCTGTATGCTCGCCTGTGAGGGTCACAAGAAATCGCCCGGTCCCGACATGCGGGGCGACAAATGACTGAATCGCGTCAACCGCAGGCCCGTCCACGCGCCCTTGAAGATCGAGCGTAGTCGCGGTCGCGATGCCGCCCCATTCACGAAACGGCTCGCATCCGAGCTGCTCATCGTAAAACTCTACCTGAGCGGACGCCTCAAGAATGGCGGAAGGTCCGCGGTCTGATCCGAGAATATAGCTGGAGGTGTGTTCGTACGGAGCCGGCAGGATATAGACGCCCGCCTGCTCGGGATGGCACCAGGGCTCATCGATCCCCAGGAAATTGTGGTCCTGGCCTTCCCACCCAGCAGGAAGTGTCATACCTGTTCCACCATAGAGGCTGGCATGGTGTGCGTGCTGCGGGACAACATACTCACGCTGATTAGCGGCGAGAGCGCTTGGGGATATTTTCCTCGGGAATAAAGACGGCCAATGCGATGACCGTCGTCCATCGGTCCGGCTTGCCGACGGCCGACTGGGTGATATTCAACGTGCGCACGATTTGTCCGGCCATCTTGAAGACCTGCTCGCGCTCTTTCCAGGCAATATTCGGATCGAACTCCACTCCCAAGGTGGTCGCCAGCATCTGTGCGGCGAGATCTTCGGTATATTCGCCGGTCTCCTCATCGGTTTCGCCGTGCGCATGGTGCTCGGAGAGATAGCCGTAGGTCTGACGATCCGTTGGAATGGCAAGTCCGATGGATGCGGACACGAGACGGTTGCGTTCATTGGTCTCTGACCGGGCCATGACGCAGAAAGTGATTTCGCCGGGGTTCAGCAGCTTTTCACCCCGCTTGCGTGGGATGATTTTGCAGTTAGGCGGAAGGATCGACGAGACCGTCACCAGATTGCAGTAAGCCACACCGGCACTGCGGAGGGCTTGTTCAAAAGAAGCCAGCTTCTCCTTATGAACTCCCACTCCTCGCGTCAGAAACATCTGTGTAGGTACCATCGTCGTCGTCTCCCTTGTCTATCCGCAGGCTGACTGCACTACATTGACAATGCGTTGTATTGGGCCGCTGTTGTACCAAGATTGTCCGGGGTTCGCAATATCCTCACAGGATTATTTCTACGATCCTCAGACCGGCTCTTTCAGGTTCAGGACCAACAGGCGCGGCTCAGTCATATCCTCAATGGCCGCTCGTACGCCCTCTCTCCCCAACCCGGAATCCTTTACGCCCCCATAAGGCATGTGATCCGCCCGAAACGTGGGAATCTCGTTGGCTAACACGGCGCCCACTTCCAAATGACGGAAAGCGTGAAAGACCTTGTTGATATCCTGCGTGAACACGCCGGCCTGCAATCCATAGTCGGATTGATTCAACGCCGCAATGGCGTCGCTGAACTGCCGATAGGACGACACCGTGACCACGGGGCCGAACACTTCCTGGCAAGACACTTTCATCTCCGGCTTCACATTGGTGAGCACCGTGGCTTCCAAGACCGTTCCCAGGCGCTTTCCGCCCAGCAACACCCGGGCTCCTTGCGCCACTGCCTCTTCAATCCATCTCTCGACCCGCTGCGTGGCCCCCGGATCGATCAACGGACCAACGGTCGTCGTCTCATCCGTCGGATCACCGGCTTTCAGCCTGGCGACTTGCAGCAGCAGTTTGGTCGTAAACGTATCGGCCACCGAATGATGCACGAGGATGCGCTGGACCGAAATGCACGTTTGCCCGGCATAGCCAAACCCGCCGCTGGCGCACCGCTTGGCAGCCAGATCAAGATCGGCGTCCGGCTCGATGATCACGCCGGCATTGCCTCCGAGTTCGAGCGTCACCTTCTTCTTGCCGCACTTGGCTTTCAGCATCCAACCGACCGGCGCGCTGCCGGTAAAACTCAGCAACTTGAAGCGGGGATCAATCACCAGCCGTTCCGCAAGCGCATTGTCACAGGGCACCACATTCAGCCCGCCGGCAGGGAGTCCGGCCTCCAAGGCCACTTCACCCAGGAGCAATGAGGTCAGCGGGGTCTGCGGTGCGGGCTTGATGAGGATCGGATTGCCGGCGGCCAGCGCCGGCGCGACCTTGTGCACGACCAGATTGAGCGGAAAATTGAATGGCGTGATGCCGACAATCGGACCCAGCGGAAACCGGCGAACCATCCCCAGATAGGATTCGGTCTGGGGCGTCCAATCGAGCGGCACGACTTCGCCGGGGATACGCTTGGCCTCTTCAGCCGCAATCGTCAAGGTCTGTACCGCGCGATTGACCTCGCGCTTCGCGTCGGCAATCGGCTTGCCGGCTTCGGCCGTGATCGTTTGAGCGAATTCATCGCGGCGGCGATAGAGCAGCGCCGCCATATCCTGCAGAATATTATAGCGGGCATGGGAAGCCAGCTTCGCCATAACGGGCGCGGCCGCCACTGAGGAGGCAATCGCCTCTTCAACATCGCTCTCACCGGCCTGACAGACTTCCGCAAAGACGTGTCCCGTAAACGGATTAGTCACGCCAGCCGTGAGAGCGTTGCGCTTCCAAACTCCATGGACGAGAAACGGACGTGGTTCCTGCAAACGCGCGATCTCCCTCTAGGACGAGGCAGGAATGGAGGCAGGCTGATCCGCCTCGGCGGCCTGTTGTTCAGCCGCAGCCTTCGCAATGAGTTCGTCCGTTCCCCAATCGCGCACGGCTTCCAACGTAAAGCTTTCATACGTGGACACCCCGTGGCAGGACGGACAGTCAGGCATCGGCACTTTTCGGTAAAACACTTCCCCCAGACAGGACATGCACACCCAAAACTCAGCCGTCCCCTCATGCTGAGGCACTGACCAGAATGATTGCGTGGAAGCCATAGTTACTCCTACGTTATGGCACGTGTGGATCGCGGACAAGCGGCCTGGAGCGTTCAACAGACCGCACGGGTCGAATGAGAGACTCACGCTCTGTTCCTCCGCGTGAATGCGGAGTACTCGCGAGCAGCCGATCGATTTCTTCGGCAAACATTTCGAACGGAAACGCTCCGGGGATCGCGATCGCAGGCTCTTTCTCCGTAGGGCCGCTCGCCGTCCGCACAAGAATGAACCCAGGGGTTCCGTGAAATCCCCAGCGATTGGCCTCTTCCCGATCTGCAAAAATTGACGCGACGTGCGATTTTTCCTTGAGACAGCGCTCAAACACGGATTGGGTCAACCCGATGGCGACGGCATGCCGCAGAATAACCGCTTGATCGATGCGCCCGCCCTCTGCAAACAGGCGATCGTGCATGGCCCAATACTTCCCCTGGCCCCCGGCACAACGCGCCGCCAACGCCGCATCGAGACCGGGTCCCTGGTCAGCGCGCGGATAGTCGCGGTAGAGAAACTTCACTTTACCGGTATCCACATACCGGGCTTGGATTCTCGGCCAGGTCTCGCGAAAAAATTTCAAACAGTAGCCGCAGGTGAAATCCGAATACTCGATCAGCGTGACCGGCGCATTGGCCTGGCCCCGCATGCGAGTCTCCGCTTGACCGGGCTCGTCCTTGGCACCGGACAGGGAGGGGAAGAGCGCGACACAGCAGGCCATCGCCCAACCCGCGATCATGATGCCACGCCGCGAACTATTCATGATGGTTGCTTATCCCGCATCCGCTGCCGCTCCAACAGGCCCATCATCAGCAGAGGCCACACCACCGTCGCATCGCTGAGCACTTCGGCAAACCGCCCCCCCTCGGCCGGAGGAACAAACTTGCCCCACGAAATTCCTTCTTGGTAGGTGCACCCGCTCAAGCCGCCCCAATAATCCGGCTCGGGGCAGATCCGCACGCCATAGTGGAACCGTGGCGGCTTCACCGAGAGGCCCAGCCGATGATTGCCGATTTCGATATAGGGTCCGACCTGTTGCGCCCAATTTCTCGGCACCCCGCCGCCGATCGTAAAAATCCCGATCTTCTTGGCGGACAAGATCTGGCCGGCATAGCTATTGAGGTCCAGGTAGGGATTAAAGGACGGGAGTGACTGATGGAGACTGCGCAGCAAGCCCAAATCGTCTCCGGGCTTCGCTTGAGAACGGGCCTGGGCAATCGCCCTTCCCATGGCCCAGGTACCCACATCCAATCCCATCTCCGAATCGGTGTAGGCCGGAATATAGACCGGCACTTTCTTCAGATACGCGCTTTTGAGAATCCCGTCTCCCTCGTACTCTTCAGCCAACGTCTTACCCAACTCGCGCGTCAGGATTTCAGACGAGAGCGGCGCATCATAGTTCACGCGCTTCAGCGTCTGCGAAACCACCTGCTCGACATAGTTGAGATTCGACTCCATCTCCAACGTATCGTAGACGCGATTGTAGCCCTTCTCGAAGAGCTCCTCATCAGACACCGCCGGATTGACACGATAATGCGTCTTTCCGATTGACTCGCTCAAGCCATGCGCGATCAGTGCGCCGGTGGAGATGATGCAGTGGACCATGCCGCGATCCACCATCGTGCTGATGATCTTGCCCATCTTGGCGATAGTCATGGCTCCGGAGAGCGTCAATACCACCTTGCAGTCGGCATCCTCGATCATCGCATTGAGGACTTCGAACGCTTCGCCCAACCGACGGCCGCCGAACGCTGTCTTGCCCATCGCGACCAGCAGATCGTTGAAGGAGCCGATTTTGTCCGGGTCGAGCGGCTCGAGGGCTTCTAAGCCGTCTTGCCCGCCGTCATGAAATTCACGTGTCGCCATAACCCATCACCGTCCAAGAATATGATTACAAAAGGCGCATTCCTTATACACAACCGGCGCTAGAGGCGTCAATGAAGCGCGCGCCGGACACGAGGTACGCGCGTTCGACATACCCGCTGCTGAGCACATTCTCGCTCCGCACATGCGTGCTCGGACACGAGTGCGCCACGGCATCGAAGGAAAGCGATCAGATGATTCCATTAGGTGGATCATCATCCGTCCCAGAGAAGTACCGCCCGATCACGCACGTGACAGGCAACCGCATGAAGGAAGGGGATGGGACGATGGGAGGGCAGTGCAAGAAAACATGGTGGTGGTCCCAACGGGATTTGAACCCGTGTTTAAAGACGACTACGACTTCGCCCTTTATTTTCGCGAGCTTCGATGATTTCACACAGGTCAGAAATGGGTACGACTAAAACACGAAGGCTAGAGAAATACACTGGAGCAGACTAGGTTCTGTCCAGAATACTTCGCGGTCTCTCAGAATGTCTCAAGTCGCTAATCCAGATCGAACCGATACAACTGGAACTGGCTTCCTTTGGCATCTCCGACGCTCCCATAAACCTTGATACCTTCCTACGGTCCGCCTAGCCTCTGGAGACTCAGGGCATTAGTTCATATAAAAGAGGTAAAGCAGCTGAATGCTAAAAAATGCTGTTCGAAACAAATAAACTCATTCCTATCTAAGACGGAGATAGGTTCTCATATAATGAATTGGGAAGACATCCAGGACACGATTCGAACTTGTCGCCGGTGCGAGAGCCAGAATGGAGCATTCTTTGCTCCCTTTCGTGGAGGGTGGCCCGAGATACCTCAGCCACGACCACGATCAATCTTGTTCATCTCAGAAGCGCCACCACAAGATGGTGGGTTCTGGACTGTTCAGGATAAAACCAGCAAGCAAGATGACTTGCGGGAAAAGCTCCTGCTTCTGCTCAAACTATCCTCCGACGGTCCTGACCGCGGCCTTGTTTCCTTTCGTGATGCCGGCTACTTTCTGCTCCAATCTTTCCCTCGCCCACTAAAGAACCCCATCGGCAATGTCAAAACAGACGGGCTTAGAATGTTATTACAGCATCCGGCGGAATCTCATCTGAAGGACCAGATCGCCTTCTTTTCACCAGCCGCTATCCTTGCATTAGGCAGACCGGCATCCGCTGCCCTCTCAATGCTCTTTCCTGAGTCTTCGTTCGCCCGCACGTTTGAGAGAGGCAATATTTCTTCCGTCCAGGGTAAGATGTTCCAGGAGCAAGGCCAGCCACTCCTTTCAGCCACTTACCTTCCTTCAGGCAACGGACGGTTTTGGCGACGTTTCTGGCAAGGCCACATACCTTTGTTCGTCAGTCAGGCCCGATCACTGACATGAACACTGATCCCATACCAGCACTGACGCCGGAAGAGGAGGAACTTGCAAGGGAAGGGCGGAGTTGACCATTCTCGATCTCAGGCTCGAACACAGGCCAACGAGTCGCCTCACGCGTCGAAGATTGGCTTGCAATTTGTCGGACGCCTCAAGCCTTTCATAAAAGAAGCTGTATCAATACCTTGGTCCTGTGCGCCTCTTCTCTGCTCACAAGCCTCCATGCCCCCGGAGGACTCTACAAGGGACCGGAAGTGCGTGGAAGCCTGAAAGAGATGAAGGTGATGGCTCCCTACCTGATGTACACGACCCCTGGTAAATCCTTGAGATCCGCATCCCCCGTAACAACTTCAGCTTCCTGATCTCTTGCCGTCGCGTAGACAATCGCGTCGGCCATGGCTAACCCGTGCCGCAAACTCACATCAGCGGCGAGAAGGGCGATCGATTCTGTCAGTTGAACGACCTCGGTGGCATTGAGCCGGCCCGCAAACAATAACGCCGTCTCTTCGCCCCGCTCTCGTTTGATCTTCTTGTAGACCTCATACAGCACGATGGTCGGCGTAATGAGCTGATACCGAGGGGTGAGATAGGCCGCATAGCGGTCGGCCAGAGGACCATCGGTGAAGAATTCAATCCACCCGCTGGAATCCAATAAGACCTTCACACCCGGTCCTTCTTCTCGCGGAGATCTGTCGCGGGCATGCCCTTGAGCGCACCCTTCAGCGATTTCAGCGGCACTTCCGGCACCAGCGTAATGACGCCTCCCTTTTCCACCACCTGCAACCGCTGGCTGGGGGCGAGATGGAGCTTGTCCCGAACTTCCTTCGGGATCACGACTTGGAACTTGGACGAGATCGTCGTTGTCGCCATAACCTACCTCCTTACATTTATCGTATCGATCATAGTACCGTCTTACGCATTAGGTCAAGGCAATCGTCTTTCAAAAGAGGGGCCGGAGAATCGGGGACATTCTGCATTTCCGATGCAACGCTTCAGGCATTGCACTCCCCCGACAACGCGCAATGTGAACTAGGCGAATAGAATCGGGACATTCTGCAATTGAGACAATTCTGCGGGTCTGGGAGATGTGTGAAGAAATACGGGGAGCTTATGCAGCCAGCGGTTTAGGAATGTGAGTAAGGTGCATTTAAAAAGACTCGGTGTTTCAAATGGTTTCCCCGTTTCCTATTTGAATGCCGAAGCTTAGGAACGTTCCTGCAGTTCTACTGATTTCAGCTGTTCGTATAGATTCGAACAACTTTTAGCACAAGGGGTCTTCTGTAACTGCTGAAATCTGTTGAAGACCTAATTATGCTTAATCGCAACTATCCCTTCAGGGTATAGTGCATGGCTCATGGCATTCAGTGTTCATTTTCCTGCGATTGGGAGGAGTCCACGTTACTGTGGAAGTTCGACTGCTCTGCTACCCGGCTCGCCAGTACCTTGTCAACCCGCCTACCATCTAAATCGATAATTTCAAACCGCCACTGTTCCCATTCACTTCTATCACCGACGCGTGGCATATGACCAAGCAGCCACATCATCATGCCACCGAGCGTGTGATATCTCCCCTTGTCATCCTCCGGGGCGGTTCTTAGTTCCAGGCGGTCTTTCAGCTCAGGAATTGGAATAAGACCGTCTAACAGCCATGAACCATCTTCACGTTGGACTGCCCATGCGTCCTCGGGATTATGGGGCTGAAATTCGCCAGTCACCGCTTCCAGGACGTCCTGCAAGGTAACTAATCCCTGTACTTCGGCATATTCGTCGATTACAAATACCATATCGGTCCCGGAAACACGGAACTGTTCCAAAAGCTCCATTCCAGTCAGCGATTCTGGCACGTAGACGCACGGCTGAAGTTGTGTCGCAAGATCAGTCACGCCATTAGTATGTAGCTGGTTGAACAATTGCTTGGCCGTAAGGACTCCTAAAATTTCCTGGAGGCCTCCCCGGCACACTGGAAAACGTGAGTGTACAGACTCTGCGACATGCTTGAGGTTCATTTCAAGAGGTTGATGGATGTCTAGATAGTCGATGTTGCTACTCGGGATCATCAGAGAGCCGACGTGACGATCATCCAGACGAAACACATTGCGCACCATGTCATGCTCCTGCTTTTCGATAACTCCGGATTCTGAACCCTCCTTAAGCACAGCGTGGATATCGTCCTCGGTCATATTGGCACTCCCCAAATCGCGTTTTCCCAGTAATTGCAGTATGCCATCAGTCGAGTACGACAGAAGGTGCACGAACGGTCGCGACACTCTAGCTAAGACTGAGATCGGGCGAGCCACAAGTCTGGCAATGCCCTCAGCATTGAATTGACCTATACGTTTAGGCACCAATTCCCCAACAACGATAGAGACATAGGTGATGATACATACCACCAGTATCGTCGCGCCTATTTCGCTCGACTGTTGCTCAATCCCGAATCGTTGCAACCAGATGGCAAGTGGCGCGGCCAATGCCGATTCACCGACAATACCGTTCAGTATGCCAATCGCGGTGATCCCAATTTGGATCGTGGACAAAAACTGTGTCGGCTCTGCGCCAAGATGCAGAGCAACCTCAGAGGAGTGATCGCCCTCGGCTGCAAGATCCGCCAATCGGCTACGCCGTGCCGTCACGAGGGCGATTTCGGACATGGCCAGCATGCCATTGAGCAGCACGAGAGAGATGAGCATGAGGATTTCCATGAAACTATCCTACTTTCCTTGTCGAGACAGACCTATTCATTGGTTAAGAAGGAAGCGACCGCATTCCAGGCCTACCAAAAGTATGCTGAATCCTAAAAAGGCTTGCAACTATTCACTTTGAGCAAGAACTGGCAAGTATATCATCGCCGTATATTTAAGAGGGCCTACGTACCTTGATAATCCTTGACGTGTCATGCGATACGACGTACAGTTCTGTCATGCATTGTGAAATACACCGGAGGGCTTATGAAAACTCAAATGATGCAGTTTCGCGTGAACGAGGAAGAAAAGGCACTGATCGAGAAGTGCGCCAAGAAAGCGGGGATGACCGTCTCGGAGTACATCCGGGCCTGCATGCTGATGGAAATGGTCGTGGATGGGGAGTTGCAAGCCTTGAGGATCGTCGGACGGACGATCGGGATGAAGGCGATGGATGCCCTGAGTCGCCGACTCAAGGCCAAACCAACGATGGACTAAGCGAGGCGTGCTGCCCCGCCGGCTACGCCCGGCGGGCAGAAAGCCCCCGCTTAGTAAAACGGGGGCGCTAATTCCAGGGACGTAAGATGAGGGATTTCAACAGATTACGAGCAGATGCTGCTATCAAGGGAGCACTCGCATCGGGAAGACCCGACTCGGCAGTGCTCCAACAGCAGACCTGCCTGCGGTGCGCGAACAGGTGGTGGCCCCGTCGCCCTAAGAAGCCACTCCGCTGCCCCAGTTGCAAAAGCCCCTATTGGGATCGGCCACGCAAACCGAAACCGGCTCCTGCTCCCGTCGTCACCTCATTCAGTCGAGCGGCACTCCAAGACTCGTTACGGAAAGATCTGGGCAAGGCATTGGGGATACGCCAACCAGAACCCGGGGGCCTGGCGGACCGCTCGTTAGTAAAAGCGCTCGATGTCCTCAAAGAGATGAAAGCCGCCGGACGAACCTGGCAGGAGATGGCCGAACGGGTCGAACGGGAATTCGGGACACGATTGGATAAAGACCAACTGAAGGCGCTTGTTCGATAACAATTCAGTTCCTGCCCCCCGCCACAGTCCGGGGCAGGGACAATTCTGAGGTGCTGGACGGCACTTCGTGCAGCGGGCGGGCCTGAAGGGCCGCAGGAAGGCCAGGCCGATGCTCTGAGGGCCGCCCAGCCCCCCTTCCGGCGCCGGCGGACGCGCGGGCGCATCTGGGGGGTGCGGGGGTGTCGCAAGACTCCCCCGATTTGATCATTCGATGATGTGAGCATGGATACGGAACTGATCGTCACTGACAAGGCCCAAGAGTCTCCGACACGGCTTGACGGCTGGCTGGTGCCTCCGCATACTTCCTCCCGGCGAAGTCGTAGTTGTGGCGGGGACCGGAAAGGCACTGTCATGACACGACCCTTAGTAGAATTGGTGGAGCAGTTTTGTCAGTACCAACTCAAACAGCGAGGGAAAACGGAAGGAGGGGTGCAGGCCTATCGCTGGGTGTTAGAGCAGTTCTTAGTGTTCGGGCGCGGGCGCTTCGGACGAGTGGCGCGACTCTCAGACTTGTCCAAGGCGGTGATTCAGGACTGGATGGATGAGATGGCCGCACGTGATCTCACACTGGGCACGATCAGGAGTCGCCAGTCGGCGCTTTCCAGCTTTTGTAATTGGCTGGTGAAGCGGGAAGCGTTGCAGGCGAATCCCATTGCCGGAATGGATCGGCCTCCGCATCGGATCGAGCCTCCCAAACAGGTGCCGACACCGGCCCTGATGGATGCATTGATTGAAGCGGCCAGAAGCCGACAGCGGCCTCGTGATGTGGCTGTCTTCCTGATCCTGCGCTTTACCGGCATGCGTCGAGAGTCCGTGGCAACGCTTCAAGCGAGACACTTGGATGCGCTATGGGGATTGCGCCGTGTCCGGGTCAAGGGCGGTCATACGAGAGACATTCCGCTGCCCGAACCCGTCATGCGGTATCTGCACGCCTACGTCGCGCAGGTGGTCACGCCGTCTGTCACGACGGTCACACCGGAGACGCCACTCTTTTGGTCTGTGTGGGGACGGAGGTCACTCGGAAAACAGCGAGCACCGATGACCGGAAAAAACATCTGGCGATTGTGCAAACTCTATGGACGGATGATCGGCTATCCCATGTTGAAGCCGCATGATCTCCGCCATGGCGTTGCTATGGAAGTGCTGGAACAGCGGCACGACCTGGAGCAAGTGCGCGCGCTGCTTGGACATGCGCGCATTGATACCACGCAGATCTATACGATGATTCGTCCGGCACAACTGAAACAAGCCGTGTCGTTTTACGAAGAGTCCGCGCGGCAGATGATGGCGGGTTTTCCGAGTGACAAGAATTCCATGTTCGAGGAACATTCGTATGTTCCTCAAACACGGAGTCTAAAACTTCAATAAAATCAAGGTGGTGGTCCCAACGGGATTTGAACCCGTGTTTAAGCCTTGAGAGGGCTCCGTCCTAGGCCAGGCTAGACGATGGGACCATCCGGAACATATCGGCCCTCCTGCACGCTCCCGATACAACGCACGCCTGCAGGACTGCCAAATCGAGGGTGGAACGGTATCACAGAGACTTTCTGGTTTGCAAACGTACCCGGCGCATCCGCGCTCGCCTGGCGTCCGAGGGAAGGGCCAACCCGTGAGAAGTACCGCTCTGGGCTTCACAACCGGCCGGGGCATCACCGACTCAAACCGAGCCGCCCATATTCCTATGGAAAGTCTTGACAGAGGGGGGACCCAAAGCCTAGCCTCTCACCTTCCCATCAGGATGCACCTACGCCTACTTGAGGACGTACCGGAACGAGGATCACGATGTCAGAATCCCTTGCCCCACAACGCACAATCGGCGCCTCCACGCCCGATCCAACCGAGACAGAATCCTCGCGGCTAGGCCTCGAACTGCTCATCGGCTCAAATAAGTTTCGCAACACCAACGGGGTGGTTCGGATCCAGGGGAAAGAACAGCTGTTTTTGGAGTCGAAACCGGACCAGGGCTTACTTCTCGTGACGATCGATCTGTACGGTGATACGGGCACACACATCGGCCATCTTCGCCGCAACGTCCTGGTATTGAATCCGACCAATCAATTCAGCGTCGACGTGCACCGTGCGGACGCCGGCGCGACCGCCGACCATCCGTGGGTCCGCGTGACCGATCAATCCACAGGCCAAACAGTGCTGGAAGCCTGCGTCGTGGCTCACAAGAAAATCCAGGTAGCGCTGGGGAAATTCTATTCGCATAAGGGGATACTCGTGGACATCACACCCCATTACTGCCGCATTGGCTCCGGCACGACCCTCTTCGGTGACGTCAGTGAAAACAAAGGCGGGACCGTGGTGCTTGGCTGACGTTGCACTGATCAATCCGCGCGTGTTCCTCCCCCCTTCGAATCGAAACGATACACTACTCAAACTTCGGCTCCACAGCGACTCTTCCGCAATTTGGAAGAGTCCTTTGAGAATCTTCCCTCATCTCGTAGAATGACATTCATGCCGGACATCCACACACCCAGCGTGCAAGCCTTCTTGGTGTGCGACCAAGTCATCGAAGACAGTCAGACCAAGAAGAAAAGCCTCATCGGCATCTTCACCCACTTACAGGCCGCCTCCTTCCCGTTTCAGCACAATCAGATGGGCCTGTATTTCTGCCTCACCGACGCAGAAGGCACGTACCACTTCGATATCGACCTGGCATACATCAATACGGAGCAGCTGGTCTGTCGGGCCACGCTCCCTAATATCGTCATCGCCGACCGGTTGCAGATCTCCGATTTCGGCATCAATATTCCTTCACTGATGTTTCCCGCTCCCGGCCGCTACGAATTCCG
Source organism: Nitrospira sp. (assembly GCA_030653545.1). NCBI lineage: Bacteria > Pseudomonadati > Nitrospirota > Nitrospiria > Nitrospirales > Nitrospiraceae > Nitrospira > Nitrospira sp. The sequence goes on along the minus strand of JAURZE010000025.1, from coordinate 233,065 downwards.
GCTTCGAATGGAGGGGCACCTCATCGCACAAAAAGATTTCAACGTCATTCAGATGTCCTCCCATGAGGCCCCGGAACCCTCCGGGCCGCTCTCCTAATCAACTGCTCCCCCTCCCCGTTTCTCGTACACACCGGACTGTGGTACAACTACGCCGCAATCCAACTGCCCTGCGCATAACTGTTTGAACCACGAGCGACAAGCCAATGACTGACCCAGCATCCACAGGACCATCAGATTTCATTCGTGAGATCGTGGCTGCAGATCAAGCCACCGGCAAGCACGGCGGCCGCGTCGTGACCCGCTTTCCACCGGAACCGAACGGCTATCTCCATATCGGCCATGCGAAATCCATTTGCCTCAATTTCGGCATCGCCAACGAAAATCCCGGGGGAGTCTGCCACCTGCGCTTCGACGACACGAACCCCACCACAGAAGATCCGGAATTTGTCGAATCCATTCAGGACGACGTGCGCTGGCTGGGATTCGACTGGCACGGCAAGAAGTTTTACGCCTCGGACTATTTCGAGCAACTCTACGAATTTGCCGTAGTCCTCATTCAAAAAGGCAAAGCCTATGTCGATAGCCTGACGGCCGATCAGATGCGCGAATATCGGGGCACGCTCACCGAGCCCGGCAAGAATAGCCCGTGCCGAACCAGACCGGTCGATGAAAATCTGGATCTCTTTCGCCGGATGCGGGCAGGCGAATTCCCCGACGGCGCGCATGTCCTGCGGGCCAAGATCGACATGGCTTCGCCGAACATCAATCTGCGCGATCCTGTGCTCTATCGCATCCGCCATGCCGCCCACTACCGGACCGGAACCAAGTGGTGCATCTATCCGGCTTACGACTACGCCCACCCGCTGTCAGACGCCATTGAAGGCATCACCCATTCGATCTGCACCTTAGAGTTTGAAGATCACCGCCCGCTGTACGACTGGGTCGTCGCAGAATCAGGCGCGGTCCACCGGCCAAGACAGATCGAATTCGCCCGGCTGAACCTGACTTTCGCCGTCATGAGTAAACGCAAGTTGCTGGAACTCGTGACCAAAAAATTGGTCGCAGGCTGGGACGATCCCCGCATCCCCACGATCAAGGGATTACGGCGGCGCGGCTATACGGCTGAAGCCATTCGCGCCTTTTGCGACCACATCGGCGTGGCCAAGCGCGATGCGATCGTGGAGATGCAACTGCTTGAATTTTTCATTCGCGAAGACTTGAATAAGCGGTCGCCGCGCGTGATGGCCGTCCTGAACCCGCTCAAAGTCGTCATCGAGAATTATCCCGAGGGAACGGCCGAAGACATGGAGGCCGTCAACAATCCGGAAGACCCCGCAGCGGGGACCCGTCACGTGCCCTTTTCACGCGTGCTGTATATCGAACAAGATGATTTCCGCGAAGATCCCCCCAAGCAATTCTTTCGTCTGGCACCCGGGCGCGAAGTCCGCCTGCGCTACGCCTACATTGTGAAATGTACCGGCGTCGTGAAAGATCCGCAGACCGGCGCCATCACCGAATTGCGCTGCACCTACGATCCCGACACCAAGAGCGGATCGTCCCAGGAACAGCGAAAGGTCAAAGCGACCATTCATTGGGTGTCCGCCGCGCACGCGGTCCCTGCCGAAGTGCGCCTGTACAATCCGTTATTGACGACCGACCTGGCGAAAGTGTCTCCGGACCAGGACTGGACACAATCGCTCAACCCGCAGTCACTCGAACGATTGACTGGATGCCTGGTCGAACCCAGCCTGAAGGAGGCTCCAGCAGGCGCGCGCTTTCAGTTCGAACGAACCGGCTACTTCTGTGTCGACCCGGACACCTCACCGAGCCGCCTCGTATTCAATCGAACCGTGTCATTGAAAGACGCCTGGGCCAAGCTCGAAAAAGCGCAGAAACCCGGCTAAGGCCAGTCCGGGCTTCCCCTCCCGCTCCTTCCTCAACACACATAACGCCCGGGTGGATTTTCGGTTATTCCTTCAATCGGAGGAATGGCTGGTCTACGATGTGGTTGTGGATGGAGCCAGCATCGTGAGCAACTACCGAGCACAGTTCACAAACATCATTCGCGACGTGTCCTATGTCGGACTCGTCAAGAAGATGAAGCAGAACGCCGTCTCGGTAAAGTTCTTCGAACACCCCTCCACCCGCTAATCCACCACCGGGAGGCCGTCATGATCGAGTGCCGCGAGCATCGTCGCATTCCTGTCGAGCTCCAAGTCTTCTTCTCCACAACCAATCAGACCGAGATCAGCGAAGGCACCATGTTCGACATCTCCGCCGGAGGCTGCGCCGTGACCAGCACGGCCCCGATCAATCCCGGGTCAGGTGTACGGCTCCTCATTCGGGCCACCGACCTGGGTTCGCCGATTACCGTCCACTCTGCCGCCGTCCGCTGGGCCAATCATGGTGAATTCGGCGTCGAGTTCTTGAATCTGTCCGACCTGGATCGCAGCCGCCTGCAACGTTTTCTGCACGTCGCCAAGCCTCAGCCAAATTCCTAGCGAAGCGCCCGCCCCTCTTGCCCAACCGGACCGGGAGAATGGTAGACTTCCGGCATGAAATGCCCGGTCTGCCGAACTCCCACCGAGTGGAAAGACAATCACTGGCGTCCGTTCTGTTCAGAACGCTGTCAGCTCACGGACCTGGGCACTTGGGCCACGGGAGGCTATCGTATCCCGGGCACGCCGCTGACGATCGATCCGGACAACCCGACAGACGAGGACCCGGACTCATCACGAACCGGATCCATCACGCCAGACAATTGATCGCCTGGTACTCCGGCCCCACGATCGTGGTTTCTGGAATCCCCCACCACAATCGCATCACCGTGGCATACAGGCTCCGGTAGTCGATCCGATATTTCAGATCCCCTTCTTGAAGATCGTTCAGCGACGGCATGCTTCCATACAATCCCCCCTTCACAGATCCGCCCAGGAACAGATGCGGAGCCGCAGTCCCATGATCCGTGCCCGCACTGGCGTTCTCACCAACCCGCCGTCCGAATTCTGAATAGGTCATCAGCAAAACTCGGTCCCAGAGCCCGGCTTGAACCATCGCCTGACGGAACGCTGCCAGACCTTCGGCCAGCTCCTTCAACAACCGCTCATGGTGCCCCAACTGACCGGCATGGGTATCGAAACCTGTCTGCGAGACTTTCATCACCGCCGCCGGCACCTTAGCCGTCAGCAGCTGCGCTGCCGTTTCAAGCTGACGTCCGATCGGCGATGGAGGAAAGAGCACCTGCAACGGCGGGGCTTGTTGCAGGCGCACAGCCAGATCGCCTGCTGCATGGGTGAGTTCCCGTTGCACCTGAAGGATGTGAGCCAGCGCGCGGTTGGTACTCGATTGTTCCACCGCCTTCACGTGACCGGCCTGCTGAAGAAACTGTTGCGGATCGTGCAGCGCGACCGTCCGGACCGTCTTTCCACTCAACGGCCCGCCGTCCCGCGGGCCAAGCAGTATTCCGTCGGCGGCAAATGTCTCTGGCAACGGATACGCCTCAAACAAACGGGCGAGCCAGCCCTCATCCAGTACTTGCTGGCTGGCCGAGGCCGTATCCCATATTTCGATCGACCGGAAATGCGACCGGTTCGGATCGGGATAGCCTACACCCTGGATAATCGCCAACTGCTGCTTCTCCCACAAAGGCATCAGCGGCTCCAGCGCATAGTGCAAACCGACCGATGGCGAGAGCTGCAGCACTCGCTCGCGGGGAATCGCCAGATGAGGACGGGCCTGATAATACCGTTCGTCGGAATACGGCACGAGCGTGTTGAGGCCGTCATTGCCTCCATGCAGTTCGACCAGGATCAGGATGCGATCCCAGCGGCCCCGGACCGGCGCAGACGAAGCTGCGAGAAGATCAAACGGCCGCGGAGCCAACCACAGTAGTGGCAACGTCGCGACGAATTTCAACAAGTCTCGACGAAGCATGGCTCGCCCCTTACTTCAGTTGGAAGGTCGGATCCATCACCAGATGAAACACCATCTGCCATCGGTCTTCTCCCGTCGGAATCGGATTCACCGGCGGCACCGGTGCCAAGACCGCCTGCACGGTCTCCGCCGCTTCCTCCGTAATCCAGGCGGCGCCGTGCATCTCTCCCATGCCTGCATGGGTATGCATAGGTCCGCCCATGTCAGCACCCCGCAGGCCCCGCTGTAAGAGTTGCCAACGATTCAGCAGGGTCGCGCTGGTAATCCAGCGAGTCCCCCCAGGCCAGCCCTTCACGTTGGGCGGATCGAAGAGATCCTGCCCCAGGCGCTTTCCATATTTCGCGAGTATGGTCGTGTCTTTGATCGGCAGATTCAGGAGGCGGACGGTACCAACCAGCAATTCGACCGGCGACTTCACGAGCACTCCGCGCGTCTCGGGTGCCCAGAACTGCGGCAGGGTCAACAGCCCGCGCAGGAGCGGCTTGATCTGATAGCCGCTGTTCCGAAACAGCACTGCAAGCCGCTCGACCTCGCGCGCATCCGGCTCATCTGAAACAAACTCCCGCCACAGCTTGGCGGTCACATACGTCGCGCAGGCTGGTTGATCAAGCGCGATCGCCAGAATCTCGTCACCACCGAAGGCACCGGTCTTCCCCAACACATGCTTCACCCCACTATCATGCTGACGCCGGTTGAACGCGAACCCTCCGCCGTGATGCAGGGCAACATGCCAGCCGGTAAACGCGCGCGCCGCTTCCTTGATGTCGACCTCGGTGTAATGCCCTTCCCCGAGCGTGAACAGCTCGAAGAGCTCTCGGGCGAAATTCTCGTTGGGATGATCCTTATGGTTGGTCTGCGTATCCAGATACAGCACCATCGCCGGATCCTTCGCAATCTGAAAGAGCAGATCCCGGAATGATCCCAGCGCATGATGGCGAAGCAGTACGTTCTGATGGTACAGCAGCGCCGGCCATTTCACCTTGTGGAAGCTGGACGTGAAGTGGTTGTGCCAGAACAGCGTCAAGCGTTCGGTCAAGGGGGACGGCGTGGTGAGCAATTCCTGATACCACCAGCCCTTCAGCTCGAAGGCGTCCTCTCGCCGCTCCTGTTTAAACGCCTTCTTCTGCTCAACGCTCAACCCCTTCATCCCCTCGACCGGCGGCAGTGCATTGAGCACTTGGGAGGGAGGACTCGTCCTGGCTGTCGTGCCGACTCCGGCGAGAAGCCGATCAACGGCGGCCTCACGATCGAGCCTGGCCAGTTCGCGAATTTCTGCGGGAGTCCCGCCGAATCCCGTTCGGGCCAAGAGATGCCGCGCGTCCTGAAAGGTCATGGGCATCGCGTACGCTCCTTCAAATCAAACCAGGCAGCTGCATCTTACAACGAACGAACACCTCCCTGGTTGACGGGCCGATAGCTCATGAACATTTCCCAGTTGGCATCCGTATGCCGTCTTGCTAAGGTCATCGTGCCTCCTGCTTATTTTTCAGGACCAGGAGCACCTACTATGCTACAGACCAAAGGCTACGCTGCGATGACCGCCAAAGCGGCGCTGACTCCCTTCTCATTCGAACGGCGCGAGGTTGGCCCTCACGACATTTTGATCACCATCACCCATTGCGGCATCTGCCACTCCGACATCCACCAAGCCCGGGACGAATGGGGCGGCTCGCTCTTCCCCATGGTGCCGGGGCATGAAATCGTCGGAACCGTGGCGCGCGTTGGGAAAGAGGTCAAGACGTTCAAGACAGGCGACCGGGCCGGCGTGGGCTGTTTTGTCGATTCCTGCCGAAGCTGTGCCGCCTGTCGGGAAGGGCAGGAGCAATATTGCGAAGCCGGCATGCTGTTCACCTACAGTGCGCGCGATCAGGCCGGCCACATCACCCAGGGCGGCTACTCCACTCAGATCGTGGTCGATGCGCAGTATGCGTTGCGGATTCCCGACGCGCTCTCACCGGCCGGCGCCGCGCCGCTCCTGTGCGCAGGCATCACGACCTATTCACCGCTCCGTCACTGGGGCGTCGGCAAGTATCACAAGCTCGCGGTGGTGGGATTGGGCGGACTGGGCCACATGGCGGTGAAGATCGCGCGGGCACTCGGCACCGAAGTCACCGTCTTGAGCACCTCGGAGAAGAAGCGGCAGGATGCCTTGCGACTGGGGGCTAATCACTTTGAGATCACCTCGCAGCCCGAAACTTTTACGAAGCTACAGCGGCACTTCGATTTCATTATCGATACCGTCTCGGCCCCGCATGACTACAATGCTTTAGTGGATTTGCTGAAAACTGACGGAACGTTGATCCTTGTCGGTGCACCGGAGAAGCCGGCGCCGCTCGAGCCCTTCCCTTTGATTTTGCATCGGAGGAGCATCGCCGGCTCCGTGATCGGCGGCATCCGGGAAACCCAGGAAATGCTCGACTTCTGCGCGGAACACCACATCGAGTCCGACGTCGAAGTGATTCCGGTCCAGCAGGTCAACGACGCCTACGAACGGGTCCTCAAGGGAGACGTGCGATTTCGCTTCGTGATCGATCTGGCTTCGCTGCGCTAGCAAGACTAGACCTCGATCCCTGCTGGCTGAGCCGTCCGTACCGGCAGAATCGCCCCACTTGAATACAATACGATGAGAATCGACACCTTCTGCTTTGAAACGTTGACTAGCACACCATGAAAACCTTTTCACTACACAGTGTCGTGTTTGCAATTATAATCGGAGTCGGATGCAGCGCATCGCCGCCTCACGAGGTGATTGACCATGCTTATTTCAAATGCAAGGCATCGCGAAATCTTGAAGGGGGAATTTATGGGAAGGGGCCATTCAGACGCTTTGGTCCGAAGTACTCGGCTTGTTCTTCTTCAGAGTGGGAGACTATTACTCGTGATGAGTTTAAACACTTAGCGACCGAGTGGTACGGTCAAGAATGGAGTCAGGAGATTCCGTTTTGGAGCCGCTAACTGCTCCGTTTTGCGACGCGCGGCGATCTATTCCGAGTTGAATTGATGAACGGCTATCAGAAATATTTCACCCTTGGCGGATTGTTTAGTGCGATGGTCCTCCTCTGTTTCACAAGTTGCGTTCCCCAATTCGAATATATTTTCTATAACCACAGCAGCAGAGACTTAACGCTTGTGACGCACAGCGAGAGCTATTCTGTCCGATCGAACGACGTTGTTTCAGTGGGCCATTTAGGCAGAAAGATAGAAATTAGCGATGGGCAAGTCCAATGGGAGTATGACATCAGTCAGATGCCCATGGTTCCTCGAGACTATTGGGGCTGGGGATTTAGTGCCTCAAAGATTCGCTGCCAGATCGAGTCGAGCGGAGCGGTCTACTTACTCCTACCGGGTGAACCTATGCCGGCGCATATCGATCCTCTTCATCCGCCAGCGCTATTTGTCGAGCCCATATCGCCTAGGGCCAGATAACCTGCCAAGAATATAAATCCAGAATTCGCGGTGCGCGGCGATTGACTCTGTTTAATTGGCGCCGTAACTTAGTCCACATGAAAACCTTTGGAGTGGCTCTGCTGGCGGCGATCCTCGGTTACGTCGTCGGCTTGTTCGGGACGATGGCCGCGGTTGAGCTCTTCTCTTCCAACACTCACGACAAGTCCATGGAAGCGGCGATGACCGGCGCCTTTGCGGGTGGGCCATTGATAGCGATTATCTCCGTGATTGTGATCCTCGCCCTAAGACGAAAGCGGACTCCGTAGACCGCGCATGGCGATTGAGCCGTTCTTTTCCAACCAGCACGACAAGTCTCTCGAGTCGAAAGTGACCGACGTCTTTCAACTGCCCTCTTCGTGCGGCGATCTCCTCGTCATAATTCTCTTTAAATAACGGTCTCCCTAGCTCCCTCCCCTATCCTGCGTCCTTTCAACGGATGCTCCGTCTCTAGGGATAGGCAGGTGAATTCTCTTCTGCCGCTTATCCAGGAGGTTCCCATGAGACCGCATCTTTCTCTCGATGTTCGTCACGTCCCGGCATCGGTCGAATTCTATCGGAAGGTGTTCGGCGTGTCGCCGCAGAAACAGTCAGACGACTATGCGAAATTCGACCTGACAACCCCGGCGCTGAATTTGTCGCTGGTCTCGTCAACGGGCAGAATCAGTTCGGTCGACCATCTCGGCATCGAGGTGGATTCGCTCGAAGAGATCGCCCAGTGGAAATCGCGGTTGCAAACCGCCGGTGTGCTGGAGCGAGTCGAAGACAACACCGCCTGCTGCTTTGCCAGACAGGACAAACTCTGGTTCACGGATCCCGACGGGAATGCCTGGGAAATCTTCCTCGTGCACGAGCAATTAGCCGTCGACGGGCCGCTCAGCCAGACAGGCTGCTGCGTCCCGGCCCATCCCGGCGCGACCCGAGCGGCAACTTGCGCAGCGTCTTGATGCGCGGTACCGTAGAAGGGCTCCGTTCGGAGACATGACCATGACACAGGATAGACAAGACGTCTGGATGGAGGTGCGCGGGCGACTGCGCGCCTTCATCGCCAAACGAGTCGCAGACGATGCGGCGGTGGACGATCTACTCCAGGAAGTCTTTCTGAAGATCCATGACAAGATCGACCAGGTGCAGGATCCCCGCCGCCTGGTCTCCTGGATCTTCACCGTCACGCGCCATGTGGTTATCGATTATTACCGGACTTCACACCGGCATCGTGAACTCCCGGCAGGGCTGGCGACGGACGTTGCAGCTCTGCTGACGGCGGGAGAGCCGGAGGATGAGCCAGGCGAGCCTCGCATCCAGCTCGCGAGCTGCCTCCGCCCCATGGTGGATCAGCTGGCGCCGGAATACCGGGACGCCCTGAGGCTTGTCGAGCTAGACGGGCTCACCCAACAGGTCGCCGCCACCAAGCTGGGCCTCTCCCTCTCCGGCATGAAGTCACGGGTACAACGGGGCCGTCGACAGTTGAAGGCCATGCTGCACACCTGTTGTCTGATTCAACTTGATGCGCGGCACGGGGTCGCCGACGTAGCCCTCCGCGATCCTACGACGAACCCCTGCGCCTCACCGGCCAGAATAATGCCGCCCCGCAGACTGGAATGAAAACCGGACTGATGCCCATTGCGCCAGACAGGCCGGGCTTGATAAAGATGAAGCTAATAGATTCTTTACCGGAGTACCGTACAACCATGTCATCCCGACTTCCCCTTCGCACCGACCGCCGCGTCCTGACTCATGCGCTATTGAGCCTGTTACTCCTGAGCCTCTTGCCTGCTTCCCTGCATGCCGCGCCACGCGGTGGAAATAGCGGCAAGATGGAGGTGTTGCCGTCCCAGAAGGCGGCCCCGGCCGCGGTGTTTCTCGATGCCCAGGGGACTGAGGCCGACTTGCGCCGGCAGCTGCGGCTCAAGACCGGTGTGGCGGAGCTCGGCGCCGAGCTTCCGCAGACCCGCTATTCCGTGGCGCCGGTCGGCAGCTTCGGGTTCGTCCCTCAGCAAGGCCTCGGGTTGGCCTTGGTCTCACAGAGTCCGGACATGGTGTTAGAGCGTGCAGCGCCTGCCGCCAACGCTTACGAAATCCACAAATTGGCCGATGGCAGCGCCTTGGTGGTGGGATTCGCCAGCGCGGACTTAAAGCCGTTACTGACCCCACAACTGCGCCCTAAAAATATCCGGCTGGCGCTCTACTCCAACCCCACCGAGAAGGCCCCACATATCGTCGCCGTTCCCCTCAGCAAATTGGCAGTCGATCAGATGCCGCATCGCGTGGATCCGAAGAATCCCAACGGCCCCGTCGTCTTGGAAATGGATCTGCAGAGCAGCAGCAACCGGCAGTCGCCCCACGGGGGACAGTAATCCGCCGATCGGCCCAGGCGGCCTCCGCAACATTCGATCAACCGCACACCGCTGATTTTTATCAAGAGATAGAAAGAGAAATTGGCTGGGGGACTAGGAATCGAACCTAGGTAGCCGGCTCCAAAGGCCGGCGTCCTACCGCTAGACGATCCCCCAGCGCGGTACGAAACGAAGACGTCGGCCTGAGAGTACGGCGTGGGAAAGAATTTTTGGCTGGGGGACTAGGAATCGAACCTAGGTAGTCAGATCCAGAGACTGACGTCCTACCGCTAGACGATCCCCCAACCGACGCACACAGTAATATACGGATCGTGACTCCGTCAAGATCGTCGCGAATTTATTGACAGAATTCGTCTTATGAAGCTGTGGCCCGTTCAAGTCCTCGCCGGAGGCGGAGGAGCGTCCGGTCTCGCCCCAGGACCTCCATGACCTCAAACAACCCGGGGCTGGCGGTCCTGCCGGTCAAGGCGACACGCACTGGCTGAGCGATCTGGCCCATTTTGAGGCCTTCTTCTTCCGCGAACTTCTTGAACGACTCTTCCCATACCTGCTTCGAAAACGCGGGAAAGGCCTCGAACCGTGCGATCAGCTTACCGAGCACCGGCGCGATGGCCGGCGTGAGAAATTTCTTGGCGGCTTCCTCTTCGAGGAGGACCGACTCGCCGAAGTAAGGCCGCACCCAGTCCACCATCTCGACCAGGGTCTTCGCCCGTTCCTTCACCAGGACCACCAGCTGAGCCAACCATTCGGGTGACATCGCCTTGACCTGTTCCTGCAGACCGGCCTGCTCTAACAGCGGAACGAGTGCCTGCGCCACCTGGCTCGGCGGGCTGGTCTTGATGTATTCGGCGTTGATCCAGAGCAGTTTCTCGGGATTGAACACGGCCGGAGAGGATTGGACATTCTTCCAGGAAAACTTTTCAATAAGTTCCTGCCGGGTAAACAACTCCTGGTCCCCATGCGACCAGCCCAGCCGGACGAGGTAGTTCACCATCGCCTCGGGCAGGTAGCCCATGTCTTTGTAGGCCATGATCGATGTGGCCCCGTGTCGCTTGGAAAGCCGGGACTTGTCCGACCCCAGAATCATCGGCAAGTGGCCGAACTGCGGGACGGGAAACCCCAAGGCCTGAAAGATTGGGATTTGGCGCGGCGTGTTGGTCAAATGATCGTCCCCGCGGATGACGTGGGTGATGTGCATGAGTGCATCGTCGACCACGACGGAGAAATTGTAGGTCGGATAGCCGTTCGAGCGGAGGATGATCAGATCATCTGCCGCACTATTGTCAAACGTGATCTTTCCTTTGATCAAATCGTCCACCACGATCTGGCCTTCTTGGGGCGCCTTGAATCGCAGCGCGGCATCGCCCGGGGGATTTGTGAGCCCGAGAGTCCGGCAGCGCCCGTCGTATCGAGGCGACAGCCCTTTCGCCTCGGCTTCTTTGCGGCGGGCTTCCAGTTCCTCAGCCTTGCACACACACCAGTAGGCCTGGCCTTTGTCCAGCAGCGCCAGGGCATGGCTGCGATACAGCTCCATGCGCTTCGTTTGACGAAACGGTCCTTCGTCCCAATCCAGCCCCACCCATTTCAGGCCTTCGACGATAGCCTGAATAGACTCGTCAGTCGAACGATCCTGGTCCGTGTCTTCAATCCGCAGGACAAAGATCCCGTTTTGTTGGCGCGCATAGAGCCAATTGAATAGCGCAGTCCGGACTCCCCCGATATGAAGGAACCCGGTCGGACTGGGTGCGAAGCGGACACGTACTTGGGTCATGCATTCATCTCATTAGTGGGGTGGAAAGGCCGGTATCTATAGCACGCAGGGAAAAGTGTTGTACAGAATCAGGCCGGTTCTGCTATGAGGATAGACACCGGTCGTATGGCAGAACTTACCCAACCAGCCGTCGTGCTCTCCACGCTCGATCTCACACCCCACGTGCGGCAACTGGTCCTTCGCCCGCTCCAGCAGAAGATTGTGTTTCAGCCGGGACAATGGGTCTCGGTCAAGTTGCCGGTTGGAGCCAAGCCCCCGCTCAATCGCGCCTACTCAATGGCCGATCCTTCTTCTCCCTACGGTGAGTTGACGCTGGTGTTTGACCGCATCCCTGAGGGGATTGGCTCGAATTACCTCTATCAGCTGAAATCCGGCGACGAGATTCCGCTCTCAGGCCCTTACGGGAACTTTGTGCTGCCGATGCCCCTGGATCGAGAACTGCTCTTCATCGCCCGCTATACCGGTCTCGTCCCGATTCGCTGCCTCTTGAAACAACTGGTCGCCGCCCACGCGATCACCTCAGTGCTCCTCATCGCAGTGGCTCCGTCGGAGGACGAGCTGTTGTTCCATCAAGAATTGCTCACCATGGCCGTTCATTCCCCTTCCTTCCGCTACTTGCCCCTAGTCGCACCGGGCGGAGAAGCAGAGGCGGTCGCGCAAACAGCGACGATGTTGCGTCCCCTCGTGGAAGGACAGCCGAAAGTCATCCCGATGATCAGCGGCACCAAGGGATTTGTCCGGCCCTTACGCGCAGCGTTGATGGAATACGGATACGACCGGAAGGACGTGAAGACAGAAACCTTCGATTAGCAGGATGCTGAAAACGTCCGCCAGCAGCGTTCTCGCGGCACTCCGAGGCTCAACATACAGCGAGAGTATGCCTCGCCTCGTCGATGGCTGCGGCCTTGCTGGACGGCCATTTTGAGCATCCTGGTGGTCGTGTTCTCTCGTGTGGCCACCTGTAACTCTGACGACGGCAAAGGCAAAAAGGGGTTTCCACCGCCTGCTAATGCCCTTCCCTGACGAGATTCTTGTTCACGGCGGGAATCTCCACCACTATGTCCTTTGTGCCGTTCGGCACACATTGGCAACCGAGTCGAGACTGCAATGTCGTAATCGGAGCCTCGTCTAGCTGATCGAATTCATCGTCAGTCCCTTCGCTGCAGCTCTCAAGCCCTTGCTTGACGATCACATGGCAGGTCGAGCAGGCACAGACCCCCCCACACACATGCTCCAGATCCACCCCGTTGGCCATCGCTATGTCAAGAATGCTTCCCGGCAATCCGGTTGGGCCATAGGGAATCTTTGCCGGATCAACGGCGACCTTGGTCACGGTGCCGTCCGGCTCGATAAACGTAATGGTATAGGAGGATCGGGGAAGCTCATATTCCGTCTTTTCGATATAAGGGTTGGTGCCTCCCATATGCTTGATCCTTTCTCTCCGGAAAATGCTGGATTCCGTTGTTGACAGCTCTAAAAGTTGCGTGGTATCTTTAGTCCGACCTTATTGATCGGAGATCATTATAGTCTCCGATCTCAATGATCGGCAATAGGCATGTTGAAGATTTCAAAAAAAGCTGACTACGCCCTCATGGCCCTCCAGCACATCGCCTCGGTGCAATTCGGTGACGTGACTCCGGGCCGGGTTGTGAATACGAAAGAAATCGCAGAAGAGTACCACATCCCGCTCGAACTCTTAGCCAAGGTGCTTCAGACCTTGGCGAAGAACGGGTTGATCGAAAGTCATAACGGTCCCAAGGGCGGTTACGTCCTGGCCCGCAGCACCAGACAGATTACGATCGCGCAGATTCTCGAAGGTATCGAAGGGCCGCTGGGCATTACGGATTGCTCGCATGAAAAAGAAGGCGAACTCTGCCTCCAGCGCGAGCACTGCAACATCCGCACACCGCTGCTCAAGGTGCAAGACAGCATTTATCAGCTTCTCAACAATATGACGTTGCAAGACATGATGGGCGGAACACCTCTCATCACGATTCAGTCTCCCACGGCACAAGGAGTCGCACAATGAAGCTCCCTATTTTCCTGGATAATCATTCAACCTCCCCGATGGATCCCCGGGTGCTGGAGGCCATGCTGCCCTACTTCATCGAGAAGTTCGGCAACGCCGCCAGCCGCAACCATGCCTTCGGCTGGGCGGCAGAAGAAGCGGTTGAAAATGCCCGCAAGCAGATCGCGAAGCTGATCAGGGCTGATTCCAAGGAAATCGTCTTCACCAGCGGCGCGACTGAATCGGACAATCTGGCGATCAAGGGCGTGCTGGAGATGTACAAGGAGAAGGGCGATCATATCATCACCTCCTCGACCGAACACCGCGCAGTCATTGACACCGCCAAGGCCCTCGAAGCGAAGGGCAAAGCGACGGTGACCTATCTCCCGGTGGATAAATTCGGCATGGTGAATCCGGAAGATGTGCGGAAGGCGATCACGGACAAGACGGTCCTGATTTCCGTGATGCTCGCCAACAATGAAATCGGCACGATTAACCCGGTGAAGGAAATCGGCAAGATCGCCAAGGAAAAGGGCGTGCTCTTCCATTGCGATGCGACGCAAGGCGTCGGCAAAATCCCGGTCGATGTGCAGGATATGGGGATCGACCTGATGTCGTTTTCGGCCCATAAGATCTATGGCCCGAAAGGTGTCGGCGCCCTCTATGTCCGAAAGAAGAACCCCCGCGTGCGGATCGCCGCGCAAATGGACGGCGGCGGACACGAGCGCGGCATGCGCTCCGGCACTCTGCCGGTGCCGATGATCGTCGGATTCGGCAAAGCCTGCGAATTGTGCGAGCAGGAAATGGCTACGGAATCGGTACGTCTGGCTGCGATGCGCGATCGCCTGCAGGCCGGCATCATGAAAGAGATTGACGAAGCCTATCTCAACGGCCATGCGACTCAGCGCTTGCCGCATAACCTAAATATTTCCTTCGCCTACGTCGAAGGCGAATCGCTCCTGATGGGCATGAAGGACATCGCGCTCTCGTCCGGCTCGGCCTGCACCTCGGCGACACTGGAACCGTCCTACGTCCTGCGGGCTTTGGGCGTCGGCGTGGAGCTCGCCCATTCGTCCATCCGCTTCGGCCTGGGCCGCTTCAATACGGATGAAGAGATTGACTACACGATCAAGAAGGTTATTGAGATCGTCACGAAGCTGCGTGAAATGTCGCCATTGTACGAAATGGCCAAAGAAGGGGTCGATTTGAAATCCGTTCAGTGGGCGGCCCACTGATCCAGCCCACTGACTCAGATAGACACGAGGAGGACGCACCATGGCATACAGTGACAAAGTCGTTGATCATTTCAATAATCCCCGGAACATGGGGAGCTTCAAGAAAGACGAAGAGGGCGTAGGAACCGGGATGGTTGGTGCGCCCGAGTGCGGCGACGTCATGAAGCTGCAGATCAAGGTCCAGAACGATACGATCGTCGATGCCAAGTTCAAAACCTTCGGCTGCGGCTCAGCCATTGCCAGCTCCAGCCTGGCCACTGAATGGCTCAAGGGTAAGACCATCGAAGAGGCCCAAAAGATTAAGAACACCGACATCGTTCATGAATTGAACCTGCCGCCGGTCAAGATCCACTGTTCGGTTCTGGCTGAGGATGCGATCAAGGCGGCACTGGCCGACTATCAGAAGAAAGCCGACACAAAGTAACGGCAGAAGGGAACGCACTATGGACGCCACGAATACGGAAGCCCAGACCCCGGTCATTTCGCTCACCGATGCAGCGATTAAGGAAGTGAAGCGCCTGATCAATGTCCAAGGCATCGAAGAAGGCGGCCTCCGCCTCGGCGTCAAAGGGGGCGGCTGCTCCGGTCTGAGCTATACCATCAACTTCGACGAAAAGATCGGCCAATACGACCAGGTCTATGACTTCGACGGCGTGAAGATCATTGTGGACGCCAAGAGTGCGATCTACCTGCAAGGCACCCAGCTGGACTTTCACAAGGACCTGATGGGCGGGAATTTCAAGTTCGTGAATCCGAACGCCAACAAAACCTGCGGCTGCGGAGAGTCTTTTTCGGCTTAAACGAGTACCGCCCATGGATGGACACAACCATACCCATAGCACCGGTGACCGGCGCGAGCTGCAAATGGCTCGCAGTATGTGCTGGCACTGCCAATCCGAGGTCTCGGGAGAATACTTCTGCGATCGCTGCGTGAAGGTCCAGCCGGTGTCGAAGGAATTGGATTACTTCACCTGCTTCGGCATTCCCCGCCGATTGGCCCTCGATCAGCAACAGCTGGAAACCAAATTCTACGAATTGAGCCGGGCGTTCCATCCCGACTTTTACCAGAATAAGAGCGATGCGGAGCAGACCATCAGCCTCGGCAACTCGGCCATGCTGAATACCGCCTATCGCACGCTGCGGGATCCGATTCAGCGAGCCGAATATCTGCTGGACCTCGAAGCCGGCTCGGTGAAAGAGATCCGGACGACACCGCCCGCTGACCTCTTCGAAGAAATCCTCGAACTCCAGGACACGCTCGATGAATTCCGCGCCAGTGACCGGACCTCCGACGCGGCCGCTGCGCTCCGTTCACAGCTCCAATCCGAACGCACCACGCTTGAGGGTCGGCAACGAGATATGGAAACCCAACTTCACCAACTCTTCGGCCGGTGGGATGGGCTACAAGACCGCGGCGAAGCCACCGAACAGGCGCGCACCGAACGGGACCGTATTCTGAAAGATATGCGGGACATCCTCTCCAACCGCACCTACGTCAAGAACATCGTCAACGACCTCGTCGCCACCATCGCATAATCACCATGGCACGCATCGTCGGCATAGACCTCGGAACAACGAACTCCCTTGTCGCCTATATGGACGAGGGCACGCCCCGTGTCATCGCAGGACGCCACGAACGGGCCATGGTCCCCTCCGTCGTTGCGCTGACCGATAACGGGCTCATCGTCGGCGATCCGGCGAAAGAACACCTGACCAGAAACCCCGAGCGGACCGTCTATTCCGTCAAGCGGTTCATGGGCAAGGGCCTGGCCGACGTTCAGGACGAACTGGCCTACTTTCCCTATACGCTCACCGAGAAAGGCGGAGTTATCCGGATCAAGCTCGGCGAGAAAACCTATTCGCCGCCGCAGATCTCCGCCATGATCCTGAAGGAGTTGAAGCTCCGGGCGGAAGCCTTTCTCGGTGAGAGCATCACCAAAGCCGTCATCACCGTCCCCGCCTACTTCAACGACAGCCAGCGCCAGGCCACCAAGGACGCCGGTATGATCGCGGGGCTTGAGGTTCTGCGCATCATCAATGAGCCAACCGCGGCCTCGTTGGCTTATGGGCTCCAAGAAAAGACGCAGGGAACGATCGCGGTCTACGATCTCGGCGGCGGGACTTTCGATATATCAATCTTGAAGTTGAAGAACGGTATCTTCGAAGTGCTTGCCACCAACGGAGATACCCACCTGGGCGGCGACGACTTCGACCAGTTGATCGCCGACATCTTTGTCGCAGACATTCGCCAGCAGTTCGGGCTCGACCTCAAGGCTCATCCCGATCATATGCAGGGAATCCGGCTTGAAGCCGAGCGGGCAAAAATCCGCCTCTCGGATGAACTCAAGACCACCGTGAACCTCGAACTTCCTGACGGCAAGGGTCTGTTCACCCGCGAACTCACGCGCGAACACCTGGAGTCGCTCTGCAACGCCCTGGTGGAACGTACCCTGGGACCCTGCCGTCTCGCCCTCAAGGATGCGGAGCTGACTGCAGCCGACATCGACGAAGTTGTGCTCGTCGGCGGCTCGACCCGCATGCCGCTGGTCCGTCAACGCGTGCAGGCTCTCTTTGGCACGCAACCGCATTGCGAGCTCAACCCGGACGAAGTCGTGGCCCTCGGCGCCGCCGTGCAGGCCGACATTCTGAGCGGCGGCACGACCGACATGCTCCTCCTCGACGTGACGCCTCTTTCGCTGGGCATCGAAACGATGGGCGGGGTCATGAGCAGCCTGATCCGCCGCAACACGACAATTCCCGCCAGCGCCAAGGAGATGTTTACAACCTATGTGGACGGACAGACCGGCGTAGACATCCACATTCTCCAAGGCGAACGGGAACTGGCGAAAGACAACCGCAGCCTGGCCCGATTCCGGCTGAAAGTCCCGCCGCTGCCAGCGGGAGTGCCGCGCATCGAAGTGACCTTCCTGATCGATGCCAACGGCATTCTGAACGTCATGGCCAAAGACATGCGCACCGGTGAAACCCAGTCGATCGAGGTCAAACCCTCCTACGGGTTGTCGGATCAAGAAGTGGAGAAGATGATCGAAGACTCATTCAAGTTCGCCGCAGACGATGTCAGCGCGCGAAAGTTGATTGAAGCCCGGCTCGACGCCGGAGCCTTGATCATCACCACGGAAAAGTCCTTAACCGACGGCGGGCAGCTCATCTCCGCCGCCGAGATCACCGCCATTCGCCAAGTACTCTCGGCACTGGCTGCGGCCAAGGATGGGAACGACCCGCGCGCCATCCGCGCTCGCATGGCCGAGCTTGAACAAGCCGCGAAAGGCCTGACTGTAGCCATGTTGGACGATTCCCTCAAGCGAGGACTGCAAGGCAAAAAGGTCTCTGAAGTTACGTAATCCCTGATAACGAGGACACCCGATGGATTTGAAGTGGCAGAATACGGAAGATATTGCGATTCGACTGGTCGAGGAGCACCCGGACGCGGATCCGCTGGCCGTTCGATTCACGGACATGCACGCCTGGATCGTGGCACTGCCTGATTTTAAGGATGACCCCAAGAAGTCGAACGAGAAGATCCTCGAAGCGATTCAGATGGCCTGGCATGAGGAATACCAGGACTCACAATCCTAACAACTCACGGCGAAGCGATACCCTCCCCGACAGGCCCCCCTTCAGGAATCTGATCCAGCTTATAGAAATCTGTCGGCCCGAGACGGCGCGCAGCCGATTGGGTGGGTTCGCTTCCTTTGGCGAACAGCTCGACCGAGCCTTTTCCTCCGTCCCCATCCTGCTCCGACTCCAGCAGCCCGGTGGTCGGATCGACTTTTACATAGGTGATGCCTTCAGGAATTTCAAACGGCACCACCGGCAATTGGAGCAAGGCCTCCTTCATGAATTGAATCCAAATCGGCAGCGCCGAACGGGCACCGGTCTCGCTTTCTCCCAAGGGCCGGCGATCGTCAAACCCGACATATACCCCCGTTACCAAGTTCGGAGCTCCGCCGATAAACCAGGCATTGATGTATTCGTTCGTTGTGCCGGTCTTGCCGGCGATCGGTCGATCGATCACCTTCGCCGCCTGACCGGTCCCTTTCTGAATCACATCTTCCATCATGTTGGTGATCAGATAGGCCGTCTCCTTCGCGATGAGTTCGTGCGGCTGATCCTCCATGGCTTCAAGTGTCTTGCCGGTACTGTCCTTGGCCACCTTAATCGCAAAGGGCTCGGCTCTCGTCCCCTTGTTCAGAAACACGCCGTAGACCGAGGTCAGTTCCAGCAGCCCGATAGAGGACGATCCCAACCCCAGGGATAAATCTGCGGGAAGCGGACTTGTGACGCCGACCGTTCGCGCAAACTCAATGACATTCTTGATGCCCACCTTGTCCAGCAATCGCACGGTGGCCAGATTATGTGAGTGCGCCAGGGCATCGCGCAGCGTCACCATCCCGTGGAATTTCCGTCCGTAGTTCTCCGGCTTCCAGATTTTATCGTCGGCTTCCTGCTCGTACACCACCGGCGCATCGAGAATTTGCGTCGCAGGACTCATCCCCTGCGCCATCGCCGTGGCGTAGATCACCGGCTTAAACGCTGAGCCGGGCTGCCGGCGGGCCTGGACCGCGCGGTTATATTCGCTGCGGGAAAAATCGTAGCCACCCACCATGGCACGAATAGACCCCGTCCGAGGGTCAACCGCGACCAGCCCGCCTTCGACAATCGGCGTCTGCTCCAGAGTCAATTGCATCCCGTCCTTGGCGAGTTTCTTGACGCTGACCTCAATCACATCGCCCGGCTTCAAGGTTTTCTTGACGTCAGGCGTCACCACCGCATCCTGTGTCGGATCAGTCCCTTTCAACACACGTTTGGCCCAGGCCATGTCGTCGAATAGAAGCTTGGCCGTCTGATCCCCGAGTTGGACGACATAGTGATCCTTCGCCTGCTTCAGCACGATGCCCTCAAGAAAATCTCCGGCCTTGATCGGTTGATCCGAAAGCGGAGCCCCGGGGATTTGCACCGTCGCAAGATCCACCGTCTTCTTCGGACCACGCCACCCTTGGCGTTTATCGAGATCCCGCACGCCCGCAAGAAACGCACTCTCTGCAGCTCGCTGCATTTCCAGATTCAGCGTGGTGAAAATCTGCAGCCCGCCCTTGTACACCATCGATTCGCCGTATTTTGCGACCAGCTGCTGCCGCACATGTTCCACGAAATACGGCGCAATGTGCTCACTACCAGGCCGGCGGAACTTCAACTCCTCTGCGATCGCGGCATCGCGCTCAGCGACGGAAATGAACCCCGCCTCTTCCATACGTGCGAGCACATGCTCCTGACGCTTTTTGGCCCGCTCGTAGTTCGTGAACGGGGAGAACCGGCTCGGCGACTTCGGCAGTCCCCCGAGAAACGCCGACTCGGCTAGCGTGAGTTTTTCGATCTCTTTCCCGAAATACGATTGGGCCGCGGACGCCACTCCGTAGGACCCCTGACCGAAATAGATCTGGTTCAAATAGGTTTCAAGAATCTGCTCTTTCGTGGACACCGCTTCCATCTTATAGGCCAGGATCAACTCCCGCAGCTTCCGATCATACGATCGCTCCGCGGACAAGAAGAGGGACCGCGCCAGTTGCTGCGTAATCGTGCTCGCCCCTTCCACCTTCTTCCCGCCGTGACGGATATTGGTCCAAGCAGCTCGCAGAATCCCGATATAGTCCAGCCCCGGATGTTCGAAGAACCGCACGTCTTCCGTCGCAATCACGGCCTGCGTCAATGTCTTCGGAATGTGGTCCAGAGGAGTCAGCGTCCGCCGCTCGATAAAGAACTGGCCAATCGGCTGCCGATCGTCGGCATAGACCGTCGTAACCAAACTCGGTTGATACCCCTGCAAGAGGTCCAAGGGGGGAAGATCCTGAGCCAAATGCCAGATCACGCCAGCCGCAGCCGTGACGCCCACAATACCGAGGGCACACAGCGTCAAGAGGGTGATCTGCCACCAACGCCAGGGACGACGCGAAGGCTGCTGTATTTCAACGAACCGGTCGTCACCAGTCATTCAGGCACGCTCCAAAGGGAAAAAGAATCTGGCAGGGTCGCCTCGTCACCTTACAATGCATCCCCCCAAAACTCAAGCAGACCAGGCAATCAGACCCGTTACACCAGAGGCCGTCTTCCCGGAAGGCGTGGAGCGGAGGCCTACAGACCACCCCGCTCATCAACCGCTCAAGATTGCACGGGAATTTACCGAGAAGATAGCCGGAGATGTGCATTGTTCTGCGCTCCGGCGGTCCATCCTTGTCTAAGGGTTATCGCCTAACGAACTGAACCATTGCATTCCTGACCGGATGCCACCGAGCGTGATGAAGCCTTTCATGCAGCCGCAAGATGAATACCGACGCCACGACGCTCTGCTGCGCTTTGGCATTCTGGACTCCCAAGCTGAGCCGGCCTTCGACGACCTATGCCAGCTCGCAACACAGATCTGCGGAGCACCCATGGCCTACATCGGCTTCATGGATCGCACCCGCCTCTGGTTCAAATCCAGCATCGGAATCCCCCACACCGAACTACCGAGAGATCGCTCGCTCTGCGCCCATACCATCATGCAATCGCACCCCATCGTGCTGCCGAATGCCTTGGCCGATCTTCGATTTGCGAATCATCCCATGGTCACGGGAGAGCCGTTCATTCGCTTCTACGCAGGCATTCCACTCCTCACTGCCGATGGCGATGCGATCGGCACCCTCTGCGTGCTCGACCGTCATCCCCGCCATGTCAGCCCAAAGCAGGAGCAGGCCCTCACCGCCCTAGCGCGGCAAGCCATGAGCCAATTGGAGCTCCGGCAACGCACGAAGCAACTCGCCCAGAGCGCGCAGGCCCAACGGCAAACCGAGGCGATGCATGAGCGACTGCTCCTGGCATTGGGACATAGCACCGAGGGCGTCGCCCTCCTGACCAAGGAAGGCCGCTATACGTTCGTCAACGACGCCTTTGCCGCCATGCATGGCTTTCGTCCCATCGACCTCATCGGACAATCCTGGACGACGCTCTATCCACCCGAATGGGTCGCGAAACTCGAAGACATTTTTTTCCCCCTCCTCCGACAGCACGGCACCTGGCGGGGGGATCTGATCGGCCGCACAAAATCCGGCGAGTCCATCTGGGTCGAAGCCTCCTTGAAGACGCTCCCGGAGCGGCATCATGAAGAACAGTGGCTGATCTGGACCTGCAGCAACATCACCGCGCAAAAACAGGCGCTGGAGGAAATCGCCGACACTCGGGCACGCCTGCAAACAGTCCTGGATTCCGCCACGGAAATCGGCATCATCGCCACCAATCCGCAGGGCATTATTACGCTCTTTAACTTCGGCGCCGAGCGCCTGCTGGGGTACCAGGCCGATGAGGTCATCGGACAGCGCACCCTCGACTCTTTCCACCTCCCGTCGGAAATAGCAGTTCGTGGGCAGCAGCTGTCTGAACGATTCGGACGTCCGCTGGCCGGTTCCGATGTCCTGGTTGAAGCGGCGCGTATGGGAGGCTACGAAGAACGGGAATGGACCTACCTTCGCAAAGACGGCGACAGCATCACCGTCAGTCTGGTCGTCACGGCCGTGCGAGGGCCCAACGGCACGCTCACGGGATTTCTCGGCATTGCGAAAGACGTCACCGCGCTCAAACAGGCAGCACTCCAGACCGAAGCCCAGCAGGCCCTGTTGTCCGCGATCTCCGAGGTGCAGGAAGCCTTCATCGAGGAATCCAGCACCCAGAAAGTATTCACCAGTCTGCTCAATCGATTTTGCACGCTCACCCGCAGCGCAGGCGGCGTGATCGGGGAGCTTCAGCCTCGGCAAGACCTCCCCCCGGCGTTGCATTTCCTCGCGTCGACGTCGCCCCTACAGCAAGACACGCTGGGACACTCCGAACAGGGACTCATCAGCGTCTTTCAAGACCCACGCCTCAAACGCCACGTCGACCACGTGCTCACAAAAGGCGAGCCCTTGCTCGTCAACGAAGCCCCACAGCCTCTGATTGCTGCCAACCCGAGGGCGAGCGACCAGGCGCGCCACTCATTTCTCGGCCTTCCGCTACTTGAAGGCAATCGTGTCATCGGCTTCATCGGCCTGACCGGTCGACCGGATGGATATCCGCCGCTCTTGATCGAGTATCTGGACCCGTTGGTCCAGACCTGCGCCAACATCCTCCAGTCCTACCGGAACACGCTCCAGCGAAAGGAAGCAGAAGGCGCGTTACGCATCGCGGCGCAGAATCTGGAAGCGCAAAACCATGAACTCCAGCGGGCCCGCGATCAGGCTCTGGCGGCTACACAGGCCAAGAGCGCGTTCCTCGCCACGATGAGCCACGAAATCCGCACGCCCATGAATGCCATCATCGGTATGGCCGAGTTGTTGTTGGAAACACAGCTGACCGAGGAACAGGCCGATTACGTTCACCGCTTCAACCGTGCGACAAACTCATTGCTGGCCCTGATCAATGACATCCTGGACATTTCGAAAATCGAGTCCGGCCATCTCAAACTGGAAGATATCCCCTTCGACCTTCGGGAGCTCGTGGAAACCACCGGTGAACTCATGGCGGAACGCGCGCACACCAAAGGCCTCGAACTCATCATCCACATAGACTCCAACGCTCCACACATCGTGAACGGGGACCCGACACGCCTCAGGCAGATCCTGATCAACCTCCTCGGCAACGCCATCAAGTTTACCGATCACGGCGACGTCATTCTCCGCGTACAACGCAACGAGAGGTCTCCGGAGGAACAGCTCCATCTCAGCGTCGCGGACAGCGGGATCGGGATTCCGAAAGACAAGCTGGACACGATTTTTGAGAACTTCATACAAGTCGATTCCTCCACCACGAGAAAGTACGGCGGCACCGGCCTCGGACTCAGCATCTGCCGGCGCCTCGCCGAACTGATGGGCGGACGGATCTGGGCTGAGAGCACGCTGGGCGCGGGGAGCACCATGCATGTCATCGTACGCCTCCCGCAGGTCCTGTCGAACACCGCCGTGGGGGGCGAAACCGCTCCGCTCTTGACCGGAAAGCGGATTCTGGTGGTCGACGATCACGAGACCAATCGTCTTGTCTGCCGCGACAGCCTCAGCGGATCGGGCGCGCAGATCGTCGAAGCCTCCGATGGTCCTGCCGCGCTGGCCGCGATGCAGACCGCCTACAGCAACGGGACACCGATTCACCTCGTGATTCTCGATTGTGATATGCCCACGATGGATGGCTTCTCCGTCGCAGAGACGATCCAGGCTGCTCCCCATTTCGCCGACACCCCGACCGTCATGCTCACATCGGATTTCAGGAACGGGAATGCCGCGCGCGCGAAGGCGTTGGGAATCATGACGCACATCAGCAAACCCATCCGCCGAACCGCCTTGCTCAAGCTCGTCAGTGCCGCGCTCAGCAGCGACGGCTCCGCGCCGGACCACCTGGCCGGCCCCATCTCGGCCACGCCGCCGCTGGAGTCCCGCCGGCAAGCCGAACCGTGTTCCACCAGGCGAATCCTGCTGGCGGAAGACCTCGAAGACAATCGAGAGGTCGTTACCCTGTTCCTGAAAGGCACGGCCTACGAACTGGTCTATGCCGAAAATGGCGCCGTGGCCGTCGAGCATTTCCAGTCAGAACCATTCGATCTTGTGCTGATGGATATGCAGATGCCGGTCATGGACGGATATGCCGCCACGGCCGCCATTCGTGACTGGGAACGGCTCCAACAACGTCTGCCGACGCCGATCTTGGCGCTTTCAGCCAACGCATTTAAAGAGGAAGTGGAGAAAAGCCTGGCGGCAGGCTGCACCGCGCACCTCACTAAGCCGATCAAGAAGAAAACGCTGCTGGAAGCCATCCACACCTACACGCATACACCTCCGAAGCAGGAGGCTGCCTGATGGAGACTCGATCCACAGCTGATTGGAGAGTCCTATGATTGCGCCACTTCCGGAA
The DNA here is from genome assembly GCA_030653545.1 of Nitrospira sp. Lineage (NCBI taxonomy): Bacteria > Pseudomonadati > Nitrospirota > Nitrospiria > Nitrospirales > Nitrospiraceae > Nitrospira > Nitrospira sp. The sequence continues at coordinate 208,390 of JAURZE010000025.1, read as the reverse complement.
AACGAATCACGGCGACTTGACGCCCTCCGTCGTTACGACATCCTGGACACCGAGGCGGAAGCAGCCTTCGACGAGCTCGTCGGCCTGGCCGCCAAGATCTGCCAGACCCCGATCGCCTTGGTCAGCCTGATCGATCCCCTGCGACAATGGTTCAAAGCGAAGGTGGGCGTGACGGCCTGCGAAACCTCGCGCGACATCGCATTCTGCGCCCACGCCATTCTTCAGAACGGGATCTTTGAGGTGCCGGACGCGCTTACAGATCCTCGCTTTGCGGACAATCCGCTCGTCACCGGAGACCCTTTCATTCGATTCTACGCCGGGGTTCCCCTCGTCACCTCTGAAGGGCACGCCCTGGGAACACTCTGCGTCATCGATCGCGTGCCCCGGCAGCTAACAGACGATCAACGGCAGACCCTGACCGTCTTGGGACGGCAGGTCGTGAGACTGATCGAGCACCGTCTGCACCTGACGGCGCTGACCCCGAATGACGTGGCTCCCCGATGGCTCCCATGGACAATCGGCAGCCTCTGCTTCGCGATCGCCCTGCTGGATCTCGTCGTCCCCTTGGGTATCGTCATTCCTGCGCTCTACCTTATCCCCGTATCCCTGACTATAGGAATTCCCGGACGCCGGGCCAGCAGACTGATCGGACTGCTCTGTATAGGTCTTACCATTGCAGAATTCTTCCTTTCCCCTCCCGGGACTACCCCCTGGTTTGCCATGGTTAATCGAACCATCGCCGTCGTCCTGATTGGTATCGCAGTATTCCTGGCCATCCGCTTCAAACGTCATCTATCCAACGTTCGCCGGATTCAAGACGAGAAAATCCTCCTGGCCAACAACCAGGACCGGATCGTGGAATCCGCACCGAACGGCATGCTGATCGTGCGCCAAGACGGCACCATCAGTCTGGTCAATGCACAGATCGAACAGCAGTTCGGCTACTCCCGCGAAGAATTACTCGGCCAGCCCATTGAGCTGCTGATCCCCGACCGTTTCCGCCCCCAGCATCCTGGCCTGCGGACCGCGTTCTTCCGCACCCCGACCACCCGCGCCATGGGAGCGGGCCGCGAGCTCTACGGTCGGCGCAAGGACGGCACCGAATTCCCCGTCGAGCTGGGCCTCAATCCCCTCGAAACGCCGGATGGTCTCCAGGTCCTCGCGTCTGTCGTCGACATCACCTCCCGCAAGCAGGCCGAAGCGGAGCGGGAGGAGCAGGAAACGCGTCTGCGTGCAATCGTCGACCATGCGGTCGACGGCATCGTCACGATTGACGCGCGCGGATGCATCGAATCGTTCAACCCAGCTGCCGAACACTTGTTCGGGTACTCGGCCGCCGAGATCTTGGGTCAGAATGTGAGCCTCCTGATGCCCGAACCCTATCGCAGCGAACACGACGGCTACATAGCCAATTATCGACGAACCGGCATGGCCAAGATCATCGGCACCTGGCGGGAAGCCGTCGGGCGTCGCAAAGATGGCGCCGTGTTCCCGATCGAATTGAGCGTCGGGGAGGTTCGCCTCGGGGACCAGCTGTTGTTCACCGGAATCATCCATGACATCACTGAACGGAAAGCCGTCGAGTCGCAGCTTGAACAGGCCTCACAAGAAATGGCGCGCCAGAATTTAGAACTGGCGGAGGCCCGCGATCATGCGGTGAGAGCCACGCAGGCGAAGAGTGAGTTCCTCGCAGGCATGAGCCACGAGATTCGCACGCCGATGAATGCCATCATCGGGATGGCCGATCTCCTCCTGGAGACGGCCTTAACTGAGGAGCAGCAGGATTACGTCAACCGCTTCAGCCGCGCCGCGAACTCACTGTTGGGATTGATCAACGATATCCTGGACCTTTCGAAGATCGAAGCCGGGCATCTGGAGCTTGAATCGATTCCTTTCGACCTCCTTGAACTTGTTGAGACCACGGGAGAGCTGATGGCAGTGCGAGCCAACGCGAAGCAGCTCGAATTGATCGTCCACATTGACAACGGTACCCCCCAGTGTGTTCTGGGCGACCCTGCACGCCTGCAGCAAGTCCTCATCAATCTCCTAGGCAACGCCATCAAGTTTACCGAGCGTGGCGAAGTGGTGGTGCACGTGCGCCGGGATGAGACCGACTCTGCCCTGCTACATCTTTCTGTGACCGACACAGGGATTGGGATTCCGAAAGACAAGCTGGACTCCATCTTCGAGAGCTTCACCCAAGTCGACTCTTCGACCACCCGCAAGTATGGAGGCACCGGCCTGGGCCTCAGCATCTCCCAACGTCTAGCCGAACTGATGGGGGGGCACATCTGGGCGGAGAGCACACTCGGCAGAGGCACCACGATGCACCTGGACGTCCGGATTCCAGAGACAGCGGCACAGTCCGAGTCGACCACGAAGACGACCCCACAGTTCGCCGGACAACAAATCCTGCTGGTCGATGATAATGAAACAAACCGCCTGGTCCTCCGCAAGATGCTCGCGCAAGCCGGGGCCACTCTGGTGGAAGCGGGCAGCGGACCCGAAGCGCTCACGATCCTCCGGGACTTCCACCACAAAGCGATCCCGGTTCACCTCGTCATCATGGACGGTCGAATGCCCGACATGGATGGATTTGCTGTCATCGAAGCCATGCGCGCCTCTCCCGACCTGGCTGCCACACCGGTCATCATGCTGACCTCGGACTTACGGCGCAGGGAGGCCGCCCGCGTGAGAGAGTTGGGCGTCCTGAAATCGCTGAACAAGCCGGTTCGCCGATCGGCTTTACTCTCCACTGTCGAAAGCGCTCTCTTCGGTCAACGTCAGGCCGGCTCCGGTCACTCACTGCCGTCCGCTCCTCAGCCCAACTCCGCCGAGACGCCGGCCCCGTCGGCTGGCGGCCGGATACTCTTGGCAGAGGACCTTGAAGACAACCGCGATGTCGTGACGTTGTTCCTAAAAGGCTCAGGCTATGTCCTGACCTACGCCGAAAACGGAGCCCTCGCCGTCGAGCGCTTCCAATCCGGCCCCTACGATCTCGTCTTAATGGACATGCAGATGCCCGTCATGGACGGACTCACGGCGACCCGGACGATTCGCGCCTGGGAGAACGCGCAGCAACGGACACCAACGCCCATCGTCGCCCTCACGGCACACGCCTTCCAGGAGGAAATCGACAAAAGCCTGGCGGCGGGCTGTACCGGACACCTGATTAAGCCGATAAAGAAGAAGGTCTTGCTGGAAGCCATCCGTTCGTACACCCGTGTTCAACCGGGAGAACAGGCGGCCTAAGGACGGTTCAGCGCAATGTTCGACCAGGCGCGCTCCCCTGAAGGAGAGGGACATCCACATATTCGGTGCCGTTACAGGATTCGATGAATCTCGGCTGTTCTGGTTTCAGAACCCACGAGGAGGCTCCCATGTCCCGAACCATCTTATGCGTTGAAGACGAACAAGACACCGGGGATCTTCTACAAGCGATCCTAGAACGCGAGGGCTACCACGTCGTACGAGCCTCCGACGGTCGCCAGGCCATCTGCCTCATAGAAACGATGCTCCCTCCCGCGTTGATTCTGCTGGATGTCGTCGTCCCCTACGTCAATGGGTTTGAGCTCTTGACCGGTTTGCGTGCCAATCCCGACTGGGGGCATATCCCGATCGTCATGCTCAGCGCCGATTCCTACGGGCCGGACATCCAACGCGCGCTGAACAATGGCGCCACTGCCTATGTCGTCAAGCAACAAGGATTTCAGGAGCTCATCCAGACGCTGGACCGCATCCTCGTCCCCGCTTCGGCCGCCAAGCAGACCCTAGCCGACCCTACAGGGCCCGGTCCCGACGCCCTCCTGGTAAAACGGCCGCGTCAGCGTCCGTCGATGCAACCGCCAGGGGTACGAGCCAGGAACCGAAAGAAAGCGGCATGACACATCACCCTCACTCCATTGTCGATGCATGAGGAGCCTGACACATGAACCAGCCCTCCCCCGACCAACCCGTTGCGCACCCCGATCTGCCGATCGTCCATGTGGAGCAGGACTTCGAACCCCTGCTGCCAAAATTCATGACGAACCGGAAGAAAGAGGTGGTGACGATGCGCGAGGCCCTCGGCCGGCAAGATTTTGACACCGTGCGAAAAGTCGCCCATGGCATGAAGGGCGCGGGCGGCAGCTACGGATTCGATCTCGTCACCGCCATGGCCGCGACGATCGAACAAGCCGCGAAGACAGCCACCGCGCCGACCATCGCGACAGAATTAGAGCTTCTCGGGACCTATCTGGATCGAGTGCAAGTGGTGTTCGATGAGTGAGGAGAGACCAAGCTCACGAGGACGAAAAGGACAGGCGATGAGCACAAGCCATCAATCAGAACGACCTTCGATACTCATTGTGGAAGATCACGAAGACACCGCATGTCTGGTGCAATTCGTCCTTGAACGGGAAGGGTACGCCGTCACATGCCTGCCGAACGGCCGAGCGGCCCAACGCATGATAACATCGGCGATACCGCCGCAGGTGGTCCTGCTCGACATCGGGCTTCCGGACATGACGGGGCTGGACCTGCTCCGCGTTATCCGGACGACGCCTGAATGGCAGTGGATCCCGGTTCTTCTCCTGACAGCCGACACCCGCTCCGAAACGATGATCGCCGCGGCCCATCTCGGCGCCACCGAATACCTGCAGAAACCCTTTGCGGCGGAACGCCTGCTTGCATCCGTGCGGCGATTCCTGTCGGAACCGCACCAACGTGCCGATAAAAGCACGAACCCCGACCACGGCGCTACCCCGATTGTCCCTCATCGGGGCAATCGGCCAAGGGGATCAGAGATGATTCATGACAAAGGAGATCACGTATGAGCACGGCAGAGGCGACAGGGAAGCCGACCCTGTTCATGGCAGAAGATGAAGAAGACACGGCGAGCCTGCTGAAATTCCTCCTGGAACGCGCCGGGTACCATGTCGTCCATGCACCCGACGGCCACCAGGCTCAACAGCTAATCGACACCATGGCACCGCCCAGCTTGATCCTGCTCGACATCATGTTGCCCCACGTGAGCGGCCTGCAGCTACTCCCGTATATTCGGAACAAGACTGCATGGCAGCGGGTCCCCATCGTCATGCTCACTGCAGATTCAAGCGAGCATGACATCCAGCAGGCCCTGGCCGCAGGCGCGAACGACTACATGGTGAAACCGTTCAACCCGCGGGAGCTGACCGCACGGCTGAGTCGCTTTCTCAAAGTCGCGGCCTAGCCGGGGACAGCGGGTGACAGGCGTGGTTGGAAACATTCTCTCCCAGTCAATTGTCGACGTCGGATGGCTGGCCACCTTCACCATTCATGGTCTCATTCTGCTCCTCCTCGGATGGACACTCATCATCCGTCGGCTGCGTCTTTCGACCGACCGACGGCGCCAACGGATGGTAACTGTCTGGCGTCCGATCCTGGCCCAGAGCTTGATCGAAGCCCCTGACACCCTCCCGCCGATCCACCCGCGCGACCGGGTGCTGTTTCTCTATCTATGGAATCACCTTCAAGAATCCATCAAGGGAGAGTCGTCGGACGAGTTGTGCGCGGTGATGCGGCGGACCGGCATGGATCACGTCGTGCACCACTATTTGGCCAAAGGGACGCCGCGGCAACAACTCCTGGCGATCGTCACGCTCGGCCACTTGAAAGACTCCTCCGCGTGGCTGCGCCTCGTCGAACTCGCGCATGACGCAAATGCGTTTCGCTCTCTTGAGGCCGCCCGCGCCCTTGTGCGCATCGATGCCCCGCAAGCCATTCCTGTGTTGGTCCCATTGATCTCCCAACGCGCCGATTGGTCCCCTCTTAAAGTACTCGCCATCTTACAGGGCGCGGGGGATGAGCACGTTGCTCACGCACTGGGCGAAGCCGCCGTAAAAGCAGAACCGCTTATTGCCGCCCGGCTAATCCGCTTTCTCGCCTCGATCAGAAGTCATCGCGCCTTGCCGCTGATTCGGCCTCTGCTGGTCCGGCATCCGCTGCACGAAGATGTGCTGGCCAGTTGCCTGTCCCTCTTTGGGCAATGCAGCGACCCGCGAGATCTTCCGGTCGTTCGCCAGTACTCGGCCCATCCAACCTGGTTCATCCGCGTCCAAGCTGCCACCGCACTGGGGAAAATGGGAGTGGAAGAAGATGCCGCTATCTTGATCGGGCTGCTCAATGACGTTCACTGGTGGGTACGCTACCGGGCCGCTGAAGCCTTGTCCGTCCTCCCCACAATGACCGATGATAAGTTATCCTTGCTCGTACAAACCCTGCCCCCTGGCGAGGAGCGTCACATCCTGACGCCCTTTGTTGCCAAGCGGTTCGAGGATTCGCTTGCTCACACGTCCGGCCTGTCTGCCGCCTGATCGCGCGGTCGCTTTACCGGGATCCGGGAACAAATACGAGCGTATGAGTCCCTTCCAGCTCGGGAAGAACGACGATGGCCCCGCGTTGTTCAATCCCCTTCACGGATGATCGTGATGCATCCAATCGCCAACCACCCGGCGCTTCAAACGTCAAGCCAGTCACCGAATCGGGAGCCGTGATCGTGACGGTCCCGCCTCGCCCGTTTTGCGTCACATCAAGCTGCACTTGATTGCGCACCGCCCACCAGCGGCCGAATTCTCGTATCGAGCCGAACCAGGCGTAGGGCCGCACGCCTTCGACAAACCCTTTCTCAAAGGCCAGTTTATGATCGAGGATGTTGGGATGGATGAGCACAACCATTGAGCCACCGTACCGGCTGATCTGGCGCGCGACCTCCAAGGCTTCCGGCAGCCGGTCGCCCATCTTCGGCAGCTCCTCGTCTTCAATCGTGACGGGGAACTCGAACAGTTCGACTTCGCTGTCCGTCAAGCGATCGTAGTTCAGCTGATACGGCAGATGGGTCAGCGAATTGTTCGCAGTGGCCGTTGAGCTATATCGATATCCGGTCGCCAGCAGGGCTTGAGGCAGACTGAAGGGATTGGACAACTCGCCCGGCCTGAATGACACGATGGACTGGCCTGAAAAGTGATCGATCAAGAACTTGCTGACCCGCAATTCGCCGAGGATGCTCGCGTTCAAGGCCGTCGTCCGATCCTTCACGAACGGCGCATAGGCGGGATAGGCTTCGCGCCCCGTCCCCATCGGAAACCGGTTGAAGACCCTCGAGTGGGCGATCGTGTGACTCCCCAGCTCCATGCCGAGACCTGCAAGACGCGCGAGATACCGCATCCCTTCGTCATTGAAGAAAATATCATCGTTGTAGTCGCGAATGTATTTCACCTGGATAAAGTACGTGCCAATCAACCCCTGGCTTTTTTCATACTCCGCATAATCCACCGCGTTTTTAATGGACTCCGTAAAATCCACATCGTGTGTGAGCATGACCGACAGCGACTTGCCGAAGGGCACCGTTCCCAGCGTCACCGCGCCTGCCTGGGCGGTGCGATAGATCGACTTCAGCAGCCGCAGCCAGACATCGAGCGTCGGATCAAACTGATTGTCGAACGTCTGAACAAGTTCCTCTCCGCGATTGTTGTACCCTTTGAGCAGCAGGAAGCCGAGATCAAGCCCGATTGCATAGGCTCGGCCTTTACCGTAGGTTTTCTGCGTGACGGCCGCAGTGCCGTCGTCAAATCGGGCGAGCGGGGCCTCACTCTCCGTATAACCGTAGGTTCCCATCACCTCGATCCCTTTGTCTCGAATGCCGACACGGAGATGCCGCTCGCGCAGCTCGGTCAACTCCGCCAGCAACGGATCGGACTCCGCCAGGTGCAGGTCATAGCGCTCCCGCGAGACCACTGCCTCGCGAAAACCGAAGGTCTCATTCAACCCGCCGCCCAATACCTGTACCCCGATCAACGTCCCGCCGGCTTGGGGAAACTCGGCCAGCGCCTGTAGCTCTTGGGAACTGAGCACCTTCCCCGAGATCATCGGGTAGACCAACACCACCTGATGCGTCAGGGCTTCGCGAACATCGCGCGTGATGCGAAAGGGGACGCCGATGGATTTGAGCCCATGCGCCAATCCCAGCCAGGAGGAATCCGGATCGGTCAATAAGATCGCCAGGCGGCTCTTCGCCCCTTCTGCATAGGTCGTCCACGCCGTCGACACGCGCGGAGGCACAACGGTGGCATGATCGGGACCTGAGACGCCGGGGAAACGATGGAAGGCCTGATCGGGAAGGTCGATGTGCTGAATAGATCGCGGGCCGAACAAGACCCACGAGCCGATGACGATCGACAGAAAAAGGGTTGCGACTGCAGTCAGACGGATGAGGATTGATCGTTCCATACCCTACCAGTGATAGATCAGACTCAGGTTGCCGCCCCGTCTGACATAGAGAAATCCGCGGTCTTCGTAATAGCCCGACACCTCAACCGAAAATCGATCATTCACGGGGACCGTCACTCCCCCTTGGAGCGTCCGGCTCTGCACCCGGGTAAAATCTTGCGTGGCCACGATCCGTTCGCCCGACGTTCCGAACGACCCCGACGCGAAGACCTGCACCCGCTCCGTCGGCCGCCAGGTCAATTGCGAGGACAATGTGAAGGCCCCGGTATTGGGGATCAGATACACCTTCTCGGTCAGCCAGAGATCGAACGGCAGGAAGATGGTCAATCCAGGCATGAGGAGATCGATGTCGTCTTTCTTGTAATTCAAACGACGATAGCCGAATGACACTTCGAACGGAGCCAGCGCGGCATGGACGCCGCCCAACCCCTGTGCCATCTCGCCGACGAACGAATAGTTGGGGGCGAAATGCGGATTGATGGTCCCTTGTGCCGCAACGTAGCCCCAGGCCCGCTTCCAGAGCGGACTGTACAATTCGGCCGACAGCGGCGTGTCGTGCGAGCCAAAGCGATTGATCGGCTCGGCCCGAACCACCAGCGTCTGATCGCCGATCGGCTTGGCCACCTCAAAGAGGAGATCCCGCTCATCCGGCTGGTTTCGCGTATAAGAATAGTGGCCGTAGCCAATCTTGGCGTAGTCGCGATAGGGCAGACGGAGCCCGGTCAACCCTTGCCCCACGGCCGCCCGCGGCGAAACCAGCAGTTCGGATCGTACGTTGCGCAGCTGCTGTTCGATGTCCGAATCGTGCGTCTCGGCCACCAGCGCCTCATAACGCGCCAAGGCCTCTGTCCGGTTCCCCTGCCAGTGTGCCAGCTCCGCAAGCCCGCGGCGCGCCTCTAGATGGCGAGGCTCTTCCCGAACCACCTGCTCATACAAGGCCTGCGCTTCGGGGAATTGTTTCTGCCACGAGAGCACTTGCGCCAGCGCCACCCGAATATCCTGGTCCTTGGGATGGCGCGCTAAGACCTCACGATATAACGAGGCCGCCTCGGAGTGCGCGCCCTGCCACGACAGGACGCGCGCCAAGGCACTCCGCACCTCATCGTTTTCAGGAGACCGGCGCAGTCCTTCACGGTAGAGGGCGACCGCCTCGCCGTACTGCCGCGCCGCCTCGAACTGGCGCCCGCGCTCCACTGTCTGCCTCGCATCGGCAGAGACAGACTCGGCCTCCCGAACCGGGGTTGGCACGAGTGTCGGGCGTTGAGCCGGCGGGTCGATTATTTGAGAGGACTCGGCCTTTAGCGAATGGAGGCGTGCCGCGAGTGCCGGATCGCCCGTAGCCTCCACCACCCGTTGATAATACGGAATCGCCTGGTCCGGATGACCGCTCCACACCAGCACATCGGCGAGCCCGGTCAGCGCATCAGAATGTTGCGGATGATCGCGGAGAACCCGCTCATACTCCTGCTTGGCCTCGTCGTAGCGACGTTGCCACGACAACACCCGCGCCAGAGCCACGCGGCTTTCGTCATCAAGAGGATGGCGGGACAAGACGTCCCGATACAAGGCGCTCGCTTCGTCCCATTGCTCTTGCCAGGAGAGCAGCTTCGCTAATGCGGCACGGACTTCGTCATTCTCCGGGCGGGCTGCCAAATATCGGCGATAGACCGCGATGGCCTTCGGGAACTGTTTCTGTTGCTCCAGCGCCTTCCCCTGCTCCAGAAGCCGGCGTGGCGAGGGCTCGGCGCTGTTCGCCTGCACCAGACCAACGTCCACGCCCACCCACCCCACGGCCAACAGCGTCGCGAGCACCACACCTGCAACAGATCTGCACAGACATCTCCACCCCATGGAATCGCTCATCCTTGGCGGCCCAACCTCTCGCCATACAGCCTTAGTCCGGCAGCGCTCGAAACCCATCCACGTCGTGAATGATCACGCCCGAAAAACTGGGATGCGAGGTCATCTCCACAATCCGCTTCACCGAGGCGGACACCTCCGCGCGTGAACGGCCGGCAAAGGTCAGCCGCTCCGGCCTCACGGTGAACCGGTGATGAATGCGGAACCACTCCCGACGGGTCGAGAGATTCGATCCCCCTGCCTGCGGCATCCACTGCAGTAAGCGCCGATCATAGTCCAGCACCACGTCAGCCCGGTCAGGGTCCATCTCACGGCGCAGCACCACATGCTGCTCAACCGGGAGCGGAGTCGTCTCCACCGCCAGCCACACCCGTGTCCCGACAAGATCGCCGTAGCGCAGGATGTCTTCGGCAATGTCCTGCACTTCGTCCAAGTCAGTGCGATAACTCATCACCGCGACTTCGTCGACCCGATCCATCACGGCATAGGCCAACGGACGACCGGCCAGGGTCGGCGCCGCCAGCCAAAAGGGAATCACCATCGAGAGACGAACGCGTCCACCGATGACGTCCTTCAGCGTCTCAATCGTCTCGACATAGCGACGGAGTTGGGCCTCATCTTTCAGAAAGCCCGGCAGGAGATAGGGTTCGATATCAAGCTGAACCCCGGATATCCCGCCGGGTTTCACCAGGGCCAGGAGCCTCTGTATCTTATCGGCGAGTTTATGGGGCTCCTGAATCGCTTCGGGATATCCGTCCAGCGCAAATGCCGCAACCCCGGCCTCCTGCATCGTCATCAATAGCCTGGCATAGTGACGCCAAAGCCCGTCGTCATCCGCCTGAGACGGCATCTGAATCAGCACTCTGGAGCAGCCCTGCATCCGACAGGTCGCCAGCAGGACATTCGGGTCACGGATCGCCTCACGATACGTCCACACCCAGAATCCGATCCCAACAGGCCCTCGGGGCACGACTGACGGCTGCACGGCTTCAATCTGTTCAAACAGAATGTGCGCGCCGGCCGTCTCCGTTGATACCACCAGCGCCGTCAGTGAACGGAGATCCAGCTTCTGACCGATCCCCTTGAGCGGAAGCGTGAGATCGAACGGACCCGTCACCGTCGCAAGCGGGAGATTGTCTTCTCGTTGCGCGGCAGCCCGATCTTCCAATGCCACGACGACCCGGCCCGTCGCATGCCCACGAATCCGCAGGGTCTCGTAAGACAAGAGATCCACGGCAATTTCTGCCTGGTGCAGAGGGATGCGCTGACCGCACCGCAGGCCCTTTCCGGGAGCCCGCTGCAGATCGATCCCCTCCTGCGCCCGAGTCTGCCGTCCTTGGCAGGAGCCGAACAGGCGGGCTTCGCCGAACAGGCCGCGCAGATCAAGAATAGGCACAAACGGTCGATAAGGAAGAGAGGGTACGGCAGCAGGCGGACCACTGAGCGTCACGGCGGGAGTGGTGCGTTCACCGACATACGACAACTCGATCTCAGAAACGGAGGACGGGATGGGAATGGAGAGTGGTACCGAAATGTCCTCTGCGTATCCGACTACGGGCAGGGCCACGACCGACATGGCCGCAAGGGTCCAGCTCCACCACATGATAGAGGAACCACTCCATCGGCAGACCCGAAGACGGATGGAACGACACTGACCGATGTGGATAGACACGCTCATATCGATTTCCGAATGGCTGTTCTTGCTCTACCTTCTCGGCCTGACCGCAGGATACTTGATGCTGGATGTGGTCGCCGCCATTCATCTGCGGCGCTACATGGAAGAGCGCTCGCTCAACAGCCTCCCACACGGCTACACCGGATTCGAACCGCAGATCACGCTGCTCGTTCCCGCATTCAATGAAGAAGCGACCATCGCGACCACCGTCAGATCCCTTCTCCAGTTGAGCTATTCTGAATTTGAAATCGTGGTCATCAACGACGGATCGAAGGACACGACGTTGGACGTGCTGATCAAGGAATTCGGCCTGATTCCCTTTCCCGAAGCTTATGACGCCCGGCTGGCCACGAAGCCGATCCGAACGGTCTACCACGCCCCAGCACAGCCCAATCTGCGGGTCGTCGATAAAGACAACGGCGGCAAAGCGGACTCGCTCAACGCCGGAATCAACATTTCGCTGTACCCGTTATTTTGCTGTATCGATGCCGATTCCATCCTCCAACGTGACAGCCTTCGGCTGGCAGCGCAGCCCTTTCTGGACGACCCCCACACCATCGCCTGCGGCGGCACCGTCCGCGTCGCCAACGGCTGCGAAGTAAAGAACGGATTTCTCACGAAGGTGGGGCTCCCGACCAATATCCTCGCGCTGTTTCAAATCGTCGAATACCTGCGCGCCTTCCTGTTCGGCCGGCTCGGCTGGTCTCCGATCAATGCGATGCTCATCATTTCCGGCGCCTTCGGGCTCTTCCATAAGGACACCGTAATCGGGATCGGCGGCTACCGCCACGATACGATCGGCGAGGACATGGAGCTCGTCGTGCGGCTCCACCGGCACATGCGACTCGCCGGGAAGCCCTATCGCATCACCTTCGCTCCCGACCCGATTTGCTGGACCGAGGCCCCGGAAGACCTCACGACACTCAAGAATCAGCGCATCCGGTGGCAGCGCGGCCTGTGTGAGAGCTTGACGAACAATCTCGATCTCTTATTTCATCCCAAGGGTGGAGCTGTCGGCTGGCTGGCATTTCCTTTTATGGCCCTGTTTGAGTGGCTGGGCCCAGCCATCGAAGTCTTCGGCTACGTATTCGTCACCGTCGGATTCATTTTTGGCTTCGTCTCTTTTAAAGTCTGGCTTGTGTTGCTCGTGGCCGCCATCAGTCTCGGCATCCTACTCTCGGTCAGTGCATTTTTCCTCGAAGAGATGTCCTTCCACGTCTATCCGAAACCTCAACACGTCCTCCTGCTCCTCCTAGGAGCGATTTTGGAGAACTTCGGCTATCGACAATTGAATTCCCTCTGGAAATTGATCGGGTTGTATCGTTGGATGATCGGCAAGAAAGCGACGTGGGGAGCCATGACGAGAACCGCGTCCTGGCACAGTAAGTAGCCTCGAAGAAAAAACTAACAGGCCTGGAGATCGTGTCTTGTGCCGGAGACGAGACTTCGGCTATACTGCGCGATTGCGCCTCACTGTCGAGGCGCCTTTTTTTGACCGCGAGACCACAACACCATGACACAGCTACGCGCCCCTCACGACCGTCGCACCGATATTCGAAACATCGCCATCATCGCACACGTCGACCACGGCAAAACCACCCTGGTCGATGCGGTGTTGCGACAGACCCACGTCCATCGCAAGATCGACGACATGGGCGAGCGCATCATGGACTCGATGGATCAGGAACGTGAGCGCGGCATTACGATCCGAGCGAAAAATGCCAGCGTCGTCTATAAGGGCGTCAAAATCAATATCGTCGACACGCCGGGACATGCCGATTTCGGCGGCGAGGTCGAGCGTACGCTCCGGATGGTCGACGGCGTGCTCATCCTCATCGACGCCAAAGAAGGGCCCATGCCGCAGACGACGTTCGTGCTGCGCAAGGCGCTCGCACTCGGGCATAAGGCCATCGTCGTGATCAATAAGATCGATCGCCCCGATGCCGTGATCGACGACGTCGTGAATCGCACGTTCGATCTGTTCGTCCACCTGGGCGCCACCGACGAACAACTCGACTTCCCAATCGTCTATGCCGCCGCCATCAAGGGCCAGGCGACGTTGGATGTGAATAAGCCCGGGACAGACATTACGCCGTTGCTGGACACGGTTCTGGAAAAAATTCCCGCACCGGCCATCAATGCCGAAGCCCCGCTCCAAATTCTGGTCCTGGCGCTCGTTCAGGATCCCTACAAAGGCAAGATGGGCATCGGGAAGATTCAATCCGGCTCCATCGCCCGACGGCAGCCCGTCATGCTGCTCGGGAAAGACGGCGCCCAAACCCTCGGGAAGGTATCCGACCTGGCTGTGTACTCCGGCCTTGAACGGGTCGATGCCGATCAGGCGGCAGCCGGAGAGATCGTGGCTGTCGCAGGCCTCGATGAGGTGAGCATCGGTGATACGATCGCCGATGCGGAAAATCCGATTGCCTTACCCCGCGTGACGATCGATGAACCGACCGTCCAAATGAGCTTCTCCGTCAATAACAGCCCGTTTGCTGGACGCGAAGGAAAGTATTTGACGTCTCGCCACTTGCGGGATCGGCTCTTCAAAGAACTCGAAACGAACGTGTCCTTGCGCGTGCATGAAACCGACAGCGCCGACCGGTTCCTCGTCGCCGGCCGCGGAGAACTCCACCTCGGCGTCTTGATCGAACAGATGCGGCGCGAAGGGTACGAACTCCAGGTCTCGCAACCCGAGGTCATCGTCCACCGCGATGCCAACGGCAAAGCCACGGAACCGTACGAAGAACTCACGATCCAAGTCCCCGAGACCTACCAGGGGACGGTCATCGAGGAGATGGGGAAGCGCCGAGGCGAACTGCGCCATATGCGCCTCATCCATTCCGATGTCGGCACCAGCGAAATGCATCTCGAATACCATATCCCGACGCGCGGCATCATGGGCCTCAAGAACCTCTTGCTGGCCAAAACCCGCGGCACGATCATCATGCATCACGTATTTGCCGCCTATGAGCCGGCCGAAGAGCGGGATTTGATGGTCGCACCGCACGGTTCCCTCGTGGCGCACGAAGACGGCACCAGCACCGGCTACGCGATCTTCATGACGCAGGAACGGGGCACCATGTTCATCGGCCCGGGCGTCGAGGTCTATCGCGGCATGGTGATCGGCGAAAACAGCCGGGACGAAGATCTGGACGTGAACGTCTGCAAGGAAAAGCACCTCTCCAACATGCGGGCATCAGGAACCGATGAAGCGTTGGTGCTTACCCCGCCACGGGAGATGAGTCTGGAATTCGCCTTGGAATATATCGGACCGGATGAATTGGTGGAAATTACTCCGCTCAACCTCCGCCTGCGCAAACGGTTGCTCAATGCGGATGAACGCCGCCGAGCTAAGAAATCCGGTAAATAGCGAGCCGTCGACGATGCGTATCAAGAAAAAAATCCCCAAGCCGTCAGCCAAACGCCCGCCGCTCTATTTCATCGGCTATCGCGGCACCGCGCCAGGACTCGATGAAATCGCGATCTGGTACGATCGCGAATACGGCGGCCCGCTTGCGATTCAACCGGAGGCTGGAGCGCCAGAGTCCTGGCAGGCCACCCACGGCCCCTGGTCCGCTCACGTCGTGATGCCCCTGCCGGCCACTCACACCGGCGATATCATGAAGAACCTGGCCTGGGAACACGACCAGATGGGAGCCGTCGCGCCGACACTCATGCCGAATCGGGATATGCCTGACCTGGTCTTGTTCGCGGCCCGCCTCGCGCGCGGCCTCACGCTGCTGACACAGGGCACGGCCTATGATGTCACCACGCAAGCGTATCTGAATCCCTCGGACTGGCAGAATCGAGCGATGACCAGCTTTCTGGCCGACGACCATGTCGCCATCGTGCACGACGACCAGGCCAAACCGGACCAGGTCTGGTGTCACACGATGGGACTGACCAAATTCGGCTTGGACGAGATCGAAACGTTCTATGGCAAAGGGATCCCCGAAACCGCTGCGAAAGACTTGCTGAGCGAGTCCGCCACGGAGTTGCTTCGCGTCGGGCAATCCCCCAAAGTCGGCACGGCCTTTCGCCTCCCGTTACTGGGCCGGACGATCCGGATCGTCAATTACCGCACCGCATCCCCTGCCGGCCGAATGATCGGGTTCCGTGAGCTCCAGGGATAGGCAAAACGCTTTAAGTTCAGCCTGTTACCGCTCATAGGCCTATCGCTGTAGGCCTTAAGGCCCGTTGACAACCTTTCAAACCACAAGGTACAAAGTTCAAGGTTTCCACAGGGGGTTCTCTCAATCTGAGACCTCAAATACGCCCACAGATAGCGATATTCTCATAAGGAGGCATAGCAATGAGTGATGTAGCCGCAGAAATTAAGGTCGGCGATACCGCCCCGGATTTTAACCTGAAGGACCAGGATCAGAAGGACGTGAAGCTGAGCGACTATCGCGGCAAGAAAAACGTCGTGCTGGCCTTCTACCCGCTGGACTGGAGCCCGGTTTGCCAGGGGGAGAACAAGTGCTTGACCGATGACTTCCCCAAGTTCCAGAACGCGAACGCCGAACTCTTCGGCATCAGCTGCGACAGCTTCTTCTCGCACAAGGCCTGGGCGGATTCCATGGACCTCAAGCACCGCCTGCTGTCCGACGTGCACCGGACTACGTGCAAGGCCTACGGCCTCTATTTCGAGCCGTTGAACTGCTCCAAGCGCGCCACCGTCATTGTCGACAAGAACGGCAAGGTGGCCTACGCAAAAGTGCAGGAAATCAAGGTTGCCCGCGAGGACAAGGATATCCTCGACGCACTGGCGAAGCTCAGCTAGTTTGTGAAACCGGAAGGGGAGGCGTTCGAGAGAACCCTCCCCTTTCATTTTGGGAGGCAGGATCATGGCAGGAACCGTCGAAGACGTCCGAGATGAGAACTACAAAGAGTTCACCGACAGTCCCGGTGCCGTCGTCGCCTATGGACTCGCCACCTGCGAACCCTGCAAGACCTATGACCCCATTCTCGAAGAAACCGCGGCAAAGTTTCCGGGCATCAAGGTCGGCAAGGCCAAGATGCATGTCCCTGGCCGCTGCCGGGAGATTAAAAAGACTCACACGTTTGAAACGTACCCCACGACGCACTTCTTCGCGAACGGCAAGCTCCTCCTGACCCGCGAAGGCGTGGTCGAGCCGGCTGAACTCGCAGCACTCATTTCAGATCACCTTACCAAGTAGCTCCCACAGCCTGCCTCGTTCTCCTTAGGAACAGACCGGAACCGACGAACTTCTTGACTCGTCCGGGGTCTGGTGTACTGTCGAGTCAGTCACGGGGCATGCACCGCCGGCGGCCTCGACACCTGTCATTGGAACGAACCGATGGCCTCTCCCTCTCACGCCTCCGGATTTCCGCAGTATGATGCGCAGGTCCTGCTCAATTCGCAGCCCGTCATCGTGACGGTCATCGACCCGTCGACACATCAGATCCAATTCCAGAACCAGACCGGGCTCAAAAAATTCGGCGATGTTGCGGGGAAATCCTGCTACGAGAAGATCGCCGGGTGCCGGACCCCCTGCGTTTTTTGCCGGATGCCGGAAGCGCTGACGAGCGACATGGTCGTCTCCAGCGAAGTTCCTCTGCCGGGCAACCAGTTTCTCCTCGTGCACTGGGCCAAAGCGCCAACGGTCGATGGCCGGACTCACATCATTGAAACAATTACGGATATTACCGAGCATAAGCGCACGGCGCAGGCGCTCCAACAGTCGCAAAAGATGGAGGCCATCGGGCGACTCGCCGGCGGTATCGCCCACGACTTCAATAATCTGATGATGGTGGTCATCGGCCATGCGCATCGGCTCCTGCAGCAATTGGCCACGCACCCGGCGAAACGAGAAATCGAGTTGATCAGCCAAGCCGGCCTCCGCGCTGCCGCTCTTACCAAGAAGCTTCTGACGTTCAGCCGGCGCCAGGTGTTCGAGCCCAAGGAACTGGACATCAATGCTTCCGTCAGAGAGATGGAATATCTGCTGCAGCGGATCATCGGTGAGCATATCCAGATGGTCGTCGTGCTCCATCCTGAAGCCGGACATGCCATGATGGATCCGGTCCAGCTCCAACAAATCCTTATGAATCTGGCCGTGAACGCCCGCGATGCGATGCCGGGCGGAGGGTTACTGAATATCGAGACCGATTGCGTCGACCTCGATGAACACTTCGTTCGCCTTCATCCCGGCGCGAGAGTAGGCTCCTTCGTCAAGATTCTCGTCCAAGACGCCGGATGCGGAATGGACCAGGAGACGCTGTCTCATATTTTCGAACCCTTCTTCACAACCAAAGGACCTGACAGAGGAACCGGCCTTGGACTGGCGACCGTCTACGGCATTCTCAAACAAAGCCAGGGCTACATCGATGTCACCAGCCAGCCTGAACAGGGGACCCGATTCACCGTGTATTTGCCTCGGGTCGAACAATCTGGCGCTTCGCTCGCGGCGACCCGATCCGCCATGGCGCCGATAACGACACGGGAAACCATTCTCCTCGTCGAAGACGATGACAGCATTCGCACGCTGATGGCCACCGTTCTTCAAGACCAGGGATACCACGTGCTGGTCGCCGGCGACGGCATCCAAGCCCTGCAGCAACTCCAACTCCACAAAGGTCTCTGTCATCTACTGGTAACGGATGTGATCATGCCTCGCATGAAGAGTACGGTGCTGGTAGAAGGCGTAAAAGCGATGCAACCGGAGGCGCGGATCCTCTATATGTCAGGCTATGCGGGAGAGACGCTGGAGACCAGCGGAATACACGAAGACACGCCCTTTCTCCAGAAACCGTTCCTCCCGACGACGCTGATCGACAAGGTACAGGAGCTTTTACGGAACGCTGCACCACGATGAGCCGGCTGATTACACCGATATCTACAGGCATTCCTGTACTGCCTGCAAATAAAACGAAAGAACCGTGCTACCCATGATCAATGCGTTTGACCAATCGATCACGCTTTTTGTAAACCAGTATGCTGGACGTTCGTGGCTGTTCGATTCACTTGTCGTCTTCCTGTCCGACCAAGACTTCCTGAAGGGAGGGGTCGCGCTGTCATTTTTTTGGCTTGCTTGGTTCCAAACCGGCGGGAATGTTACCGATAACCGACGACGACTGCTTGCCATGCTAGTGGCGTGCACCGTGGCCCTTACACTCGGGCAGATTCTCCAAGTGGGACTGCCGTTCCGCCTCCGTCCACTTCACACTCCGGAACTGGCGTTCACCTTACCTCTCACGCTGCCTCCCAAAAGCTTGGACGGATGGAGTTCGCTCCCAAGCGATCATGCCACGCTCTTTTTCGCGATCTCTACGGGGCTCATGTATGTCTCACGTTCCCTTGGCCTGTGGTCGTTGACTCACACCATCGTCGTCGTGTGCCTCCCGCGCTTATACCTTGGGCTGCACTTTGCCAGTGACCTGATCGTTGGAGCCCTCATTGGAATGGCAGCAAGCTACCTATTCTGCTCCCGAGAATATGGCGCCAACGCTGTTCAATACATTCTCGACTGGGGAAAACGGTTTCCCGCCGCTCTGCACGCCGGGCTGTTTCTTACAACGTTAGAGTTCTCGGCGCTATTTAATGATATTCGGGCCGTTGCGGTCTTTGCCCTCGCAACGGCAAAAGCCCTCATCGGCCGGTAACCAATCCCCTGTCCTCTACCCTCTTGATATCTCGGCGACGAGACCGCAGCCTGATATTTTCACGTACGCGGCTATTCACATCTCTATCTGGTGCAGCCCGACTCGTTGACCCTGGAAAGGGCTATTTCGCAAGCCGTGGTTTGGAGCAGTGCTCGTGCTGGATAAACCAACTGCTGACTTCCTTGCGCAAGACGGCAGTACAGAGACCGCGATCATGACCTTGAATCTCTCCGTCACGAACCATCTTGAATGCATAGTCGTAGGTTGCCCACGCCATGAAGCCAGAGAGCCTGATCTGAATGTCGTAAATCTCGCCAATGAAGCGCACCGGGCTGCCCTTATCCAGCTCGGCTCCATATTCGGCTAGCCATTGCTGAATAGTCTCGACCGTTTCCTTCTCCCCATCCTGAATACCCATATAGTCTCTGCTGTAAAACTGTAAGACCGCGGTAGAATCTCTAGTCCGTGAAAATTCACTGGTGGTTTTTGCGGTATCGATCAGGAGCGCGCGGATAGCCGCCTCATCGTCTGCCGCCCAGGCAGTACTCCCAATGAGCATCAGCAGCACACTACAAACCGCTCGTTTCACCAGACAGCCTCCTTCGAGCTGAAATCTGGCAGACCCCCGGATCGATCAATCTGCGTAGTCGAAGACTAGATCGCGGGTCTGTACCAGGCGGACATTCTGGAGCTTCCCGCCGGGCAGCGGGCTGACGAGACGATCCCAGATCGCCTTGGCAAGCTGCTCGGCCGACAGCCTCGTCACCCCTAGGACCTGCCCCAAGTGATGTCCATCGAAAGGCTGCACCACCTTCTCCTGCACCAGACGGTCCAGCGCCCCAATATCCGTCACCATACCGGTGACCGGATCGATGCCCCCATGGACCGATACGAAGCAATCCCACGTATGGCCCTGGAGGCCATCGAGCAACGCCGTAAAGGAATACCGGCGGGTGACGCTGGCCGCATCAAGCCCGCCGGACGCCGTGATTTCCGCATAGAGATCCTCGTCTTCGTAGAGACGAATAGTATCCAACGTGCCGATATCCGATTGCGCGGCCAGCTTTGTCCAGAGGACGCGCGCGATGTTCTCCGACGTCGGGATCCGGTCGCGAAAATAGGGCAGGTCGAGGTTGAAGTTCATATGATCGAATTCTTCGATCACCGCGAGCAGCACCTGCTTCAGGTCGAACAAGTTGATGACCATGCCGGTCTTGGGATCCACCTCGCCGGAGACGGTGACTTCCAGCATGTAATTGTGCCCGTGCGCAGGCGCGTTATAGCAGGGGCCGAAGACGGCGCGGTTCTTCGCCTCATCCCACTCGGGCTTGATATAGCGGTGAGCGGCGGCGAATTCGATTCGTTTGGTCAATAAGACAGATGGCATTACCCCTCCAGATCCCTGAGCCATTCTTCACGCATGCTGCCGGGAACCGGCGCGTCCGCCTGATACACACCGTGGTGCACGGAGAGTGTCACCGGCACACGCAAATCCGCCAGCACGTCCTTTACCGAGGGCGGCACCAGGAAGCGCACGAAATGCACGGCGCTGATTTTCGTCTCGTGGCTATGGCCGCCTTCGAACTCGGCGTAGAGACGCTCCCCGCCGATGGTGATCGCCACCTTCCGCCCATGATCCAACCCCATGAAGGCATCGAGCCATTCTTTCATTCTGGCGTCGTCGGTGATTTCGATCAACAGTGTCGCGCTCAACTCGGCCGTTCCAGGAAGCAAGGCATTGTACACATCCAGCTCTTCCTGGACTTTGGCCGGATCAAAGATCTGCTCGACGCGAATCATTTCCTGGATCTGAAACAGGAGCGTCTCTCGATTTTCAAACACCAGCGTGATCAGAGGCCCGACCGAGATCCGCCGCCGCTGCTTCAACTCAATAATACGGGCACGAAACCCTTCGCGTTGCCGCTCGTAGTCGGCATACGGAATAATATCGCTGGAGATCAACGCATTCATGACGGCAGCCCGTAGGCATCGCGAACGATCTGTATCGGGTGCTTGGTCGCGGTCCCTCCCACATGCCCCGTCGCTCCGGCTTGATCCAATTGCAGCCCGGCTAACGGACAGTCCGACGCCACAAGGTCGGCCGGGGTCTGCTCGATTGCGCGCACCGCCTTCTTGGCAATGGTCATTGAAAGCGGGAAGAATTCCGTTTTTGCCGACCAGGATCCGTCGTGGCCGGAGCATTTCTCAATCACCTCAACCTGCGCCCCGGCACATTCCATCAGCTCCTTTGATTTGAAGCCAATATTCTGATCGCGAAGATGGCAAGGAATCTGATAGGCCACCCGGCCTGGGTTGCTGACGAAATCCATGGCAAGCGCGCCTTCCCGCTTGAGTTTCATGAGGTACTCGCAGACATCGAACGTCCGCGCACTAACCTTCTTCGGCTCTTCACCGCCAAGCAACTCTGGATACTCGCGTTTCAACATCAAGCTGCAACTCGGCACGGGCACCACGACATCGTACCCCTGTTCGACCCAGGGGAGCAGCGACCGGAGATTCGCCTGAGCCGCTTTCTGCATCGCGGCGGTGTCCCCGATATCGAACGAGGGCATCCCGCAACATTGTTGCTCCGGCACCACCACCTGAACGCCGTTCTTTTCCAAGACCTGCACCGTGGCCTTCCCGACATCGGACGCCTGATAGTTCACCAAACAACTGGCAAACAGCGCCACTTTCTTTTGCGGCCCCGGCAGCGGCGCGGGTATCGGACGGCGCTGAAACCAACGTGAAAACGTCTCCGTTGAAAAATGCATGATCTTTCGGTCGCGATGAACTCCTACCGTCATTTCCATGAGCCGGCGCACGCCCCCAAGGCTCAATGCCCAATTGGAGAGCCGGGCTGAGATCGTCGAGAGCCGTCCAATGAGATCGGTCTGGATCAGCAGCCAATCCCGCCAGCGCACGCCCCGTTCGGCGGCATACCGCTGCTTCCACAGCACCATGAGCTTCGGGAAATCCAACGCGTACTGATGCGGCGGCGTGTAGGGGCAATGGTTATAACAAAGCTTGCAGTAGTAGCACTCATCCACCACCCGCTGATGCTCGGCCGACATCACCTTCTCAACATGGCCGTCATGCCGGTCAATCCCGTCGAGGAGAGTATTAAAGGACGGGCACAGATTGAAACAGCGGCGGCAGCCGTCGCAAATCTCATAGATGCGCAACGTATCTTTCGCAAGCTGAGCGGAATCAACCGGCTGGATCAGACTTAGGCCTTTCACGGCTGGTATTGTCTCCTGTTGATCGGATGGAAGACAAGGCGGAAAAGACGAAGGGTGGATCGGACCTCAGCCCGACCCACCCTTCCTCAGAATGCCTGTGCCTGATTAGCCTTGCTTCAAGCTATCGAGACCCTTCTGGAACCGGTTGGCGTGCGAGCGCTCGGCTTTGGCCAGCGTCTCGAACCATTCGGCGAGTTCGGCGAATCCTTCATCCCGCGCGGTCTTGGCCATGCCGGGATACATCTGGGTATATTCGTAGGTTTCCCCTTCGATCGCCGACTTGAGGTTGGCTTCGGTATTGCCGATCGGCACTCCGGTGGCCGGATCGCCGACTTCCTTCAAGAAATCGAGATGGCCGAAGGCATGGCCGGTCTCGGCCTCTGAGGTATCGCGAAACAGTCCGCCGACGTCGGGATAACCTTCGATGTCGGCACGGCGCGCAAAATAGAGATAACGGCGATTGGCCTGCGATTCGCCGGCAAATGCGCCCTTCAAATTATCGTGGCTCTTGGTCCCCTTCAAACTTTTCCCCATTGAGTCCTCCTTCTATGACGACGAATTACGATGGTTCGTGGTGATCACCCTCTGCATTGACAGTACGGCGTATAACATAGCTCGCGCGTGGGGTTCAACGGTTGATCTGGCTTACCGCGCGGCGGTCCACTGGGGAAGCTCGGCCTGCATCTCGGCCAGCGTCTTATAGGCTTGATCTTTCTGGGATACCAGAGGATTCACGGCCGGCCAATCGATCGCCAGCTGCGGATCATTCCATCGAATGCCCCGTTCGTCCGATGGATCATAGTAGTCCGTGCACCGATACATGAATCCGGCCCGCTCGCTCAACACACAAAACCCGTGGGCATAGCCTGGTGGAATATAGAGCTGCCGGCCGTTCTCGGCCGACAATTCGACGCCATTCCAGTGGCCAAACGTCGGCGATCCTTTCCGAATGTCGACCGCCACGTCGAACACCCGCCCCTCCACGACCATCACGAGCTTCCCTTGTGGACGACTGAGCTGATAGTGCAAACCCCGCAACACATTCGCCTGCGACCAGGAAAAATTGTCCTGCACAAACGCCGCGCCGATACCCGCGTCTCGATAGCGCTCCTGATGATAGGTTTCCACGAAGGCCCCGCGCGCATCGCGCCAGAGCGTCGTTTCGATCACCAGGAGACCTTCCAGCGGCGTCGCGCTAACCTGCATGCCCGCCATCCGGATCGACAATGTCGGGCGCGTCAGGGTACAGTTGCTGAAGGCGATCGATCAACGGCTGGGCCTCGGGCGTACTGGACCTCGAAGGAGGACTCGGCGGATGATCCCAGGTAATCGTCGTAATCCCGGCATCGCCCAGGATCGATTGGATCGCTTCCAGGCAGGCATCCAACGTGAGATCGTTCCCATGGCGAAGGTCCAACACGCGCTCGTGTTTCGAAACCGGTGGCGGTCCTGTATGAACCAGCGCCCAACAGCGCTCAAAGAGCTCGTCTCTCAGAGGCTGGGGGATGTTTAACGTCGGGAGGTCGGAGGTGCAGAGCGCCGAGACAAACAGCACAAATTGCAGGTCCGGCATGCCGGGATTATAGATATCCAAAGATTGCATGATGGCGCTATTATCGGGATGCGGCTCGACTGAGTCAACGCCTACCCGTTACGAAAAAATCCCATCTGAACACACGCGAACGTAAGGAGCGGCACCAATGGTCACCATTACCCTGACCGGGCAACTACAAACAGCCGACGGCGAGCGAGACATGGCCTGCGAGATTCCCACCTCGCTCACTGTTCGGCAAGTCATTCAACGCCAAGGCTTTCAACTCCGACACTTACTGCAACTGCTGCGAGAAAAGAAAGTGCTGGTCACAATCAATAAGCGCATCGCGAGCGAAGACTCTCTCGTGCAAGATGGCGACGCGATCAGGCTGGTCGGCCATGACGGCATGGGCGGGAGCGGTCTGGCACCCTCGCATTCCTGAAAAAGAACTCTGGACGGCACAAATACAAAGGGCTGGTTCCCCGTCTGGAGAACCAGCCCTTTGTCATGTTGTCGTCACCTGCAGCGGATGAAGCCCCAGAGAACTCATGGCGCTGCACCGATGCCGGACGGAAACCCCTCGATTACTTCTTTCCGAGGATTGCGTCCTTGGCCACCTTCGCGACGCGGAACTTCACCACCCGCTTGGCCGGGATCTTGATCGGCTCACCGGTCTGTGGGTTCCGGCCCATCCGGGCTTTGCGGTTCGCCAACACCAACTTGCCGATGCCAGGCACCGTGAAGACGTTCTTTGCTTCACGATAGGCCAAGGCGGCAAAATCGTCCATCATTTGGACAGCGGCCTTCTTGGTCATACCGGCTTTTTGGGCCATGTAGTCAGCGATCTGCGACTTCGTCATTGATTTTGCCATTCGGGAACCTCCTTAGAAAGTGAGAAGAAGAAAACCACAAATCGAATGTTGACTCGCCTCTCTTGAAACACGCTGAATTGAGAATCGTTTGGCGAAAGGCCCTTCAACAACACTCCCACCATGAAAACCCGCGAGAGTGTAGCCAAGAGTCCCCAGGCTGTCAACGAGAAAAACACAGGCCAGGCGTGGGGAAATGCCTACAGTGCCCTCTTGCAGTTGCCTGAGACCCCGGCGTAAAGTAGCGAAACGTCTCAGGCCGGAGGTGCCGGACACCTCAAGAACACGGGCTCCAGTGAAAGGATCATCATGGGCAGGGAACTTCCAATTCTTCCCGCATCTGCGCAGGCGGACTCATCGGAACAGGCTGAAAACTATGTATATTCTCGCGTGTTCTGCCAGAAAGAGAATTCGCCGCCGCTCCGACTCTTGATCGATTTTTTGAAAGCCCGCGGTCAGACGCCCATCGTCCCGACCAACATTGATGACGCGGCTCTCGATGAGTGGGCCTGGGTACAAATTTCCCTGGGCTATCACCGAGACCGGAAGCCGGTTCAATTATTTTGCGTACGCGATCGCGGCACCTATCAAGACGTCTTCGGCCAGGAACAGACTCAATATCGTGATCTGCTGACGGCCTACGAAGACATTGAAGCCCAGCTCGCTCTCGAATTCGTCAATCGCGCACAGTTCATTCTTACCACCCGCTTTTCCAAAGACGATATGACGGATGAGGGCTACGATTTCAACGGGTGGATTCTGGAGTTCTACCAGGAACAGTGCAACGGGATCGTCCAGATCGACGACCAGGGCTTTTACTCGCCCAAGGGCGACCTCATTGTCGATATGGCTCCACAGGAAGAGTAGCCGGTTGTGTCGAATCGACCGACCCCGATCACCAGCCTCTCCTCGCTCCCTGAAAAAACCTCACGATGGTTCGAACGAGCCGCGGCAGCCCTCTTAGAACAGCTGCCCTGCCGTCAGGGCTGCTGCCATTGCTGCATCGGCACGTTTCCCGTCACGATTCTCGATCAGCAGCAGCTTCAAGAAGGACTTGCCCGGCTTCCGCACGCACAACGCCAGTCCATCCAACAGAATGCTCAGACTCAGGTGACGGCAATCGAAGCTCGTTTTCCCCGCCTCTCTTCGTCACCGATGCTGGACAACTGGCCCGACCGTCTCACCGAGCAACTGGCTGAAGAGTTCCAGGATCTGCCTTGCCCCGCGCTCACCTCCGAGGGGGACTGCGCAGTCTACGCCTTTCGGCCGCTCACCTGTCGCTCGATGGGTATCCCTCCGGACCAGGACGGATACGTCGAAGGCGCCTGCGACATCCAAACCGCTATCCCGATCATTCGCCTGTCTTCTCCATTTCGAGAAGAAGAAGACCGGCTGGCCGGAGAAGAGTCTCAACAACTGACCGCGCTGCACCGAATGCAGCAATGCCAGGGAGAAGAGCTCCTACTCCCCTATGCCTTCCTCCCCAAAAAACACCCTCTCGCCCATCTTCACACCGCCTAGACAGAGACTTTCGCCCTATGGTAAGGTGCCAGTCCTTGCTTACGGGAGCGCCTGTAGCTCAGCTGGATAGAGCATCAGCCTCCGGAGCTGAGGGCCACAGGTTCAAATCCTGTCAGGCGCACCATCAGCAAGCACAGACAAGGATCACGACTGCACAAAGACCTTCGCATCGCACATTCCTAGGTGGGCCGTTAGCTCAGTTGGTAGAGCAGCTGACTCTTAATCAGCGGGCCGTAGGTTCGACCCCTACACGGCCCACCAAAACACTCCGCAGTCTTCTCCAATCATTCTATTAGAGCCTCATGCTGACAAAGCCGCCAGGCACGGCGGGAAATGGTCACCCATGCCCGCTATAGCTCTCACCTTGCCCCCTAGAAGCGATACTGGATCCCCAGGGAGGTATTGGTATTGAAAAATTCTCGGGAGGTCACGTTCGATACGCGCTGCGATCGCTGCACGCCCAGTGTCATGATGGCAGCAGGTGAGAGGCGGTATTGAAACTCGGCAGAGCCTTGGTGAGTCGTGTCCACAACTCCTCGATTCGAATCACCCGCAATCTCACTCGTAAATTCCTTGCGCCGATAGGCATACCCCACCATGAATGAAAGCGGTTCGGCGATCTGAACCGTGGCGCCAATCGACGTAAAGTGCTGGCGGTAGGAAACGTCGTCTCTGAATTGGGTCTGCTCGCGGCCATCGGCCAGGCCCTGTTCAAACAAATAGGCCAGACTGAGCGTGACCCGCGACATCACCAGCCACTCCACCTGTGGCCCGGCGCTCCAGAAGGCGGTATCGCGCTCGGCAAAGACGTCGTTAAATTGTCGCAGGCCATACCGGGCAACCAGCGTCCCGATCAACGACTCCGACAGCCGTCGTTCCACCTGCACTCGCCAAATATGTGAGGTCACCCGCTCTTCTTCCGGAAGACGGAGGCCGGTCCGGCGCTCCGTATTGGGGCCGAGAAACAGATTCGGGACAAACCGGTACCGGATCAGGATGGAGGTATCGGCATCCAGCGCCTGCTTCACCTGTATACGGTAATTACCGTGATTGAAAATCGGATTGTCCGTGAAGACGAAACCCGCGGCTTTTAGCGACACCTCCGTATCGCCGAGATTCGTCGGGCGCGAGCGGTGGCGTAGATCGATCGACGGTTCCCACACCACATCGCCGGCCTTCTTGACGGACACGACCGTCGGCTGACTGGGGTCTTCAGCCAGCGCCAGACGCCGCGAGGAGGAAAGTTCAAACACATTGTCAGTGTAGAGCACTTTGGTCTCAGCGATGGCAGACCATTCCGCTAGGGCGCGGCCGGGAAGACTCATCAAGGCAAGGAGAAGGACTGCGCTGAAGAACAGATAGCGGGAATACGGCCGGGCCATACCGATCAGATTAGGGCTGCCCGAAGGATCGCACATACAGCAGGACATGCCAGGCTTCTTCTTCGGTGAGAACCAGGGGAACAAATGAAGCCATATCGGTCCCCGGGCTCCCATTCTTGAGAATCCAGATGAGCTCACCGTCCGTGCGGGCGGCCTGCCAAATCTTGTCGGTGAAATTGCGCGGGAGCTTGCCGACAAGGCCAGGAATATCACCCAACCCCTTCCCCTCTTTCCCATGACAGGTCACGCAAAACGCCTTGCCCTGAAACAAGGCCCGCCCCTTGTCGATATTCTCAGGCGTCGCTTCAAACGGATTGATCCATGTTCTGGCCTCATCAATCTTATCGGCCGGCACCCGGGGCTTGAGCACCGCCGCCTCAGTGGCGGACGCCACCGCGGGAGCTTGTCCGATCATGACCATGATAGACAGACCCAGCAACACCCAATGTCGACAACCCTGCGCCATCATGGCACCCCCTCAGCGATGGAATCCGGCCTATGCAGTGAAAAAACGTGAGGGGGCCAGCCCACATCAACAAGGACGGGGCTGGCCCGATCAACGATCGTCTACTTGTCTGAATGCCCAGGGAACTTGTGCCCGAGTGACTGCGGGAAGCTCACCGTGCCGTCCGGGAATTCCAGCCCATGCTGCCACAGATGATAGATCACGCCATCGGTCCCGGCGGCCACTTCGGCCACCTTCGCGGCTTGATCGGCCGGCATGTCGAGAATCTGCACGCGGCCCGTGGCAATCTCGACCTTATGATCGTGGAAATGACGGTGCCACTGGATGGCTGGCAACTTTCTGGTCAGATCTTTTGAGACGAAATACTCAATCGCGACGAGCTTCGCCTTGGGATCTGTGGAGTCGAACAGAAGACATTGAAGAATCTTGTCCGATATGCCTTTGCAATAGTGATGGAACGGTCCGCCCGGTTCCCCGTTTGCCATCAAATGAGGAGCCTGTACATGGATGTCGAACCCTTCAACCGGCGACTTCGGTTCCCCGCTTATCGCCTTCTGCGGCGCCACTCCGGCACAGCCGATGGCCGTCACCGCAATCATGACTAACAATCCTTTTTTCATCACTTGCGACCTCCTGATTTGGGGTTGGAATATGGCACAACACGGATGCGACCTACTGATCCTCCTTGAGCGTTCACCCTACTGAGAGCGGAATCGACAGAAAAGGATTCGAAAAACTATCGCCCGAAGCTCCAGGCCAGTTTGCATGACCTGATGCGCGGAACAGCTGAAAATCGCTGCAGAAAATCCTGCACACTCGTGCGCGTGATTTATCACAATCGACAAGGGTCAGATAGAGCAAAATAGAGCAAGTCCGCTAGAGACAACCCGGAAACGAGTTGTTGGCTTACGCAGAAGAGTCTAGTCCTAGGAAGATCGAACGGGCGGGGTCGATCGCGAGGGAGTGATGAGTTTCTGGGCCGGCTGAGAGACGGCACCCTGCGCATCCATCATCTCGAACATGAGGCAACATTTCAATCGTCCGCAGACGCCGAGCAGCCGGGGATCTTCGACCTGCAGCCCCATTGTTCTCGCCTGCTTCACGGTCACCGGCTTGACCTCTGTCAGAAAGCTGGTGCAACAGAGTACCAGTCCGCATGTATCGAGTCCGCCGAGTCGCCGGGCTTCCTCCCGGACACCTACCTGGCGCATTTCGATCCGGCCGCCAAAACGCCTGGCCAGGTCACGCACGAGCTCGCGGAAATCGATACGATCGTCTGCGGTATATACGAAGGTCAGTTGCCGGCGCTGGAGCGCGCCATAGACCTCGACCAGCTTCAACCGAAGCTTCATCTCACTGGCCTTCGCCCGGCAATACGCCATGGCCTCGTGAGAGAGCCGCTCAAGCCGTGACACGAGCGCAGCATCTTCCCCGTTTGCCTTGCGCAGAATCGGCTTCAATACGCGCATGGGCGGAATAAACGGAGTCGCGTAAGGCGCGGTGTACACCACACCGTAGGTCACTTCGCCGTCGGCTTCGAGCAACACACGGTCGCCGACCCGCAAAGGCAAATCCCCGGCGTCAAGCTTTTTGACCTCCCCGCGATCCCGGATCTTCACTTCGGTCAACCGGACCGATTGGGGGTAGGCCTTTACCATCTCGTCGATTGTGACCTGATTCATGGCTCGCATGATACACGAGTTCACCCTGAAGGGAAACCGGCGAAGAGGCGGTCGCGCTAAACTGCCGTTGCGATTCCCAGCACCAAAAACTCTCCTAAGCCATTGATATGGATAATATATTAGAGCATCGTCGCACTGAGGCTTTGTGGTAATGTACTAGAGTCGACTCGGCTGAATGAGTGAAATGCAATTCCCCCGATACTGTGGACTGATAAAGGAGCCGTTCTCGCATGATACGAATTCCGACGAGAGTCGTCCTCCCCTTCGGCTATCAAATTTCAATCCGCCAGCTGACGGATACTGAAATGGATAAGCGCGATGCCAACGCCGATGGCATCTGGGATGACGACAACAGAACGATTTATATTCGAAAGCGCCTCCCGATGACCAGGCGCCGCTATATCCTCGCGCACGAACTCGGACATGCCTGGCTGGACTGGCAACATCGACATCTCGACGAAGGAAAGGCGAGCACCTGAGGCCAGGCAGAATCACCCGTTGGCCAGCTTCAGAATGTATTCCCACTCCCCTTTCGTGACCGGCTGAACCGACAATCGAGAACCTTTCTGCAACAACGCCATCCCCGCGAGCGCCCTCTCCATTCGCAGGGAGTCGAGAGAAATCGGCGCATCAAAGGTCCGGACATAGCGGATGTCGACCATGTCCCACCGGGGTGCCTTGGGATCGCTGGCAGGATCGAAATGCTTGTGGCGCCGCTCGAACTGGGTCGGATCGGGATACGCCGTAGCCGTGACCTCCGCGATTCCCACGATAGCCGGAGGATTCGCGTTACTGTGGTAGAAGAACACCTGATCGCCCGGCTGCATCGCCCGCATGAAATTTCTGGCTTGGTAGTTCCGTACCCCATCCCACGAGGTCGTGCGCTTCGGCGCCCGCGCCAGGTCCTCGATCGAAAACACCAACGGTTCTGATTTCATCAGCCAATATTGCCTTGGGTGCGACATCCCTGACATCCTCTCTTGGTCAAATCTCCCACGACTGCTATGCTGCACGTCCTAGCGACCCCCCTCATCCCTAAGGAACGTCGATGGAACTGACCCCATTTTTCTTCGGCCTCTATAAGCTCGTCAAGTATGGTGTCTATCCCCTGACCTGGATCCTCGGTCTCTCGGGACTGGTCCTGCTCTTCGCCTGGCTTCCCTTCTCCTCCGTACGACAGCGCCGCCTCCGCCTGAGCGCTATGGCTCTGGTCACCCTGCTCCTCATCCTCACGTCTCCACTGACTGCGCACGTGCTTGTAGCCGCGCTGGAAGGCGAACACCTTCAGTCAGGCCTTCCGGGGCCAATCGCGAACGGCACCATCGTGGTGTTGGGTGGCGGACTGCGAGACGCCGGCTCGCTACGCCCCGGGGTCGAACTGACGGAAGAATCCATGCGGCAAACGGTCTGCGGCGCCGATCTCTACCGTCATGGCATCGCCCCATCGCTGCTTGTGACCGGCGGAGACGCCCGCGTATTTGGGGCAGGGCCGGCCGAGGCGACGGTCCTGAAAGAATTTGCCACCCGCCTCGGAGTCCCCGCAACCGCTATCATCACAGAAGACCAGGCCCGGACAACCTACGAAAATGCCACAAGAACGAAAACGCTCCTCGGCGACCGCACATCGATAATCCTGGTCACCTCCGCAACCCATATGCCAAGAGCGGCGGCGCTATTCCGCGCGCAAGGATTCGACGTCATCCCCTTCCCTTGCGGATTTCATGCAAGAAACCGGGTCACGGATGGCTGGGACACCCTCTCCATTTTCGATGTGCTTCCCGCCACATGGGCCTTCCGGGAAGTATCAGAAGCGATCGAGGAACTCGCCGGCATCGCCGTCTACCGGCTCGCGGGAAAGCTCTGAAAGCCGCACCCCCGTTTCGACAAAAGCCAGAAACGAACGGCACTTGAGGAGTCGACTCATCCCTCAGCTCCCCCCTCACCCTGCGACAAGGCCCGCCCCCGATCCTCAATAAACGCCAGCAGCGCACGATACGTCAGCTCTCTGGTTCTCGCTTTACTCCCGGCTTCGGATCCTACATTGCTCTCGACATAGACTCGATCGGTCAAAAATGTGCTCGCCTCATTGCAAAGCCCCCACATGTCATGAAGAAAGCCCTCGGGCAACCCGACCTGCATCCCTTCAGAC
Source organism: Nitrospira sp. (assembly GCA_030653545.1). NCBI lineage: Bacteria > Pseudomonadati > Nitrospirota > Nitrospiria > Nitrospirales > Nitrospiraceae > Nitrospira > Nitrospira sp. The sequence goes on along the minus strand of JAURZE010000025.1, from coordinate 176,137 downwards.
TCGATGCGATCATCAAGGAGCGCCAACAGATCCGAAATGGCATGGTCAGGCCAATAGGCAGAGGCGGAAAAGCCAAACCGTTCCTGAGCCAAGGTCTCCTGCCGGGCCTGCTCCACCAGATCCTGCATATACTCTTTCAACAAACCGATCACATGACCAGAAAGCATGCCGCCATTATCGGCATTCCGTGGAGGAGGAGCAAGGACGCGTTCCGGTTGACCCTGCGCCAAATGCTTCTCTATGATGCAAACCACTCGACAACATAGAGACCCGATGACCGAACGATACGACATCTCTCTGAACACCCCGGCGGGACAACTCACCAGTGCGGTCGATGTGCCCACTGGCTTCGTGCCGGTCTCGGCGATCGTGCCGATGATGCGGCGGCTGGGAGAAGAAGCCCAGGCCCTGGAAGAGCGCCGAAGCCGCGAGGCGGGACGTGCCATCTCATGCCAGAAAGGCTGCGCCGCCTGTTGCCGCATGCTCGTGCCGGTCTCAGCCCCCGAAGCCTTTGCGCTGCGCGCCTATGTGCAGACCTTGCCGGAAGCCGAACAGACCCGCCTGACTCAGCGGTTGGCCGTCACGCGGACGGCCCTGCTGGCCCGCGGACTCTGGAATAATTTGATCGAGATGGGTGAATCAACGAAGCCGCCTGACGACACGGCGCTGGAGCCGATCAATCGCGCCTATTATGCGCTGCGGCTCCCATGCGCATTTCTCGATCAGGACATCTGCACCATCTACGAGCACCGGCCGGCAGCCTGCCGCGAATTGCTGGTGACCTCACCGGCCGAGTGGTGCCAAGACCCGGCGGAACATCCCATTGATGCCTTGCCGGTTCCGGTGCGGATCGGGCCGGTCCTGAGTCTCTTGTGGGGCGAACTGACGGAGCAACCGCCGACGCTGATCCCCCTCGCGACCGCGCTCGATTGGGCCGCCCGTCATGAGCAGGAGAATCAGCCGCGCTGGCAGGGCACCCACATCCTCGATCGCGCGCTCGACAAAGTCTGGCGGTTCCTCAGCCAGGCGTTTCAACAGAAGGAATGACCTGACACACCACCGTAAAGGAGAAGCTCGAATGCAGAAGCCTGTGATTGCCTGCTTGGATTTGGAAGGCGTGCTCGTGCCGGAAATCTGGATCAATGTGGCGCTCAAGACCGGAATCGAAGAACTCAAGATCACGACGAGAGAGATGCCGGATTATGACAAGCTGATGAAGCGGCGGCTCGCCATTCTCGATGAGCACAAGTTGACCATCGCCGACATTCAGAGCGTGATCGATAAGATGGGGCCGCTGGAAGGAGCGCCGGCATTCGTCACCTGGTTACGTGAGCGCTGCCAAGTGATTATTCTCTCGGACACCTTCTATCAATTCGCGTTGCCGCTCATGCGGCAGTTGGGCTATCCCACGCTGTTCTGCAACCAGCTTGAAATCGACGGAAGCGGCCGCATCGCGGCGCACCACATGCGGATGCCGAATCAGAAAAAACATTCCGTCGCCGCCTTCAAGTCGTTGAACTTCTTCACCATGGCCGCCGGCGACGCCTACAACGACACCGCCATGCTGGGCGAAGCCGACGCCGGATTCTTCTTCCGGCCGCCCGATCATCTGCCGAAAGAATTCCCGCAGTTTCCGGTGACCCAGACCTATAGCGAACTGCAAGAGAAGTTTGCGAAGGCGGGGAATCTGAAGTAGCGTTCAGCCATCAGCAATCAGCCTTCAGCTGAAAACAGAACAAAGCCGATGCGGGACTTCAAGAAGCTCAAAGTCTGGGAAAAGTCTCACGAGTTGACCTTGGCAGTCTACAAAGCCACAGCTTCATTCCCAGGTCGGGAGTTATTTGGGCTTACTAGTCAGATGAGACGTTCAGCAGCATCAATACCGGCGAACATTGCCGAAGGCTGCGGAAGAAGTGGCGAGCCGGAGTTAGCCAGATTTTTGAGAATATCCCTTGGATCAGCTAGCGAGCTTGAGTACCACATTATCCTTTCAACTGACCTGTCCTACATTAACAAGCCCACGAGCCATGATCTAGCCAAACAGGTAGCGGAGGTCAAACGAATGCTGACCGCTCTCATTCAAAAACTGACGGCTGAAAGCTAATGGACAGCGCTTTGGTATTCAGCAATCAACCAGAAACAACTGGGATCAACAGCTGCTTCTCCCGGTCTGGAGCTGAGAGCTGACGGCTGAAAGCTGACAGCGTTCTTACTCTCCGTTCACTATCTCCAACACCCGACGGCCGTAGCGCTCGACTTTCGCGTCGCCGATGCCGGGGATTTCCAGCAAAGCCGCCTGGGTTACGGGCTTATGGCTGGCAATCGTGCGCAAGGTTTTGTCATGAAAGATGACGAACGGCGCCACGCCCTCCTCTTCCGCCAATGCCGTTCTGAGCCGGCGGAGCCGCTCATAGAGCTGCGGATCACCCGGGGCGGCGAGTTCAATCGCGCGAGACGGTCGCCGTTCAGCCGCCGCCTGTGTCGATCGTGCACCGATCGCGCCCCCGGCCGCCTGCCCTGCGTCGAGGGCACGGGTCCCGTTCAGCACCTCGCGGCCCAGGCGCGTCAGGTCAAGCAAGGGATACTCCTGACCAATCACCGCCAGATAGCCCGAATCAATCAGATCTTTCACCGCATGCGTGACAGTCGTTTTTGAAGAGTCCCGACAGAAGCCATAACTCTCACACCGCTCGGCTCCTTGCGACAGGATCGCCTTCGATTGGCTGCCGCGAAGAATCTCCACAACGCGAGTCACCCCGAATCGCCCATCACACCAGGCCACCGTCTGCAGCACAGCCCTGGCACAGGCCGCTTCATCCTGAAGAGATGCGGACGCTTCATGCACCTCGCTCACGCAGCGATCGCAGAGGCCGCAAGGCCCCATGGCCCGCTCCTCGGCATCGCTGAAGTAATCCAGAATCGCCAGCTGGCGGCAGGTACGAACCGACACATAGGCCAGCATGTCGCGAAGCAACGTCCGCATGCGAGCCGCACGTTCTCCACTCGCCGGATCTTTCGCCGCCTGCTGAATGAAATATTCCTGCGTATTGAGATCCCGCTCATGAAACAACAGCACACAAGCAGCCGGCAACCCGTCGCGCCCGGCGCGGCCCGCCTCCTGGTAGTAGGCTTCGATGCTTCCCGGAATATCGATATGCACGACCAAACGCACGTCCGCCTTATCGATGCCCATGCCGAACGCGTTGGTCGCCACGAGAATGCGGAGCTGCCCCTGGCGAAAATCATCATGGACGAGTCGCCGCTCCTCATCGGAAAGCCCGGCATGGTAGTACCCGACAGACGGATGGGTTTGCCCGAGCCAGCTCGCGACTTCCTCCACCGTCCGGCGGGTGGCTCCATAAATCACAATGGTCCCCGCTTCGCATTTTCGAACCAGCCGATCCAATTCCGTCAGCTTCTCCCCAAGCGACGAACAGAGCCGGACGGACAAGGCCAAATTTTCCCGCCGGAATCCCGTCACCACGGGCAACGGATCGCGCAGGGTCAACCGTTCGCAAATGTCGGCCTGCACCCGCGTCGTCGCCGTGGCCGTCAACGCCAAACAGGGCGGATTGTTGAGCTCCTGACGTAGACGCCCGAGCTTCATATAGTCAGGTCTGAAATCATGCCCCCATTGGGAGATGCAGTGCGCTTCGTCGACGACCAGGAGCGACACCAGGCATTTCCGAACCAGGCGCAGAAATCCTTCGTGTTGAATCCGTTCCGGCGCTACATAGAGAAGTTTAAGACTTTGAAGATGGAGCCCCTGGATGACCTTGTCTCGTTGCTGTTCAGTCAGACCGGAATGAAAGGCCGCCGCGGATATCTTGCGCTGTTTCAGACTCTCGACTTGATCCTGCATCAAGGCAATGAGTGGAGACACCACGAGGGTCAACCCAGGCAAGAGGGTTGCCGGAAGTTGATAACAGAGTGATTTCCCCTGGCCGGTCGGCATGACCACCATCGCATCGCGACGGGCTATCACCGCCCGCATCACGTCTTCTTGGCCGGGCCTGAACTGGGCAAGACCAAACTGCTGTCGAAGCTGCTTTTGTAGATCGTACAAGGTGTGCGTATAAAAATGATGATCGAGTTAGATGTTGGTACGGGCGAAGTATAGACGAGCCGTTAGACCTGAACAAGCGGTCGGCAGCTAAGAGCCTGCGGGGAAAACAGTCATCAGCTTTCGGATTTGGGAGTGGGCACTCCGATCGACGCTCATTTTCCCTCCCCTTTGTAAGGGGAGGCGGGAGGGGTAGATAAGTGGGAGAGATGTCAGAGATCGTTAAACTGTTCTACAGAAATCCCCGCCTGGCGAATGAGTTTTCTGAGCAGACCTGGGCCGAGTTCTTCATGTTGTGGAATGGACAGAGTGTATTCATAGCCGGATTTGACCATCATCACATGGGAACCGCGCTGTCGCGAGACCGTCCATCCGGCACGTCGAAATTTCTGAACCGCCTCGGCCCCTGAACAGAGCCGGAGAGATCCACCCATCAGACCATGACCTCAATGCTTTGATTCAAGTCGAGTTCAGTCTTGGCTTCCATCGTCTCAAGCCAGCCAGCGACCGCCTCTTTTACATTGGCAAGTGCTTCTGCATGCGTCTTGCCCTGCGAAAGACAACCTGGCAAGGCCGGAACCTCGGCAACATAATATCCGGCTTCATCCTGTTCGATCACCACATGGAGCTTCATTTTCATTCCTCCTGCTTCGTGAAGGCAGCGCGGGTCTTTCTCGTAGAGGCAAGTGTACTGCACGCATTGGTCCATGACAAGCAACTCGGCCGTAGAGCCAGTCCTTAGCTGTCAGCCATAAGCTCTCAGCTTGGGGATGAAGATTCGGACAATCGGAAGACCGGTTCCCTCTGGCTGATCGCTGACAGCGAGAGCTGACTGCGTTCTCCCATTCCTCCATTTTTGTAAGGGGCCTTCGACAAGCTCAGTCGAGCGAGGGGAGGAGGGGTAGAGATTCTCGGGATGCTGCGCCAATGTGAACTCACCTGCCCGGCACAGCTGGCGCAAATCTCGACCTCCCCTAGCCCCTCCTTACGAAGGAGGGGGACGTTCGGTTTAGAAAATCTGACAGGGACAGGCACCGAGAGGCGCGGAGCCAGTCCCCGGAAAGCAGAAGCCCCGCGGGGGATCTCCCCGCGGGGCTTCTTGGATTGACTACGTGGCGCGGATCAGCGCGTCACGAGCAAATGTTCTACCACTTCTCTTAGAAGTTCATCCAGAGCTGGACGTAGCCCCACTGTTGATTGGTGCTGGTGCCCAGGTTCTGTTCGATGTACGAACCGGCAAACATGTACCCATAGGTGGCTTGGAAGGCGAGCTTGCCGTCCATCATCATATGGGTCCAGGAGAAGTCGATTTCGTCTCCGATGTGCTTCTTGGTGTTGCCTGTCCGTGAAAACACATAGGCGCCCTGCGCTCCGCGATACCAGTTGTCCTGGGCACTCGCGAGGTTCAGGTTGGTGTACCACAACTCGATGTGGTCGTCCTTGCTCGGGCGAGCTTGGAAGTTCACCGAGGGGCTCATCATGTTCTTCCAGGCTTGGACATCCATGTAACCCATGTGGATGTGGTTGGTCGGGAAGAAGTTTTCAAACGTGTTGGCCGTTTTGCAGGCCGTAGGGGAAGCGCCTTGACCGCAATTGTTGCGACCGTCGCCTGAGGCATAGTCGAAGTTGAAGGCCAACCGCGGCTTCCAGGCAGTTTCATAGGCCGTGTAGCCGATCCAGTTTCTGGTCGCAAAGGCATTAATGCTTAAGCAACGGCCGCTGCCACCGCAACCGCCTGCTCCGCCGGCCAACGCGTTACCGTTACCACTGTCGCCCATCCGACCGAACTGGAAGACCGTCTCGTTGATCGCGTCAAAGTTACCCTTGCGCATTTCAATCCGGTTACCCACCGTATGGCGAACCTGGTTCGCATGCTTCGGCGCTCCCTGCCCAAAAGTTGCATCAGTGCCCACTTGTCCAGAACCCAAACCATTCCGATAGAAAATGTAATAGGGTTCGATCAAGAAGCCTGGGACAGATTTAATCTGGTTGTAGAAAATGATCATGTCACCATCGGCTGAGGCACTATTCGTGGCAGCAGCCCCAGCAATGCCGAGGTTATTTCCCAAGCTGCCAACCGCCGCAGCCTGGCCAAGGTCACTCTCCGAGGTCTTGAACCAGCCCAAGTAGGTGTCGATCGACTTGGTGCTGTATTGCAACATCACACCGTCATGAGAATAACCGGTGTTAGCCCAATCGAAGTGGCCGAACAATGAATGGTTTCCGAAGATCACGTATTGCCGACCGGCCTTCAAGCTGAGGCCTTGGACTCCGGCAAAGTTCCGAACCAACATGTAGGCAGCGCGAACACCCAAGCGACCGCCATTACCACCACCGTTGGCATTAGCTCCATTATGGTTGAGCGCATCAATGCCGGCCGCACCGTTCGTACCCGCAAACGTGCCGTTGCCACCCCACGTCGCCGAGTCAATAATTTCCATGTAGAAATTCACGTCCGGCGAGAGGTCATAGCCGATACCCAAACGCACCCACTGCTGCACATAGGAGTCGTTGGCTCTACCCTGATTTCTCGTGCCCGCATTAGCTTGCGCAAACGTATTACAATTTCCAGCTCCTTGAAACGTGCTGCCGAAGCATGATGCGTTACGCATTTCCGGCCGCACGCGGACATCCGCGCGCATCCAGAAATTCTTGAGATCGAAGTTCTTCCCGATCTTCGGATCGTAGAGTTCGTACCCTTCCTTTTGCGGAATTGCACGGGGGATGGCTGGAAGATTCGTGATCTTCTCGCCTTCCGGCAGCTCAAATGCCGCTTGGGCCGGGACTGCCGTGACCGACATGCCCGCTGCCATTACGGCCGCGCTGAAGAAGGTGGCCATACCGGCCAACCTTGTCCGTCCTTGGATGCTTCTCATAGCGTTCCTCCTGTGAATTGGATAACAGCCCCTGTTGGCTCCACTCCCGCAGACAGGCTGCCGACTTGAGATCCAACTACTTCCACTACGACGACGTCCTTGACTCGACTCTGCTGCTCCACAACCATTAGGCACTCGTTCTTTTCGGTTCCGCTCAGTCTGTTTCTACCAAGAATTCGGAATTCTGCCTTCAAAAATCTCACTTTCAGTCCGGCGCAGCGCTTCCCGCCACCTCCTTCCCTGAAAGGATTCCGTCCCCTTGCCCTTTGCTTACGCCTGCCCGGATTGGCTGATGGACTTGGTCCCGTCCTCTGCCTGTTTGCCGGCCGCGTTGATTTCCTCTTCCGCTTCTTTCATCGACGCCTGGAAATCCTGCTCGACCATCTTCACTTCCTGCTGAATCATGTTGATCTCAGGCTCCACCGACTTCCGCAGATCTTCCGCCGTCTCCTTGAAGCCTTTGACGGCCTTCCCGACCTGCCGCCCGACTTCAGGCAACTGCTTGGGCCCGAACAACAGAAACGCAATCACCAGGATAATTAAGACTTCGCCGGCGCCTAATCCAAACATCTGGGAAACCTGTGACGCGTGACTGGTGACCGGGGACGCGTCTATTTCTGGTTAATCCGTTTTTTCTCACCATGCCCGTCACGCGTGACTCGTCACCCGTTCCGTCTGCGTTATCCCTGCTTCGTCTGTCCCGGCTGTGCGACCGGCGCGGCCGGCGGCGGCACCGCTTCCGGCTGACCCATCACTTGCGCCTGCACTTGCGGCGGCGCCACCGGCGGCTGATCGCCCGGCGTCACATCAATCGCATCGGCTTCATGGACCGACTTTTTAAATCCCTTGATCGCTTTACCCAGTCCCTCGCCCAGTTGCGGCAATTTGCCTGCGCCGAAAATGATCAACACGATGATCAAGATCAGCATCAATTCCATCCAGCCGAAGGAGCCAAACATGTATTACCTCGTGTAACGTGCGCCGTCTGTCCAGTTTCGTCTGCACTCCCCCGATCCAGTACGAAAGATGGGAGAGATACCTAAATCGCGGGGAAGGCTATAGAAAACTCAATAGCAAGTCAAGGAAAAACTCAGGGAACAGGCTCTAGGAGAGAGGCGGGAGGGAAGGAAGGAAGAGACGGGAACGAGAGCGCTACGAGTTAATCCAAGAAGCACAATCCATGAGGCTCACTCTTCTTCCTCCCCTTTGTAAGGGGAGGCGAGGAGGGGTAGAGATGCTCCGGCCACCCTGGGAGATGGAGAGCGTGCGCAGTCATCACTGCAACCGAAAGACTCGACCTCCCCTGGCCCCTCCTTACGAAGGAGGGGCAGAAGAAAACTAGCACGGCGTCTTACTTACATGTGAAGTGATGATACTCAATCGGGCTGGGAGGAGCCGTGAGCGCCACATTCAGCGTATCGGGGTCGTAGCCGACCGCTTCCAAATCGCGCGCCGTTGCCAATAATTCTTCTTCGGTCAGGTAGGCGACTGTGTCAGGCACGCCGGTGCGCTTGAGCGAGAGGAGCATCCCGTTCAAGGTTTCCCGCTCCTCCATCGGCATGTTCTTCTGCAATGGGAACTCCAACATGCGGCTATAGGGGCTTTCGTAGGATTCGTTCAACGCCTTGATCGTCTTCAGCACCAGCCGATCCTGCTCCCACGCTTGCATCTTCGGTCCGGCCGACGGATGGGTCGCGAGGAGGTCCATGAGCGTGATGACATTCGTATTCAACGACCGGCCGACGAATTCCCGCTGCGGCTCGATGGTGATCCCGCCCAACCCCAGATGTTTCGCGATCGCTTCGACCAAGGCGAAATTGATCATGAAACTGTACTGTCCGCCGAACTGGCCGTAGCAGGGCTTGTCCGGATCGTTGAGCACCTGCATATCCGCCGTGCCAGCATCGAAGGCGCTAAAGCCGATCGCGCCCGGCGCCAGCAATCGCTTGGCTTCCTTCACCGTCGCAAAGGCCCCCAAGTTGATCGGGACGAGCACTTGCTCATCGATCGTCTTCAGAAATTCGGTGATCGTCTTGCGATAGGGCACATCTTTCCACTCCACCTTCCGATATTCCTTCTCCCAGACCAGATCGTCGAGGAAGGGAGGGAAAGTCTTGAGCGTCTCGATGTCTTTGCCCTCGAAAGCCCGGACGAATCCCGACCAGTCCTGAATGGTGGCATGGAGCGATTCGCTGAGGTTGGGGCGGAGAAATTCTTCCTCAATCTCGCCGGCGTTCTTCGCCATGAGCTTGGTGGGCAAGTCGTTCCACAACTCGTTGCAGATAATCCGATCGACCGATTGATCCGCGGCCCCGGACACATGATCGACGGTGGCCAGCTGAGCCTCGACGCGATCTTTGTGCGGCGCGAGGTCCGGATGCGACAGCGCACGATCCAGGACCGATTGCTCCCAATCCACCAGGACGTACTTGACTCGCGAATAGACCTGCCCGGCTTTATCGATCGCCTTCAGGTGGCTTAAGAAACAGGCAGCCAGATTGCCGTTCCCCGGTCCCCATTCATGCACGATGAGTGGAGTGGTCGCGGCCCCTGTGGCCTTCTCCCGTTTCGTCACCTTCTCGAAATAATCCGCAGCCAACGCATGCGCCAACCGATAGTCTGCCGACGCAAACGTCTGGTAATAGGTCCGCAACTGGTCGCCGCGGAGGCGATAGAAGAGCGTATTGAGATGAGCCTGCCACTGATCCAGCGGCTTATAGTCCCCGATCAACTGCGGCAATGCGTCGGCGTCTTGTAAGGTGTTCATGTGGTTCCAGTCCTTGGTAAAGAAGGAGGATTGTAGCAGACGGCTCGAAAGAGCCGCAATCGGGGAATCAAGAGCCCTCAGCGATCAGCCAGAGTGAACCACCGTCCGAGTTGACTCTATTATTCGCTCCGAAACTGATAGCTAACTGCTGATAGCACCCGTGCTCTGCGCGGGTTCCCCTTGACTCTCACTCCGCAGGGGGTGTACCAGACCTTGCATATGAGCCGGCTCCTTTTCATTGTCCTTGCTGCCCTGATCGCTGGGCCAGCCTCCATCTGGGCCGGGGAACTGCCGATCACAAAGAATCTCCCTATACCTGAGTTTCAGAATCGTCCGGAAGATGCCAAACCGTACGACTTCGACGCGCCCCCGCAGGGAATGTTCCGCTCCATCACCATGGCCGAGGGGTTTGAAGAGGAACTGGGCTTTCGCCAGACCCACGAAATTGTCCCGGTCAAACCGACCGAGCGATTTGTCGCCGATGCGCCGGCCATCTTTATCGTCTTCGCACTCCATCAGCACTATCAAGCCTTCAAAGTATTCGGCCGATGCTTTCCCGAAGGGATTGCGGGCATCGAACCGGACACGATCGTCAGCGAAGACGCCATGCACATGGCCCTGGAAGATGAGAGCGGGTATTTGAAACTGCTCCCGCCGAAAGAACAGTGGACACCGGGCCGCTACAAAGTCGAAATTCACGCCGGCGAACAGGTGAGCGAGATGAGTCTGATCGGTACGATGCGTTTTACGGTCGTCGCCGGGAAGTGACATATAGCCGCCCTTCGATTGACGGCCAGACTGCAGGCGTATATAAGCATAGATAGATTCCTTACGGTGATGGGGTTCACCGGAACCGCCTGCGGTCTCTACCCAGGCTGATAACTCCTACGCACCCTCTGGTAGGAGCTTCGTTCATGGCCGCACCGGATCCCGCATTTCCTCAGTATCAACTCCGCAACATCCTCGACGACATCCTGACTCAATTGGGGTTGCTGATCCGGCTTGAGCGCAAGATGCTCGGCATCATCGCCTCCTATGCCGTGGCCATCGGGATGTTCCTATTGTGCGTCCCGATTGCCGTGCAGGAACTGGTCAGCACTTTTTCCTTCGCCGTACAGCCCTCCATGATCTTCACCTTGGCGCTTGTCGTAGGGTGCGCCCTCACGGGTGCGGCCGCCTTCCGCATCTTGCAGGCACGGGCGGTGGAAACCTTGCAACAACGCATCTACACCCGCATTGCCATCGCCTTTACTGAGACTCTGCCGCGGCTTCGGGAAGAGTCCTTTCTCCCGCAACATGCGCATCGTTTTTCCGAAGCCGATCTGCTGACCCGCGCCCTGGTCGCCATGGTGGCGGATCTCTTCAACGTCGCCGTCGTCGGAAGCATCGGCATGACCATGCTGGTCTTGTTCCACCCCTATTTTCTGCTCTACAACGTCACCCTGGTCACCGGTTTCGTCGTCCTGCTCACCTTGTTCGGGCGGGGCGGCTTCTTGATCACACTCGAAATGTCGCGGCTGAACTATGAGATCTACCACTGGATGCAGAATATCGCCGCCAATCTCCCGCACCTGCGCGCCGCCGGACATAGCCCCTACCTCATGCAGAAAACCGATGCGTTGACGAAGGCCTATGCCCGCGTGCGGCAACGCCGCTCCGACCTACTGACCGGCCGCCAGTATAAGGCGGCGGCACTCTGGCAAGTCGTCGGCCACACCGGCATGATCGCCACGGCCGGCATGCTCGTTTCAACCGGCCAGCTCACAGTAGGCCAGTTCGCCGCAGCGGAACTGCTGGCGGGACAGCTGCTCCTGAACATGGACACCCTGGCGCGCCGCATGGTCCACATGTTTTTCGCCTTCGTCTCGTTCCGCGAGATGAATGCGTTTTTTTCACTCCCCCAGGATACGCACGGCGCCAAAGCCATCGTCCCCGTGGGACACTTCGGGCTGGAGGGGGTCTCGATCGCCGCACGCAATCTTTCCTTCGCCCATCCGAACTCGACCCCGCTGTTCGAGCATCTCGATCTGGACGTCGTCGCCGGGGAAAAGATCGCTCTGCTCTGCCAGTCCAATGTGCAGAAAACTGCCGTGGCCAAGGTCCTAGCCGGCCTGCTCCCGCCCACCGGCGGCGTGGTGCGTTATAACGATATGAATCTGGTCGAGGTGAGCCTGGAGTCGATTGACCCCTATCGCGGCTTGATGCTCGACTCACAGCCCACGTTGCTCGAAGGGACGATTGAGGACAATCTGACGCTGGGCCGCCCTGCCATCTCCCATGACGATATTCTGTGGGCGCTCCATTTCGTGGAGCTGGATGACGAGATCGATCACTTTCCCGACGGCCTGGCCACGCAGGTGACGGGCCACCGCGATCAGTTCACGTTGAGCCAAACGCTGCGCCTTCTGCTCGCCCGCGCCATTGTGATCCGGCCGCATGTCCTGATCATCGACGGCACCCTGCACAATATGATTCCCACGCTACGCGAAACGATTTTGCGCCGGCTCTGCTCCAAGGACGAACCCTGGTCGGTCATCTTCGTCACCAACGATCCGACGTTTGCCACCTATGTCGACCGCCGCGTGACGGTCGCGTAATTCACGATGGAGCGACGGGCATGACCTGGGAGACCGCAGCCGTTTGGATGGGGATGGCCTTGCTGGCGTCACTCATCTCCGTGCGCATCGGCGTCTCCGTCGCGCTGGTGGAAATCTGCGTCGGCATTGCCGGCGGCAACGTATTCGGCATTCAGCCGACCTCATGGATCCTGTCGCTGGCCGGATTCGGCAGCGTCGTCCTGACGTTCCTCGCCGGCGCCGAGATCGACCTTGATGTCATGAAGAATAAGTGGAAGGAGACACTCGGGATCGGCCTCGCCTCGTTTCTGGTGCCCTGCCTCAGCGTGATGGCCGTGGCCTATTGGGGGGCCGGGTGGTCGCTGGAAGCCTCGCAGATCGCGGGCATCGCCCTCTGCGCCACCTCCGTTGCCGTGGTCTATACCGTGCTCGTCGAGCGTGGGCACAATGAACTCGAATTGGGCAAGATCATTCTCGCCGCCTGTTTTGTGACCGATCTGGGATCAGTCGTCGCGCTTGGCCTCCTCTTCGCCCGATACGACTGGTGGATGGTGGCGTTTCTGGCGGTGACGGCGGTCACCCTCTGGCAATTGCCCGGCATCACCCGCTGGTTTTTCAACCGGGTCGGCAAGCGGATCAGTGAGCCGGAGCTCAAGTTCGTGCTGCTGATTCTCTTCGCCCTCGGCGCCCTGGCGAGCGCAGCACAAAGCGAGGCGGTCCTCCCCGCCTATCTCGTCGGCCTCGTGCTGGCCCCGATCTTTCTCGCCAACAAGGGCCTAGCACACCGGTTGCGGACCATCGCCCTGACGATTTTGACCCCCTTCTATTTTCTCAAGGCCGGCGTACTGGTCAGTCTTAAGGCCGTACTCGTGACCACGGCGTTGATCGGCCTGTTCTTCGCCGTCAATACGGCCGCCAAACTCGTCAGTGTCTGGCCGCTCACTCGCCTGTTTCGATTCCACCCGAAGGAAGGCCTGTACACCACGCTGCTGATGGCAACAGGCCTGACCTTCGGGACGATTTCGTCGCTATTCGGACTCGAACATCATCTGATCACCCGCGAGCAATACGCGACACTGGTGACCGTGGTGATCCTGACGGCGATTATCCCCACACTGATCGCCGAGCGATGGTTCGACCCGGGCGGCAAGCCTGCCGAAGAACGATGGCCGGAACAGAGACCGGAAGGACAGACGACGTCGGGTGCACCCCCCTCACGTCACAGTTCACCATCATCGACGGAGGCCTGAGCATGTTTCGAAAAATTCTGGTAGGCAATGACGGTTCCGACGGTGCGAAGAACGCGCTGCAGACGGCGCTGGCTCTCGCGAAGCGCGATGGCGCAGAGTTGCATGAAATTTCCATCGAGGAGCGCTTGCCTCGCTACGGCGCGCTGATGGGCGAACTGGACGAAGCGAAGGAGGAGGCCCGGGTATTCTTCCACCGCGTCACGCAGGATGCGGAAGCGGCGGCGGCCGCCCAGGGAGTCACACTCGCGTCGCACGTCGTGCCCGGGCATCCCGTGGAGGCCATCACGAAGTTTGCCAAAGACGGGAGCTTCGATCTCCTGGTCGTCGGCTTTACCGGACATTCCAATATCTTCGGCCGCATCTGGGGCGGTACGTCGCAGAATCTCGTGCGCTTGTCCCCTTGCACGGTGTTGGTCGTGAAGTGATGCGACGATCGATCCCGCGCAATGTGTGGATCGCCGGATGGGTCAGCTTCTTCATGGACGTCAGTTCGGAGATGGTGTATCCCCTCGTGCCGCTGTTTCTCACCTCATCGTTAGGCGCGAGCAAATCCGTTGTCGGGCTCATCGAGGGCATTGCCGAAGCAGCCGCGAGCCTGCTCAAACTGTTTTCCGGTGTGGTGGCCGATCGCTTCGGTAAAACCAAGCTCTTAATGGGGCTGGGCTACGGGATCTCGACCGCTTCTCGTCCGCTTCTGGCGCTCGCCCCAGGATGGGGAATGGTGCTAGCGGCCCGTTTTACCGACCGCGTCGGCAAGGGCATCAGGACTGCCCCGCGCGATGCGATCATCGCGGCCTCGACTCCGCCGGAGCGGCTGGGGCTGGCCTTCGGCTTCCACCGGGCGCTGGATACGGCGGGAGCAGTGGTAGGCCCGGCCCTGGCCCTCGTCATTCTGTCCGTCTGGGTGGCAGACTATCGCCTTGTCTTCTGGCTGTCCATCGTGCCCGGCGTGGTAGCCGTTGCACTGATCGTCTGGTTCATCAATTCCGATGGTCCGGCTCCCTCAACTCGGCCGCCGCTCGAGTGGTCGCTTCATGGGCTCGACCCGCGTCTTCTGAAATTCCTGCTAGTCATCGGCTTGTTCTCCCTCGGCAATTCCAGCAACGTATTTATGATCCTCAGGGCCGAGCAGGTGGGAGTGAGTCCGGCCTGGATTTCAGGGCTCTACCTTGCGTTCAACATCACCTATGCCCTGCTGTCGGTGCCTGCCGGAATGCTGGCCGATCGAATTGGACCGAAGAAGATGATTCTGTCTGGATTTGCGCTGTTCGCCATGGTGTACGCAGGGTTTGCTCTGGTGACACACATCTGGCAAATTGCTGCGCTTTTCATCGGCTATGGTCTATACATGGGCCTGACAGACGGAGTGCAGCGTGCCTATCTTTCCACCTTGATCAGCGCAGACCAGCAAGCCACCGGGTTCGGCCTCTATCACATGGTGGTCGGCCTGGCCATCTTACCTGCAAGCCTCATCGCCGGGCTGCTATGGGATTCCATCGGACCGGCGGCTCCTTTCATATTCGGCGCAACCATGGCCTTGCTTTCAGGCTCGGCCTTCGCGTGGTTGGCAGAAAACCGCTCACCCGTCGGCGTTTGACGGTCTCCGGACCATTCGTTAGAATGCCGGCGTGACGATGTTGCCACCCTTATCAAGATCGCGCCGAGCCTCATGAGCCCATCACCTCGCCCATGGGCCTCTGTCGTCATTCCCATCAAGGATGAACGCGACAACCTCACCCCGCTTACCGAACGGGTGCTCAAAGTCCTCTCGACTCGCGAAGAATCCAAAACCGCGCCGTTTGAGCTGGTGTACGTCGACGATGGCAGCAGCGACGGCAGCAGCGAATTGCTGGATCAGCTCCAACAAACCTATCCGGCGGTCCGCGTGCTGCACTTCGACCGGAACTACGGACAATCCTCCGCCTTCGACGCCGGATTCAAACATTCCACCGGCGACCTGGTCATTACGCTGGACGGCGATCTGCAAAACGATCCGGCCGACATCGACAAAATGCTGCCCCTGCTCCGGCAATTCGATCTGGTGTGCGGATGGCGCACCAGCCGCAACGACAATCTCGTCAGAAAACTGTCCTCGCGCATCGCGAATGCCGTGCGCAGCGCCGTGACCGGCGACCGCGTGCACGACACCGGCTGCTCCCTGAAAATTTTCCGGCGCGCCGTCGTGGACAAGCTGCAGCTCTTCACCGGCATGCACCGGTTTTTTCCGGCCTTAGCCCTCATGCACGGCTTCACCGTCACCGAAATACCGGTCAGCCACCATCCCCGGGCACATGGGATTTCCAAATACGGCGTCGGCAACCGGCTCTTCAAGAGCCTCTACGACCTGATCGCCGTGCGCTGGATGCAACATCGCTGTTTACGGTATACGCTACGTCACTAACGCGCGGCTCCCTTTCTATGATCACGACTGACACCATCTGGATTGCCACGGGATTTCTCGGCCAGGGCCTGTTCTTCGGCCGCTGGATCGTGCAATGGCTCGCCTCGGAACGCAGCGCCTCCAGCAAAGTGCCGATCTCCTTCTGGTACCTCAGTCTGGTTGGAGGCCTCATCACGCTGGCCTATGCCATCTACCGGAAAGACCCCGTCTTCATCGCCGGGCAAAGTATCGGCGCCGTCGTCTACGTACGCAATCTCATGCTGATCTATCGCCCGAATCCCTCGAAGCCCGTGGCAGGCAGTGGCGCCCAGGTAACGGGTGACAAGTGACAAGCGAGACAATCGGGCAAGCCGACTCCCCCGCATCCTCTGCATGTGACTCGTCACCCAGCACCCGTCACGTCCTGCTCCTGCTGGCGCTCTGCGGCATCCTGTTCTTTTGGAATCTGGGCGCCCTGGGCCTGACCGATCGCGACGAAGGCCGGAATGCCGAAGCCGGACGGGAGATGCTCGAAACCGGCGACTGGATGAGCCCCACCTTCAACTACGAACCCCGCTATGCAAAACCGGCGCTGGTCTACTGGCTGATGGGCGCCTCGTATAAAACATTCGGCGTCAGCGAATTCGCCGCACGATTCCCCTCCGCGATCTTCGGACTCGGCCTGGTGCTGATGCTCTACCTGTTCCTCACGCGCCTGCGTGACGCGAATACGGGGCTGCTCGGCGCCATGATGCTGGCGCTGAATCTTCAGATGATCGGGCTGAACCGCATGGCCCTGACCGACAGCGTGTTGATCTTTTTCACCACGCTCTCACTCTTCGCCTTCTGGATGGGATTTCAGACCACACGCGAGCGACGCCCCTGGTTGTGGATCTGTTATGCGGCCATGGGGATCGCCACGCTGGCAAAGGGACCGGTGGGGTTCCTCGTTCCTCTGATCGTGGTCGCCTTGTACTTGTCGCTCACGAAACAGTGGAAACCTTTCTGGCAGGAGGGGCGCCCGCTCGCCGGCACGGCGCTGACGGTCCTGATCGCGCTGCCCTGGTACGCAGGCATGTGGTGGCTTCACGGCAGCGAGTACACCGACTCGGCGCAGGCGAATACGGTCGGGCGCTTTCTCAAGCCCATGGAAGGGCACAGCTTCGGATTCTTGTTTTACGTTCCGGTGTTGCTGCTGGGATTTTTCCCCTGGAGCGGCTGGCTGCTGTTCGCCTGGCCGCAGACCTTGAAGAGTTGGCGCGCGGCACGGACGAGCGAATCACCCACCCCATCATCCATCACTCATCACTCATCACATTCCGACAAATTAGACTGGTTCGCCGCTGCGTGGATCTTTGGAACATTCGTCTTTTTCACGCTCTCGTCGACGAGACTGCCCCATTACATCGGCCCCCTCTTTCCCGCCGCCGCGATCCTGACGGCTTCTTATTGGGCACGCTGCGTACGGGAACCCTCGACCAGAGGCGCCAATGCCTCCGTTCACCTGGTCATGTGGCTGGGGTTTATCCTGGCGGGAGCCATGGCCTGCCTCCCCTGGATCTACGACACGATGCTGGCGAGTAAGCTCACGAAAGAATATCCGTTAGCCACCCAGCTCTCCCTGGGCCACGGGCCCTATATCGCTGCGACGGTCCTGCTGGTGGGGATGGGCTTGGTGGGGTTGTTCGGCCTGTCGGACACCAGACGCAATGCCGCCTTCTGGGCAGCCAGCGGATCGCTGTTCGGCGTGATCCTCGTGCTGATGATTTTCATCCTGCCCGCGGCGAATCGATTTTTCGTCGCGCCGCAGCAAGAGCTGGCCTACGCCGCAGGATTGAACCTGGCGCCGGGAGAACAACTAATCGCCTATGGGGCGACAAGACCTTCGACGGCGTTTTATGCCAGACGAAAAGTGCTCTTCGTGGGAGCGGGTGAAGAAGAGAAACTCCGCACGGCCCTGAGCCAGCCGGGCCGCTCGATGATTCTGCTGCCGGAATCGTTTGTGGACAAACTGCCGGGAGATCTCAAAAATTATCAGCCGATCTTGAAACGCTACGGCTATCTGCTCTTGGCCAGCGAGCCGATGGTGAAAATCCCGGAGGGGCTCCTTCCGCCTCCGCCGGCTCTTGAGCCAAAAATCTTCGGTCACTAACCAGCATCAGGAGGTGAGAGACGCACCACCTCCTAGCCCAAGGGCAGCACACCTCGGAACGCCACGAGGATGACCAGACTCAGCAGGACCGCCCCGGCCAACTCACACTCCCTGGATACAGCGATCCCGCAGGGTGTTTCTCCGACAGCCGGGATCTGATCGCCGCGGAACCAGAGGGCAAGACCGAGCAACCCGGCTGCCGCCATGACGAGAGGCGCCGTGGACATCAGCGATAACCCGATGGCCATCGCCAGGATCGGGCCTTGGACTGACCCTTGTGCGGAAGACACGCGGCTGATCCACCACGCACGGACCCGGATCACGACACCGGCCGCCACCAGCAACGCCCCGCCCCCGATGAGGAACGGGCTCTCCGGCCCCGACTCGACCGGAAAGGCCAAGGACCAGACAATGGCAAAGATCCACACGGTACCGGTAGCGGCCTGATACAACGCGGATTCAACCGACCGGATCCAGTCCTTCCACGGATTCGCCGCCACCATCCCGCTCACCGTTCCCAACACCCACCCACCAAAGACGTCGCTGGGGAAATGCGATCCGCGTAACACGCGGCTGAGCGCGACAAATGCCGCGATGCCCATGAATAACGCGGATAACAACGGAAACCGGCGGCTCAGGACGGTCGCGAGCGCAAAGGTCGCCGTCGTATGGCCGGATGGGAAGGAATCGAACCCGGAAACCAGCGAGGGCGCGATCGACCACTCACCCGACGCAGAGAATTTCGGCCGTGGCCGACCGATGAGATGCTTCACCGTATGGACAAGCACTGTGGCCAGCCCGTGCGCCCACAGGGTTTGGATGCCGGTTGCGATCCCGCGCGATGACGGCAGCAGCCAGCCAACGGCCAGCAGGATCGCGCTGACAATCAGCAACTGCCGACCGTCGCCCATCCAGTTCCCGGCGTGACTCACGAACGCCATCCAGGGAATCGTTAACGTCCCGCCGCCCTCGGGCGTCGTCATCGTACGCAGATACCGGGCGACCGGACCATCGAGCTGACGCAAACCCCAAAGGACGCAGCCTAAGGCGGCACAGAGACTAACCAGGGACACGAAGCGTTCCCAGTGATGTGTGACGCGTGACGCGTGATGAGCGAAATCTGCAGATGCGGGGTCTCGCCCCTCTTCCCCGCTTGTCACATATCACCTGTCACTCGTCACCCGCTTACCTTACGGCACCCACTCGGCCAGGAAGACATTGAACTCGCCCGGTTGTTTCGCATTCCGGTCGGAGACCCACACGACGCGTTTGCCGTCCGGCGAAAACATCGGGAAGCTGTTGAATGCTCCCTCGAACGTCAGGCGCTCCAACCCAACGCCGTCATCGCCCACGAGATAGAGATGAAAGCTGGGCCGGCCGCCCTCGCCGCGGGTTTCAACGTTTGACGAGAAGATGATCCGCTTCCCGTCCGGATGAAAGAAGGGTGAAAAGTTCGAGGCGCCGTTCGACATCACCTGGTGCTTTCCGCTCCCGTCGGCATTCATGATGAAGAGTTCCAGCTGGCCCGGCTCCACCAGCCGTTGTCCCAGCAGCTCTTTATACCGCGCAATCTCGGCCGGATCCGTGGGGTGCGATGCCCGATACACGATGCGTTTGCTGTCCGGGGAAAAGAAAGCCCCGCCGTCGTACCCGACATCGTCGGTCAGGCGGCGATGACGCGAGCCGTCCAGATCCATCGCGTAGATATCCAGATCACCGTCTCTCACCGAAGTCCATATGATGGTTTTGCCGTCCGGTGACACCGTGGCTTCCGCATCGTAGCCGGGCGTATTGGTCAACCGCTGCATTTCCTGTCCGTCGATGCGGGCGGCAAACAAATCATAGTCGTCGAGCGCCCAGCGATAGGCCCCTTCGCGCTTCGGTTTGGGCGGACAGTTCGGACCGTGGAGGTGCGAGGATGAATAGAGGACCCGCCGATCGCCCGGAAAAAAATAGCCGCAAGTGGTCGCGCCGGACCCGGTGCTCACCAGACGGACGCTCTCGCTCTCCAGATCCATCACGTACATCTGGTAACAGCCCAGGGGAATATCGTCCGGCTTCAGCGTGGCCGCATACGTATCTTTCATCCAGTTGTTGGTCGACTGGAAGATGAGCTTATTCCCCGTGAAAGAAAAATAGGCTTCGGCATTTTGCCGGCCGAAGGTGAGCTGCTTCACATTCTTGAAGTGACGCTCGGCACTGACCGGCGCCTTGGCTGCCGGTGCACTCTTCGCTCGATCGGCAGTCAGTCCAAGCTGAGGCCACAAGACCAAGGCGATCGCAACTACGATCAGACCGCGCATTCGATTACCGCTGTTCATCACGTCGAACCTCCTTCATTCCCTGAAACTCCTGCCACATTTCTCGCTTTGTCACGGTGCCTTCGTCGAAGACCACCGCGCTCTGCCATCCATAAAAGAAGAGGAGCCGTGCCACCTTCGCCGCGGCCGCAGGATCCATCGCGTACAACACGGTCACCACCGAACCGGGTGCATCAGGGCGATGACAGGACCACAGCACCGCCATGCGGCGGCCTTCATACGAAGTTCCGGCGATGTGAAATCCATCCGGTCCCACCGTCGCCAGATCCCCGCACGCGTTTGCGAGCAACGACTGCGCCTGCGCATGACGGTCTGACGTCGCCACGATCAACACCGATCCTGACGGAGGCAAGGCCACGATGTCTACCGGCAATATGGTTATCTTCTCCTTGGTTGGATCCTGCGCATCTTGCGACTCGATCCGTGCGACGAGTTCCTTAAACGGCGTCGCGCTGTCAGGAAACAGCGGCAGCACCGCCTTTCGCTGATCGGTCACGAAGAGATTCAACACCGGGGCCAGTTGCTCCCGCTTCAGTCGTTGCAGGCTCATGAAATCGGGATCGATCGACAACTGCAGCGGCTCAGCCGGAACTACCAGCTCGACGTCATGCTGTTCGGTATCCAAGGCCACCGCTATCGAGGTTGTCGACCCTTTCATAGTGATGGCCAGCGGCAGGATGAACCGAAACGCCCCGCCTTCCCGGGTAAGTCTGATACGCAGTTTATACGCACCCGGCTGATCCTGGTTGGGAGTCGCCGTCGCCTCGGCGATGGCGACGGCGGGCGCGCCTGGTCGCTCGATCCATTGTGCAAAGAACCATCGCAACTCCCGTCCGCTGGTTCGGCTAAAGATCCGCTCGAGATCCTGCCAATCGGCATGCCGCCCGGACAGATCGGCCACCAACTGTTTCACACCCCGCCAGAAGGCCTCATCGCCGATCTCCAATCGAAGCTGATGAAACACCATCGCCGCTTTTTGGTACCCGATGGCATTGTCTTTCTCGTCGCTCTTTCGCTGAAACGCCGCGATGGGATAATCCAACTGCGGAGTCACGTAGAGGCTGTAGCCCTGCAACATCAATCGCCGCTGTTCACGCGCTTGCCGATCATCGTGAATCAGCTCGTGCCAGTAATAGTTCGTCAGGTACGTCGTCAGCCCCTCGACCCAATTGCCGCTCTCGGGACGATTCCACACCGCATTGCCGATCCAGGAATGGACGATCTCATGCCCTAGAGCATAGGGCTGAGTATAGTGACGCTTGATGCTCCCGCTTCCCAGCAAGGTAAAGGACGGCATCCCCAAGCCACTCGCAAAAAAGTTTTCCACCACGGCAAACTGCTTAAAGGGGAAGGCGCCCAGCAGCGGGACATAGGCATCCAGGTATTTGACGGTCGCATCCAGATATTCATCCGCCAGCGCCGCATCATCGGGGAATAGATAGGTTGCGAGGTGGACCACTTGTCCATTCACACCCTTCCAATCCCGCGCCGTGACGGTGAATCGGTTTGCCACTAAAGTAAGCGCTTCGGTCACGCCCGACTCCCAGGTCTGCACGGAGCGGCAGGCTCCATCGGAACGAGGCTTCGTGCAATCCTGTTTTGCACCTCCCTGCCCCTGACTCACCGTGGTCCATCCGGCCGGCATTTCAACCGTCAGCGCATAGGATGCGAGAGAGCCGGCCAGATCGGGATACCAGCCGGTTTCACTACTCAAATACACCCCTTCCTGGCCGATATGCCCTGACGTTTCGCTCGGCGTCACGAATCGAAGGTGCCGTGGCTCGCGCGGAGGATCATCGATGGCCCCGCGATAGCGCCATTCCAGCGTCACATTTCCTTGTTGATGATTGGGCAGCGAGACCAGGAGGGACCGGAGATTGGAATCGATTGCCACAGCGCCCAGCGACGTCGAGACGGGCGTCAGGCGCTCTTCGCTCCCCACCCTTGTCACAAACGCCACCATCTCAAGGCGCAACGATGTGGCTAACGTAAAGTCCAGCGGCGACTGTGAATCGCCGACCCGCACGACCATCCGATCGGTCACGGTCAGCTGATGCTGGTCAGGATCGATGCTGGCGCGAAGTTCGTGCCGGATTATGGCAGGGGGAGGCGCAGGAACATCGCCGGCCTGCCCCTGTGACAGGGGCAGGAGCAGCGACAATCCGATGAGACAAGCAATGAAACCGCGGCGCGTGCTTCCGACTGGCATCGGAAGGGTTTTAGCACTCGCGACAGACGAGCACAAGCTGGATGGCGGTCAATAGGCGATCGAGCGCGATCGGTTTGCCCAGCACTTCTTGCGGACCCAACGACCAGGCTTCCTCCAGCATCTCTTCGTTGTGACTCCCGGTCATAATGATCACGCCGCCGGCATACTCTTTTTCCCGAAGCGCTTTCAGCACATCGATCCCGGACAGCCCGGGCATTATCATATCGAGCAGTAACAAATCCGGCGCAGCTTCTTCGACGACCCGCATCGCTTCATAACCATCCTTCACACCCAACGTCCGGTACCCGCGCAGGCTAAGGAACTGTACGAGCAGATCGCGCACCAGCGGATCGTCATCGACGACCAACACCGACTCCGCCGTCTCTTGCCCGGCGAACGAGGGAATCGGGGAGACCGGCGTCTGATTGACCTTGACCGGCGTCTGAGACACCCGGTGCACCGCTTCGACCAGAATATCGAGCGACAGCCCGCGCCGGATAAAGTCAGTGACTCGCAGGGAGCGCGCCTGATTCTCCTGCACTTCCGTGGCGCCACCCCCAAGAATAATGACCGGCGCCTCGGGATCGATGGCCCGAATCTCTTTCAAAACCGTCAAGCCGTCCATCTCCGGCATACGCAGATCGAGCAACGTAATGCGCGGGGTATGCTTGCGAAACAGATTCAGCCCTTCACGGCCACTGGTCGTGGTGATCACTTGATACCCATGCCGCATGAACACGGTCTGAAGGAGATCGCAGTTCATCTGGTCATCGTCGACGATTAAGATCTTGATCATTCGAAACCCCTGCCTCTGAATCGGGTGAATGCTATTGGCGACCATCTCCAAAGAGATACGTCACCACCATAGCACAGGGGGTTCGGAGCGAAAAGAAAATGGCGGGTTATGACCGAGCGGCCGGTTGGCCGAATAAGGCGGCAATGAAGGCTTCCTGATTGAAGTCCTGCAGGTCTTCGACCGCCTCTCCCACACCGATCAAACGGACAGGCAGCTTCAGCTCATCGGCGATGGCCACCACAATCCCGCCGCGCGCCGTCCCATCGAGCTTGGTGAGCGCCAATCCGGTGACGCCGACGACATCCTTAAACTGTCGCGCTTGCGCCAACGCGTTCTGTCCGACCGTCGCATCGAGCACCAGGAGAATTTCATGCGGCGCCCCCGGCAGCGCCTGACCGATCACCCGAACGATCTTCCGCAATTCTTCCATTAAATTTGACTTCGTATGCAACCGACCGGCCGTATCAATGAGCACCACATCGACCGCGCGCGCCTTGGCCGCCACGATGCCGTCAAACGCGACAGCCGCCGGATCCGCCCCGTGGCGATGCCGGATCACATCCACACCGACACGATCCGCCCACACTTGCAGCTGATCGATTGCCGCCGCGCGAAAGGTATCGCCGGCTACCAGCAGAGGGCGGCGACCACCCTGCACCAACCGTTGCGCCATCTTGGCGATGGTGGTCGTTTTCCCGACGCCATTCACCCCGACCATCAGGACCACGAAGGGCTTTGGCCCCTTTTCGATCAACTGTTCCAGCGACGGCCCTTGCACCGGCGCCAAGACACCATACAAAGTCCGGCTCAGGACATTCTGCAACGCCTCAGGGTTGGCCGCATCCGCCCCTCTGGCGTGTTCGCGCACATGGGTCATCAATCGGTCGACCACCCGCACACCCAAGTCTGCCGAGAGCAACGCAGCCTCCAGCTCCTCCAGCATCGCCGGATCGGGCATGCGCCCTAAGACGCGATCCAGTGATTGCCGAACGACCTGACGCGTCTTACTGAGCCCATCGCTCAGCCGCTGAAACCACCCCATCGCTACCCTTTCCTCGCCGCCGTTGATCCAGCACACATTCGACTCACCCGTGGCACCGTCGCCAATATTGGAATCGGCCGCAGACCTCGTAACACCGCTTGCTCCCGCCGCTTCATGCGGCGCGCCTCCGCGTCGCTTCGCTCATGATCGTACCCGCAGAGATGCAACACGCCGTGAACCAGCAACCAGGCCAGCTCTTCACTCAGGGATCGTCCGCCTTCTTTCGCCTGCCGCTGCGCCGTCGGCACCGAGATCACGACATCACCGAGCAGCGCAGACATCGGGCTGCTCGACTCTCGCATAGCAAACGCCAGGACGTCGGTGGTTCGATCCTTCTTCCGATACTGACAATTCAACCGACGCATCCGCCCATCGCCTACCAAATCCAGGCTAAGCTCTGACTGCTTTTCCCCGACCGTGACAAGCACGCGCTCAGCCAGACGCCTCAGGGCCGCCTGACGTACCCTGACACGAATAAGACGAACACGTAGATAGACAGCCATTTAGTGCGATTGTCCCGAGGAGCCTCGGGGCGGCGAACCAGAGGAAGACCACTTGTTGGACCCGGACGGCGACGAGTGCGGCAAGGCCGGCCCTTTGGACAGCCTGGGATCACCACCGGTTGCAGACTGGTGTCGATCATACGCTCGGACGATGTCCTGCACCAGCCGATGACGGACCACATCCTTCTCATCGAAATATACGAAGGCAATCCCTTCGATATCGCGCAAGATTTCTTTCACTTCAATGAGACCGGACACCCGCTCGGACGGCAGATCGATCTGCGTGATATCTCCGGTCACAACCACCTTTGAATGAAATCCCAATCTGGTGAGAAACATCTTCATCTGTTCCGCTGTGGCATTCTGAGCTTCGTCCAAAATGACGAACGAATCATTCAAGGTGCGCCCGCGCATGAATGCCAACGGCGCGATCTCAATATCCCCTCGTTCAATCATGCGATTGGCCCGTTCCATGTCCATCATGTCGAACAGCGCATCGTACAGCGGACGAAGATACGGGTTCACCTTTGCATACATATCGCCGGGGAGAAAGCCGAGCTTCTCGCCGGCCTCGACTGCGGGCCGTGCCAGGATGATGCGACTCACTTCCTTCTTCATCAACGCACTGACCGCCATTGCCATCGCCAGATAGGTCTTGCCCGTACCGGCAGGCCCGATCGCAATCACAATGTCGTGCGTCTCAATCGCTTCGATGTAGGATTTCTGCGTGGGAGATTTCGGGCCGACGAACCGCTTCTTCGTGACTATCGTCGTGGCGTTGGTCAACACCTCCTTAACAGAGGCATCCGGCGTCTGACGCAACGCGGTCAGCGCATGCGTCACATCATCGGCTTGAAGCACCAGTCCTTCGTTGGTGAGATTCGCGAGTTCGAAGAGGATCCGTTCAGCCTGGCGAGTCGCGTCAGGAAGACCATCGAGGGTGACCTCTTCACCGCGTGCGGACAGCCGCACGCCGAGATCGTCCTCAATCAGCTTGAGGTGCCGGTCGTGGTGACCGAAGAGGGCGGCAGTGTCCGTGCCTTCTCGTAGTTTTAGTTTACGCACGAATGCAGAATGGTCTCCCTCCTAAAACATCAGATGGGTTGATTCTAGCAGAGGGAGAAAAGGCGAGACAAGCAGAAGTACGGAACAGAGTAGGAAGACTAGGCCCCCGCTGGTTTACCTGGCAGGCTGACGCCAAGCGCGAGGTCAAATTCCTGATAGGCCAAGCCCCCCTGGCCATCTTTAGCCAAGACCTTGACGTGAAAAACGCCCCGGTTGCCCGGTGGGATCATCCAGGTAATCCGCCCGGTAGCAGACTCAATGGTCATGCCGGCAGGGGCCGTTTCTAATTCATAGGTCAAGCGATCCCCGTCAAAGTCCGTCGCTCTGACGGCATACTCATATTGATCCGGCGTCACTGGGGCAGGAGGAGTCGATACGATCGTAGGAGCGTTGTTGCCCAACGTCACGACATCAGAGCGCAGCATATTACCCATAGCTTGCGAGTCACGCGCCGTTACCTCGACCGTCACCTTGTCGCGTGGAGCCAATCCGGTCGTATCTAAGGACGCCTCTTCCCCCTCCTTGACGACCGCATCATTCCGGAACCAGCGATAGGTCAAATCAACCCGGTCATGATCAGGGTCGGTCGCAACCACCTCTGCAGTCAGCTTGCCACCGGGCTGTGCAGTCTGAGGGGTCAATGTCACTGCGGTGATATGGGGAGCGGTATTGCCGACCTGCGCCGCCGGAGTTCGGACCGGTTTTCCCTTCTGCTTTCCATCAGAGGGTGTGATCTCGGCAGAAATCATTTGCCCCCGGCGCAACAACTCGGCCGGAAATGTCGGATTCGTTTGGCCGGCGACCAGAGCATCATCCACATACCACTGATAGGAATAGGTAATGGGTTCTCGTTCGGGATCCTCCGCCAGGGCTTGGATTCCGACCGGGCCCGTCAAAGGAATCGGGGTCTGGAGAATCTTCGCCAGCACCATGACGGGAGGCGCATTTCCAGCAACTCCCACACCTTTTACTGGTTCCGAACCAGCGCCGCCGGTACAACCAGCTCCACTCAGAACGAGCAGCACACCAGCGATCAAGATTTCTCTATTGGGATTACGAGCCATTGATCTTGCTTTATCAGTCATTCCCTAGAGAATCATCGGTCGGCGATAGACGTGTCCTTGCCCATCGCCAACCACCATGCGACATTAGTCTCGTTGATGCACCCAGCTAACGAATCGACTATAGAACTCTTTCAATACCGTACTCGTACAGACCGCATTACCACCGCTCATCTGATTACAGATTTTCCCTCCGCCGCTTTCCTGTCCAACGTGCATCGATCCGGACGAGGCCAAACCGACGCCAAGGTTAATCTTGGTATTGATATTGGTATTTGCGCCGGATGGCGTGGTGCCGACCACAGGATAAGGAGGTGCCGTACCGGTCTTATAGAAGAGCACGTACAGATAGCTGATTCCGTCGGAGGCACAGAAGTCGTTCGTCGGCACGAACGTCGGCAGAAAAATCACGCCGGCGATCAGAGTCGGATTCACTACTGATCGCTCGGCAGAATAGTTGACAGTGGAGATCGTGACCGGTCCGGGCAACGTGATCCGCCAGCCGTCCTTACTCGCAATCAACCCCATCATCGAGTTCGCCCCAGTCCCCTCGACACTCGTCACACTGGGGTTAGTCGGGTCTGTGACCTGGTTGGTCGCGCCGCTGCAGATCAAACACACCACCGCACTGGTCACATCGACCAGATCATCGCTGTGGCAGTTGAAGGTCGAGGTTTGTGTACAGGATCCGTTCATGACTTGATCTTTGAGACCATAGAGCCGCTGGATGGTGCTATCCACCTTATCGGCATTGCTAAAATACCGGCCTGTTCCAAAGAACACCCAGGTCGCATTGGTGTCATCGATCGTCACCGCCGGCGCAGCGGCCGTCGGGCCGACTTCGACTGTGGTGCCCGTGCCTGCATCGAAGAAGGTGTCAATGACCTCCGTTGGAGTCCGATTGGCTCCATTCGCAATCCCCCAGGTATTAGGCGTGCAAGGGGCTGCGGGACAACCCATGGTCAGCCGGTACATTTTCCCGCGCCAGGGCAACGCCCCGTCATGGGCCGTTCGTCCAACATAAGCGACATCAGTCCGCCAATCTAAATCTTTATCAATCGAGGCCACGTGGCCCATAAAGGATCGCCAACTGCCGACCGGCATAGTCGTCAAACTGCCACTGGCAGCCACCTTCGGCCCATTCTTCAGATCCACCACATACAGTTTCGCAGACTGAGATGGGGCAGCAGGCAAATCAGCTTGATACCCATTGGGGCCCGAACCAAACACAACGAACCATTTTTCATTCCCGGTTGCTGTGATGGCATCGGTATCGGGATTCATCCGCACAACCGATGGATAGCTCGTGGTGAGCCCCAAGCCGCTGTCGGTAAATACCCACAGTAGTTTGGGGCTAACTTCTGGATTGGTCACATCGAGCGCGAAGTAGGCGCTATAAAATGTCCGCGGCGTCCCGCCGATCGTGGCGGTCATGGGCGGCGCACCGGATCCAGCGGCGCATTGTCCGCAACTGCCCCCCATGCGGAATCCCCCGATGAGAATCGTGCCCCATCCGCCCGGATGGTCGGCATCCGGAGTGAACACTCGCGCTTCCGTGATCGTCGGCTTCAAATCGACGTAGT
The DNA here is from genome assembly GCA_030653545.1 of Nitrospira sp. NCBI lineage: Bacteria > Pseudomonadati > Nitrospirota > Nitrospiria > Nitrospirales > Nitrospiraceae > Nitrospira > Nitrospira sp. The sequence continues at coordinate 147,493 of JAURZE010000025.1, read as the reverse complement.
ACACATGGCTATAGTCGACCCGCGCCAACCACTGAAGATGAGGGAGCAATTCCTGCGGAATGAACGACCACATCTCAGCCCCGAGGTTCGGTCCGCTTGAATTGTTGGTCGGATTCTTCGTGTACCAGCCATGCTCAACGGTACCAGCCGTCGTTGAATCGTCACCCTTATGATAGTACCCGCCATTGAAAGCATGGAGCATTCCATCGTTCGCGCCAACGTAGGCCACTTGCCGGCGATTCCGGTATTGCTGATAGAAGAGGTTATAGTCTGCGTCCCCATAGGCCAGGTCGTATCGAGCTTTAGGGGCGCCAACGACCGTCGGCGTCGAATGGATCGGATCTCCTAACTTCCAGACCTTGTACGTCCCGCTCCCGACCGGCGTCTCTAACATTCTCGTTCGCAGGCCCGCCACCTCGTCGCCACGAATAAAATTGATGAGGTTCATGGCATTCGAACTACCAGAACAGGTATCGGCCGCATACCGGAGATAGTCTTTAAGCGCCGCGCAGTTTGCCGTATTGAAATCGATCTGTTCCGACGGATCGACGACGCCGTTATTGTTCGCGTCGACCCACGTCAGAATCGTACGTGCTCCTGATGTGGTGTAAGCCAACTCTTTCCCCGCCTCCCACACCGGTACGATGGACTTCAAGTCGGACGTCAGAATCGGCGTGGCACTGTCGGCCACCCCGTCTCCATTGAGATCCTCGAACTTATCGACCAGCACTTTCTGATACGTCGGGCTTAGGGGATTGTTGTCGTACCGCGTGGTGATGATGCGATCCTGCTCATACACCAATTTCCCATCCTGGATCGTGTCTTCACGGAAATTACCGAACCCATCGACGAACAGGGAATGGGTATAGCCCGTCCACTTCACGCTGGCGCCGCCCTGACCGACGTCGCTCGTAAAAAAGTAGGCCTGGTAGATCGACCCTTCACCAGTCGATGCCGTCGCCAAGACCGAAATCGATGTACCGGAGGCGCTCTTGCGGAGAATCGATGTGATCGTGGCCATCAACCGGTCTTGCAGATCGTCAACGTTCGATGACTCGAAGTAATTGTCGGGAATCCCGTCGCTGCCCTGCGCCCCGGTCGCATTGATGACCTTATCCCATTCGGATACTTGATCAGGAAGGTTGTTGCCGTTCACGTCTTCAAATCCTCCCAGCAATGCCGACTTCATAAGCAGCTCGCGTCCACTGATGTTGCCGAAGGCATAGAACGTATAGAGATTAATATTTTGCAGACCGGGCAGACAGCGACCAGACACACCCAGAATGGCGATCGTTCCATCAGCCGTACCGCTACAAGGCCGGAGATCGGTGGTATGGGCCCAATAGGCGACATCATCCAAGTGATGCGAGCCATTGCTCGCATAGTCCGTCCGGTGTTGCTTGAGCAGAACATTGGTCGGCGTCGCGGGATCGTTATTGCAGGTTCCTCCGGGAGGATCCACGAAGGGCACTCCGCGATTCCCTGCGCAGAAGGTTCCCGCGTAAGGCTGAGCATTGGTGTTGGCATAATTCCTGATGCTCGCGGGGATGTTTAAGTCTTGGGTCGGCTCGCCATCCGTCACGAGCAGGACAAACGTCTTGCAGCAGGCTACCTGAACGGAGTTGGTAGCCCAGGCCGGCGAATGGTTGCTGCCGAAGAAATAGGGATCGCGACCGCAGCCATTGGTGATGTATCCGGCAGGGCAGACCTCGCTTCCGGTCAAAGCACTGATTTCACTGGGCCCGATGGATCCTGCACCGGTTCCCTGAAAAGCCACGCCCGGCGAATAGGAAATGGGGTACACATACGAGGTGGTGAGGTACGCCGAATTGATCTGGGCCACATAGCGTGTGGTTTCATAGAGTGATTCCGCGAGTGGTGTCCAGGTCGAAGGAAAGGTTTCTTCGACTGCGTCCAACATGGCTGCTGTGTTCGTATTGAACGTTCTCACGGTTGTCGTATTGAACCCGATGGTCTGACGGGCTCCCACTCCTACCAACATGCGTGGCCCGTCGCCGGTCGCCTTGAACTCGAAGAGACCGAATCGAGCCTGAGGACCGACCTGCTGAATGGTGCCCGTCGGCTCCGCATCCCGGACGAATCGAAGCCAATATTGTGTTTCGGCGAATCCATCACCGTCATTGCACGAGGTAGCCGTGTTGCCGGGAGCTGTCGCGTCGTCGTCGATGCAGAAACTGCCGCCCATCCCGCTCGTACCGCCCCGGTATTGGATGCGGATTGTCCCGGGAGTACCGGGAGTAGCCGCAGTGGGAATGCGATTCTGGTATCCGTTTCCCGGTCCGCTCGAGATCGCCATGACGTCGTGCCCACGACCTGTGTTGTCAAACCGCTGCTGAGCTTTAATCGTAATCTTCGCAGGAGTTCCACTGGGGGGACAGGTTCCGTCGGCCGCTCTGATCACAGCACAATCGCCGCCCGACATGGCCTTCTTGAGCCCATCCATACGCAGGAATGTGGCCCAATTCAACAGATTCCCGTCCCACTGCGTGGTGGCCGGACAACCAGCATTAACCGTGGCCTTCCCCACCGCGAATTCAAAACGCGTGTTCGTCGCATCGTAGGCGTAGCAGCCCAGGGAGTCGAAAAACCCGCCATAGGTCGTGGTCGCCACAAAGTTCTGATTCACCGGCGTCGTTCCGCCTCCGGACAGCACACCGCACCAAGTCGCATCGCAAGCCCGCTCCGCCATGCTGCCGGAGTTATCGAGCAGGAGAATGATGTTCGGGGCCACCTGGTCGCTGACAAAAGGTGGAACCGCGTAGTACTGATCCATGGTTTGGGCCAGACTTGCGTTCGGACCGGTCAAAGATCCGATGAGCACACTCAAGATGGCTCCACGAACTGCGAGACTTCGGCCTTTCATGGTACTCTTCCCTTTCCCCTAACTCTTAACCTCGAGTCTGCTTAGCGAATGTCTTAGCGAGGCAAAAAGACGATCATGCGGTCGATCTGGTTGTTTTGCTCTTTTTTCACGTGATACTTAACCTCGGCAGTGACCACGAGTGAACTCGCCTCCATCACTTCGCCTTTCTCATTCTGAATTACCGCATCGGGAGTGAGTCTGAACGTTCTCCCGTCAATCTGAAAGGCTGTTTCATAGATGGCCGTGATACTGCCGGACTGGAGGCTGGTCATCACGCTGAGGGGAATGGGGTCAGCCTGAGCCGCAGAATCAGCGAATCCCGCTAGACCACACATTCCTAAGACCACGACCGCTCCCACAATCGTTCTACAGGAGGCCCTGGATCGACTCAGTTGATTCATCGCGCTGGTACGCGGCATGTCCATGATCTTGGCTCCTCTTTTGTGGCGCATTACAGCGCCCGGCGTTGACAGGTATCGGACCCCAGATGGAGACAGTCAAATACCGCAATGACCCGGCTCGTCGCTCCGGTTGCCGCATTCGCCGCCGTGCAATCGACACGATAGAAAAAGTCTTTCGTATTCTCATCGCTGCCGGCTCGTAGCTTACTGTAGAGAAAATCGATGTCCCCGTTCACCAGGTAGTTATTCACTGTCATCGTGATATTGGGGGCATTCCCGGCGCCCACCGCCACATCCGGGTTATTCCTCATTGAGACCGGAGCGCCATTGATTTCCTGACTGAGTATGGCAGCATTGGCCGCAGGCACAGGTCCAGCCGGGGCGATGAGCGTGGCGGGAACCGATCCGGGGTCAACCGAATTTTGAATCACATTTACAGACATGCCCACACAAGACTCCGCAGCATCGGTGCCCTCTTCGACCATCCTGATTGCACCGGCCATCGAATTTTCCAAGCCGGTCATCGTGAGCGCGGCTACGCCGAGCGTGCCGGTCATGAGCATGATCACCATCACGGTCATAAACGAGGTGCCTCGTTCATCGAGACCCAGCGAGTCTTGCCGGCATTCTTGAGCGCGATCGCAATCAACCTGTCTCATAGTTATGACCTCAAATTTCGGAGCTCAACCGTACGAGTCTGCACCCGTCGGCGAAACTGCAGATAGGCTTGCTGTTGAGCCGGTGTAGCGTTATCGCCGAGCGCGAAGACCCCGGTTACATGATTGTGGTCACTCACGTTGGTAATTGCGTTATTGTTCGAGACATTCGTCGAGATGCCTTCGCCCATGCCCTGGTCTAGCTGCGTTTGCCGAGCAACAATCGTGACCTGAGCCATGCGGATCTTCGCCGGCGTCATGGACGCGCCAAACGGCGCCGCCGTGCCGAACCAATTTCTATCCGTGACAAAATCGGGGGTGTCGAAGATGTTATTCCCGTTCAGATCATCGATCTGTCCATCAGGATTTCCTGAATTGATGATGGGGTTGCAGCCATCGCACGCATAGGCCAGTTGAAGATCCTCAACCCCGTCCATAATGGGCACGCAATTCGCGTTCACCTGATTACAGTTCGGCAGGGCACCCGGTAGTACCAGCGCCGCTGGTACTGCTCCACGAACGAGACAGGGCGCCGACCCCTGGCAGATGTTGAGAACATCAGGCGGAGGAATAACCTGATAGGTGATGCACTGCACCAGATAGACCTGAGTTCCGGTACCAAACGCCGTCGGATCCTGAATCGCCGGGCTTATGGTTAACCCGCCGACATTTGCTGCTTGGATGATTGATCCAGCCACCCCGCCCAACGACACCACGTTTCCAGGCAGTGAGAGAAACCCGCCAGGGAGAGCGGTGCCCATCCCCGTAGTGGCATTCGCCGGCATTGGAATATTGGTAATGGGCGTCTTCGGCCCCCCGATGGTTCCGGCCGGTGGCACAAACACCTGCCATAGCGCTCCCACTGCGGGAATCGAATTCGTCATCGGAACGACCATTGAGATAGAGTCAGGTCCGAAATCGGCTCCTGCCGGATTGTTGTCTGCCGGCACGAGCGCGGACGGAGTTCCGTTGATATGACACCCCCCGACGGGTGTCGTGAGTCCCTGCATCCCGAAACCGGCCAGCTTCAGATCGGCCGTGATCATGTCGAGGGCATTCCGCGCTGTGGCCTGTGTCTGCCCAACCTGACCGCTAACCCGGGTGGTCTTCTGACTCACGGTCAAGGCCCCGAACCCAGCCGCGAGCAGCGCCGTCGTCATCATGGTCGCAACCATGACTTCCGTGAGCGTAAATCCCGCTTGAGCCTGGCTCCGAACCTGTGGCTGTGTCGTCATCGGTTCACCTAATCCTTATCCTTCTCGCCCAACTCAAACCGACTACTCATTGATCACTCGGGAACAACAAGCGTTTGAAATGCCACGGTCCTGGCTCGCTGTCCAGGCCCTCGGTCGTTCCAGTTCACCCTGACTGTGACCTGCATGGCTCCAGATCCGGCCGGCGCCACTTGAGTCGCCGTCACCAAACCAACTGCATTCACCAGATTCGAACCTAGAACTCTCGCCCGCCACTGGGTACAATCTCCCTGAACCACCTGCGTCACCTGTGGACTGGTAATCGGCTGAATGCCAAGTGGAGGCGGGGCTGGCAATCCGCCTACAAGGCAGTTACCTGGGCCGGTCGTATCGAGATTGTGGTACGCCCAGGAGTACCGCCGGTTGTTCTGGATCCGCTCCATCATGTCGGCGGCGATGTTCGTCACAATGGATAAATCGTTGGCATCGACATTCTTCCCGAGTGACATGCCCTGCATAGCCGCCATACCCATCACACCCACACCGAGAATAGCAGCCGAGACAAGCACTTCTACCAACGTGAAACCCTGTTCGTTGCGTGCCTTCATGATGGTTTCGCCTGCTCCTCTCTTCATGATGTGGCGTTCAACACACAAGGGTTGATGGCCTGCCGACACCACGTCACCTTTCCCGAAGGCGCGAGTGAGATCGTGTAAATCAGACTGGGGTTACGTACGCTTTGCAGTTGAATTGTCTGAACCGCCAGAGGCGATGTGCTCAACCCTCTGGGCGTATAACCGATAGGATTAACTGGCAGCGGCAGGACAAATCTCACATTTAAAGGCAAGGTCTCTGCTCCAAGTGGCGCGGTGAACGTCACCTGGTCCAGGCCCAACGGTATATTGGCTGGAGTGGCCACAATCATAGCGTTCCGGCTGATGGCAGCAGAGCGAGCCATGATGAGGCGGTTATAAATCGTGGTAGTGGTTTGATACAGCTCGTACTTGGCATACATGAATGTAAAGTTCGGAACGGTCAGCGCCGCAGCAATCCCAACAATGACAAGCACGATCATGATCTCAAGAAGGGTGAACCCCCCTTCCTGTGTACGGACCTTGCGTAGCCTGTTTGATCTAGAGTGCATCATGGCACCCCCAACCGAGCAAGGGGCATGCCGTTGCTGAGGCTCTTGCGTTACAGTTTAACTGCTTGATTTATCAGGACTTGTTCGGAGCAATGCTGAGCGTGTGATGGTCGCTTTTCGCGCAATGTGCCGACAAATTTTGGCCGGGAGTCTGAGCCAATGCGCGCGCGCACCCTTGCGGGCTGAGATGGCGCGCCCCTCAAGCGCCCCCTGGTCACTACATATAATGGTGGTTGGCTGAAGGCTGGAGAGACACCACAGGCAAGCCTCAAAAGGAAAGCCACCCGGGGTGAGGGACATTAACGGTTGGCCCTACAGGCGCGAGAAAATCTGACTCGATTCTTCACTTCACAGCCACAGCACGAACTTGTCGATAGGTGGTGACGCCTTCGAAAACTTTCTGAATCCCATGTTGGAGCAGTGTCACCATCCCCTCACGCCTCGCGACACCCGCCATCTCTGCCGTTCTGGCCCGAGACTGAATACAGCGCTTTACCTCGTCTGAACCGACCAGCAACTCATGCAGCGCCATCCGGCCTTTGAATCCGCTCTGATTGCAGCGCTCACATCCACGCGCGCGATAGAAGCTCAGCCCTGGCGAATACGTGACTCCGACTCGGTCCCAGTCACACGCTCCATAGGCTTGAACCAGGTCGTCAAACTCCTGCCGATCCGGATAGTACGCCTCTTTGCAGTGCACACAGAGGCGCTTGCACAATCGTTGCGCCAGCACGCCTAGCATCGCATCGGAAAAGTTGAACGCATCGCACCCCATATCCAACAGTCGCGTCACGGTCTCGACGGCACTGTTGGTGTGCAGCGTACTCATCACCAAGTGACCCGTGAGTGATGCCTCAATCGCGATGTCCGCGGTTTCTTTATCGCGCATCTCCCCGATCATGATGATATCCGGATCGGCCCGCAGAAACGCCCGCATAGCCGCAGCGAAGGTAAAGCCGATCTTGGGGTGCACCTGCACTTGACGGAGCCCCTCCTGGGTCAGTTCGATCGGATCCTCTGCCGTCACGATCTTCCGAGCATCGGTATTCACCTGCTTCAATAGGGCATGCAGGGTCGTCGTTTTCCCGGACCCGGTCGGACCCACACAGAGGAGAATACCCTGCGGACGTTCGACCAACTCCTTGACGGCCTGCAAAACACCCGGCATAAATTCCATGGCCTCCAACGGCATCGGGATTTTCGCCGTTAAAAGTCGCAGCGTCACATCTTCGTTCTCTCCTGCCGTAGGAAGCGTCGCCACGCGCAGTTCAAGCTCTCGATCTTTTCCGAGGCGATAGCGAATCTTGCCATCCTGGGGTTTGCGCCGCTCCGCGATATCCAGATTGGCCATGATCTTGATGCGTGACACGACCGCACGCCGGTAGCCGGAGGGTATCTTCATGTAGGGGAAGCAGGTCCCGTCAACACGGAAGCGCACCGCGGTGTCACGCCCGGTCGAATAGGGTTCGATGTGAATATCCGAAGCCCCGAGCCGGTCTGCCTCCGCGATCAATTGGTTCGCCAGTCGTACGATGGCGGAATCATGCTCCGTAATCTGCTGCACGGTGCCATCGGCTTCGTTCCAGACCTCCTGCACGAGTTCGCCGAGAATGTCGGCGATCGCCCCGCGAGCCGACTGCTCGGTGGCCAGAAGCAACCACTTTTCGAGATCGCGCCGTAGTCCAACCACGACTCGAATCGTCAGCCGTGGGAACGCTCGCCGGATGTCAGGATCTTTATCGAGATCCTGCGGATCCGCCCGAAGAATCTCCACCACCGCTCCCTGCCGCTTGATCGGCACCCATGCGCTTTTCCTGAGATACTCAATGCGCAGATTCTTGAGGAGCGCCACCTCTAGAACGACGCGTTCATCGTACGCAAGAAACGGACAGCTATAATACTCGCTGAGCACGGCACCAAAGTCCGACTTGGGAACGTGATACGTGTCGAGGAGGAGCGACTCCAAGTCAACCCCTTCCACCCGTACCGCCTCAAGCACGGCTTCCATCTCATCCTGACTGAGCACGCCGCGAGTCACCAGCAGCGACAGGAGACGGCGCTCCCGATCCATGCGAGCAGGCGGATTCTTGCCTAGCGGACGTTCTACGTTGTTAGACGGATTCGCGTTGGGGAGCTTGTCGCCTGGACTCTGCACTCTTCACCTCCTCCCTGCCAAGTCGGTGTCATTCATATCGGACCATCCAGGTCCCGGGCACGCGCATAACAACCGGAATCCCGCGAAACAGTCCGCGCCCCATCTCGTGGTCGTACCACAGCTCCATGGTCGCCCCCGGGTGAGTCGTCGCAATCGTCCCTTCCGCCGCGACGGCCCCGAACACCCGCATGGAGCGATCGAGCGTGATATTCCCGACGGCATAGAGCGCCCCGTTCAGATGAATATTCGAGAGTTGAACGGCGGTCCGGCTGCCGGCCGCCTCGCTTCCTCCGGCAGGGGGGCTCAGTACCGACAGGGACTGCCCCGACCCGGCAGGACCCACCATGACATGACCTTGCACGACAAGGACCGCTTCAAGGTACGCCATATTCAGCCGAACCACCCCAAGGTTGTCCGTCCGCGGAGCCTTCTGATCCAACGTGTCGATGAAGATGAGTCCTCGGGTATCGCCAACGCTGCGTGAGCGGAGGTAGTCGTCTGGAGCCACACCACGGCCTGGCTCTACAGCCCCATTCAAATACAGGAGGCCATCCCGATCGATTGCCACGTAGGTGCCATGTTGCTTGGCAAATTGCTTGAGCTGCTCGTACCCCCAGCGATCTCTCCGCACCCCGGGAGTCGGATGCCGATTGACATGGACATTGAGGGGAAGCACGACACTACTGCTTTGCCCCGGTGACAGTTGCATGAGATGAACCGGTCCCCCTATCCACATCGATAACCATCGGTCTTCGCGGTGAGACATGTCGCGATAGCTCACACCGGTCACCGGTGCGCTGTCACTCTGCGAAGGGAGATCTTCCACCCGCTGCACAATCAGATCGCCTCCGACGGTCAGGTCTCCCCAATGCACCAGCGCACCCGACTCCGGCGCGACCTGAGGCACACCAAGATTGCCTCCAACCTGGATCCCGGCTCGCAGTGCCGGAATTTCCAGGGCACGGAGTTGCATCGAGACCGCATGTCTCACGGAAGAACTCACCGTCGCGACTGTTGCGTCGACGGTACAGAGCAACCCGGGACCGCTCGGGGCATAGACCTTCAGCCCTTGCACTGAACCGAGATCCTGCAGGAGCCGAAACATTCCCGTCCCCGCATCGTTCAACAAATGGTGATCCACACTCCGTGAAGCATCGAGCCACACATCGGGACGATCGGCCGTTCCGATGAATTGAGACCGGCCGGCCTGGTCGAAAAATGAGGGACTTCCCTCTGAGGACGACTGCCGCTTGGTTAGGAGCGCCGCCAAGGCCGACGGGCTGGTGTGCGGACTATGAAACCAGGCGATGACCAGATCTTGCGCCGCATCAGCCACGGCCTGGGCCACAGCAACCTCGGTGGCTCCCGAGGCGCTCGACGCCTCTTGCCCTGCCAGATCCAGCAGCGCCGCGCCCACCAGCGCCAGCACCAAGGCAAGAATGATGACCCCTAACAGCGCAATGCCCTGTTCATGTGATGAGCGTGTTTGAACCGTCTTCATGGCGCCTGACTCCTTTCATCCGATGCGCTAGGAGCGCACCGTGACTTCTCGAACGACTTTGGCATCACCGGCAACCGGCAGAAGTTCCACTGCGACACGAAGGATCCGGCCTATGCCTGCACCAGCCTTCCCCCACTCATCCCAATACGACAAACGCACGGACTGCAGATCGCCGATCAACACCCCGGCGCCTCCATCAATCTGCCGCATCAGCTGCGTGCGATCTCGGTCATCAACCCGGGTGTAGTACGTGACCCGATTGCGCACCTCTACCGACGCACCAGCCGGATAGGTTCCCCCAACCGGGCCACTCAGCAGGAGTTGGCTGCGCTGACCTGGGCTCCCCAGTCGGTGGGACTCGCACCCGCTCACCCCACAAAGCACCACCGTTTTCCCTGCGTCCCACCCACTGCCGTTCTGCACCGGCAAGACCGTTTGACCGGCCGCGACAGAGGCGGTGGTCACCGTCCGCAACCCATGGATGTTGGCGGAAAACTCAAAGCGATCAGACCTGGCAACGACAATGGTCGACGACGAAGCCATGCGTACTTCCTGCTCAAACACTTCCAAGCCCACCCGCATCTCTTGCTGGGCGGCCATAATGCGTTGCTGTCGAACGGCCTGAGCCTGCACGATGTTGAACGCCTCCAGGCTTCCCGCCAACACCAACGTTCCGATCGCCAACGCCACCATCAGTTCTGACAAGCACACCCCGGACGGTGAGATCAGGATTGTCAGCCACCGGTGATGTCGAGTCGGTCCGCTCATCGAGCCCCTGTGAATGTCGGATTGGCCCGCACGGTTCCCAGCTCCACCACCCGCACGCCACCGAACGCCTGATAGGATGCCGCCGCCCGAATCGTCACCCATCCGGCGGTGCTGAGCGGTCCGAGACGGTCCATTGCCACCGTCCACTTCAGGGTCACCCCGTCATGCTCCCACTGAGCCGAGTAGATGCCGTCTCCGGCCAAGACATCGCCCCCCTGACCATCATCCGCCATCATCACATCCGTCCTGCCGTCATGGTCGAGATCATCCAGCAGAAGCGCCTCCCACCGCACGGACCGCTTGGCTTCCAAGCGCCCCTGCGCCAGGGCCAATGCCCTGGTCTTTAAAGTCCCCTGTTGAACCAGCCTGGCAGACACCTCAATCGCCGCCATCCCCCCCATCACGACAATCGTTGAAATAGTCATGGCGACCATCGCCTCTACCAGACTGAAGCCCCTGTCGTAACGCCGCGTCATCGAATTGAGACTCGTCCCGTAAGACTCACGGTGATGGTGCGGGCATGCCCCTGGCCGTTGCGGAATTGAATCGTCGTGGCGGTCGCAGAACGACCGCTCGGATGAAAGACGACATCCGGTCCCGCGCTCGGCTCATCAATCTCAAGCCCTTTGTGCTGATACGACAACTGGTGATGCTGCACGCGATCATTGCCGATCTGCGCAACGATCGCCTGGCGGTCTTGATCGAATACCAGCCGGACACGGTCTCGCTTCGAGATCGCCCATTGCCTGGCCCAACGGAGTTCAGACGAGACCTGCTGCGCAAACACATCGGCCTGCATGCGCGCGTTCAGCATCATCAGATTGGGAATGGCCAACGCCGATACGAGTCCGACGATGGCCATCGAGGTCAGCGCCTCCGTGAGGCTGAACCCGCTCTCATTCTTCACCACTGATGTTCTGTTTGCGCTGCATCGGTTCATACTCAGGCGTCATATCAAGAGCCATACCTGTCGCGTACAGCGCAACATCTCGACATGAGCCGATAGGAGCGAGATACCGATCCCTTTGAATCTCACGGGGAAATCATCGGGAAATGGAGGGAATAGCCACGAGACCGCGGCATCGGAACATGCCACGCGTAGCACATGACCGTGTAACGAGGCGGATACAATCGGGAAAGGAATAGATACAGAGGAGAGCGAATAGCGTGAATTTAGGGGATAAGATTAGCCCGCCAACAACCCCTGGTACCACTCGAGAAGGGGGGCTCCAAAGAAGAGGGCGCTCACTGCGCCCAGGACCAGGAAGGGGCCAAATGGAATGTACTCCTCGCGCTTGATCACCTGCGCCGCGAGAAGCGAAATGCCGACGATCGACCCGACCAGGGATCCAATCATGATCGTCATCAATGCCAGCTTCCACCCCAGAAATGCCCCGATCATGGCCAGTAATTTGATATCCCCGCCGCCCATCCCTTCTTTGCCGAACAGATAGGGACTGGCCCAGGCGAGCAGCCACAAAATCCCGCCACCAACGAGGAGGCCCACAAGGCCATTCAACAATCCCAATGGCAAGATGGTTGCGGCACTCACCAGCCCTAACACGATCCCGGGAAAGGTGACGGCATTGGGAATAATCTTATGGGACAAGTCCGTGCCCGCCACCACAAGCAAGGCGGAAAACAGAATGGCATAAACCGCCGCCACCAACGTAGGCCCAAAAACCCACAGCGTGGCCAGATACCCGACAGTATTCAACGCTTCTACGACGGGATAGTGGAGTGGAATGCTGACGGAACAGGCGCGACATCGACCGGCTAGCATCAGATAGCCCAGCATCGGTACGTTGTCGTACCAGGCGATCGGCTTGGAGCAGGCAGGACAATGGGATCCTGGCCAGACAATGGATTCATGGCGAGGCAGTCGGTAAATGCACACATTGAGAAAACTCCCAATAAGTGCGCCCAAGAGTCCCACGATGAGATACAACTGCCACATACCGCGCCCTGTCCCTATGGCAACCGTGAAGAAGTCCAATTTCTCTCTAGCTGGTTACGAATACTCTTGTTTCCGTACTCAGTAACCCTACTAGGGCCATTATGCCTGCATTTACACTTATTAAGAACGTCTCTATACTTTTGCCCGCAGCGCGCCTGAGGCGCAGCCGCGCGAATCCAGTATACCTCAAGCCCCGGCGATTCAAAGGAGAACCGACGATTATGGCCAAAGCACCGACCAAGCCTCGGGTACGCAAATCCCTTGCTGACCTCGAGCCCCCTCCCCGCAAGAAACGGCCGGAGTCGCTCACCGCACGCGAACAGGAAATCTTAGAATTGATCTGGGCCGGATTTAAGAATAAGGAAATCGGCACCAAGCTCAAGATCAGCGTGAAAACGGTGGAAGCGCACCGCGCGAACATGATGAAGAAGATGCGGGTGTCCAACACCGCACAACTCCTGAAGAACGCCATTCAAGGCGGCGTGCTGAAGATCCGCTAACGTGTGCGGGGTGGTGCGGGCACGGCGCGCTGCCGCACCGCCTCGAAGAGCGTCACTGCCGCAGAAGCCGAGACATTCAGCGACTGCACATGCCCCTTCATCGGGATGCGAATCCGCTCATCGCAATGCTGTAAAACGCCGGGACGAATCCCCGCGCCTTCTCCCCCGAAAACCAACCCGACAGGGCCTCGGAAATCCACGTCGGTGAACAGCTTCGTCGCCGCCGGATCCAATCCGTAGATCCACACCCCTGCCGCTTTCAACGACTCCAGCAGCCGGCTGGTATTCGTCACGCGGGCAACGGGGATATGGTCGATCGCCCCGGCCGATACTTTCGCCACCACCGACGTCAGCCCGGCCGCCCGCCGCTCAGGAATAAACACCCCATGCACCCCGGCCCCTTCGGCCGTGCGAAGTACCGCGCCAAGATTATGTGGATCTTCCACGCCATCGAGAATCACGAGTAACGGCGGCTCGTTCCGTTTGGCGGCGCCGGCAAGAATGGAATCTTCCGTCTGATAGGCCTTCGCCGCGGCAAAAGCCACGATACCCTGGTGTCGGCCGCCGGGAGCCAGCCGATCGAGAGACGCGAGCGGCTGGATATGAACCGGCACATGCAACGCCCTGGCCAGCTGCACCAGTTCCGCGAACTGCTTATCAGTCCGAATCACGTGCAGCCGCTGCAACGGCCTGCTGCCGGCCTTCAGCGCTTCCCGGACCGCATGGAGACCGTAGAGAATCTCCTGGCTGTCATCGCTTCCATCGGCTGGTGCCATCGGGCTTGTCCTCGATGACGATGCCTTGGGCTGCCAGTTCCGCTCGAATGGCGTCGGCGCGTTTGAAGTCCTTCCGCTTCTTGGCTTCCGTTCGTTCGGCAATTTGTCTCTCAATCTCGACCTCACTGGCGAGGGACACAGATCCCCCGGTTTCGACGTTGAATACCCAATGATCCAACTGGAACAATGCCAACACCCGGCCCAGCGACCGGAAAGCCTCTCTGGCCGCGCGGCGCGCCTCCGTCGACAACCCCTCGGCAAGCAGTTTATTCAGATCGCTCCGCAGCCCTTGCAACGCCGCAAGAGCCACAGGTGTATTGATATCATCGTCCATAGCCGACTGAAAGGCGGCCCTGCATCGTTCAATCGCCGGATTCAGTCCTGCATCTCCTGCCGCATTCCCGCCCGTCTCGGCCAATCGTGCAAAGAGATCATAGAACCCATTCGCCGCATTCTTCGCTTCTTTCAAAGCTTGATCGGAGAAATCCAATGGCCCTCGGTATTGCGTCGCCAGAAGAAAATACCGCAACAGCTCTCCGGTCTCCGCTTCCGGCCACTCAGACTTTTCAAAGATCTCTCTGATCGTGAAAAAGTTCCCCAGCGACTTGGACATCTTCTCTTGATTGATCTGCACAAACCCGTTGTGCATCCAGTAGCGGGCAAATTCTTTCCCGGTCGCACCGCAAGACTGGGCAATCTCATTCTCATGATGCGGGAAAATAAGATCCATCCCGCCGCCATGAATATCGAACGTCTCGCCCAGGTGCCGAATGGACATGGCGGAACATTCGATGTGCCACCCCGGCCGTCCCTGGCCCCAGGGGCTCGGCCAGGCCGGCTCGCCAGGCTTGGCGCTCTTCCAGAGAGCGAAATCCATCGGGTGCCGTTTTCGCTCGTCCACACCCACCCGTGCCCCGGCTTGAAGATCGTCCATCTTCCGCTTGGAGAGTCGCCCGTAATCTCCGTACTTGGCAACTTCGAAGTAGACATCTCCGTCCACTTGATACGCCAAACCCTTTGCGATCAGGGTTTCGGTCAACCGGACGATGTCAGCCATATGCTCGGTGGCTTTCGGCTCGATCGACGCGGGGCGCACCCCCAATCGGGCCATATCATCGTGATAGGCCTGAATGTATGTCGCAGTAATCGCGTCGCAACTGACATGCTGTTCATTGGCGCGTTTGATGATCTTGTCATCGACATCGGTGAAGTTTTTGACAAACTCGACGCGAAAGCCGGAATATTCGAGATACCGCCGAACCACATCAAACACCAGAGCACTACGCGCATGCCCGATGTGGCAATAGTCATAGACCGTTACCCCGCACACGTACATGCGAACAGTGCTCGGTACGAGCGGTTCAAACGTTTCTTTCTTTCCCGTGAGCGTGTTGTAGATTTTGAGCATGAGCGTGACCCTAGGGAAGAGTGGAGCGCTGCTTCGGCCAGTGCGACCAGACAAAGAACCCCATGATCGCGGCGAGCGCCAAGCCAATCACGATATCAAACCCATGAAAATATTGCCGCAGATCTTCCCAGTGCTCGCCCATCTTGAACCCGATATACGCAAGGAGGTAGCACCAGGGCAACGCACCGAGAAACGTGAACAGCACAAAACGAGGGAAGTTCATCCGGGCGATGCCGGCCGGCAATGAAATAAATGTGCGCACCACCGGCAGCATCCGGCTGAAAAAAACTGCGGCTTCCCCGTATTTCAGGAACCAGCGATCGGCAATGTCGAGATCTCGATGCGACACGAGAAAGTACGGGCCATAACGCTCCACGAACGGGCGGCCACCCCAAACCCCCGCGTAGTAGGCTGCAATAGACCCGACGACGTTTCCTACTGCCCCGGCCAATGTGACCCCGAGCATCGTGAACTGCCCGGACAGCACCAGATAGCCGGAAAACGGCATGATAATCTCGCTGGGCAACGGGATGCAGGCGCTCTCCACGGCCATAGTAAACAGAATTCCGGCATAGCCGAATCGGGAAATGCAGGCGATGACGAAGCGGCTCAGCTCGCCGATGATCGCTTCAATGAGACTTCCAATCATCGATCACCCCTTCCGCCGGGAGGCTGACTGCGGATGCGGCTTGGGGCGCACCGACTTACCTTGGATCATCGGTTCCCAGGCGCGAAAATGATCGAGGACGGCGTAGTTGGTGCAGTCCAGATGGATCGGGGTCACCGACACCCGTCCCTGTTCGAGCGCTTCATGATCGGCGTTTTTGCTCCGGCTCCAGGATACCCGCGTCCCGGCAATCCAATAATACTTTCTGCCATGCGGATCGAGCTTTTCGATGATGGGGTTATGAAAGCGCCGCCGACTCAGGCAGGTGACCCGAACTCCCTTGATGGCCCGCAACGCACGATTCGGCACATTCACATTCAACAACGTCTCGTCCGGCAACCCCTGCGCCAATACCTGCCGCACAATACGCGCGGCATAGTCCGCGGCGACAGGAAATCGAAACGTCTCTCGACCCTCCTGCGAGACGGCAATCGATGGAATGCCGAGAATCGTCCCTTCCATCGCCGCAGAGACGGTGCCTGAGTAGAGCACATCATCGCCGAGATTGACGCCCTTGTTGATTCCGGACACCACAATGGCAGGAGGCTTCGGCATCACCTTGAGCAACGC
This sequence comes from Nitrospira sp., assembly GCA_030653545.1. NCBI lineage: Bacteria > Pseudomonadati > Nitrospirota > Nitrospiria > Nitrospirales > Nitrospiraceae > Nitrospira > Nitrospira sp. The sequence continues at coordinate 130,913 of JAURZE010000025.1, read as the reverse complement.
CAAATTCACACAGTCCACCGGCGTGCCGTTGACGGAAAATGTGCGTGGAGCCAGGCGATGGAGCCGAAGAGGCTTATGCAAGGTCACGGCATGAGCCACAGCGGTCCGCTCTCGATCCGGCGCCACCACCCACACCTCGCCGATCGCCTTAAGCGCTTCGGCCAATGCCGTCAGGCCTGGCGAGTCGATCCCATCGTCATTTGTGACTAAGATTCGCATGTGATTCCAGTCATAAAAAAAGCTGCCCGAAGCAGCTTGTTTTCCATCCCTGCAGCCGACCGAAAGGCCGCGCCGCTATCGCTGCCTCATGCTCAGCCGCTAAGGGGCTTCGAAAAGATTGGTCGGGGCGGCGGGATTTGAACCCACGACCACTCGCACCCCAAGCGAGTACGCTACCGGGCTGCGCTACGCCCCGACATCTTCTCTGTATGATTCGATCTCTATTGTCGCTTGTGCAACCCCGGAAAGGCAATGGGGATGTTACGGAAGACTTATCGTGAATGCGCGTCGATGATTTTCACAATGGCCTGGAGATCCCCGCGCAGCTTCTTGGCCAACTCTTGAGGGGTGAGCTTTCGAGAAGCCGCCCGCCCGCGCCTGGCCCAATACCGCTTCACTCCCTCCAGCGTATGACCTTCGTCATACAACATCCGCTTAATTTCAAGGACGGTCTCAATGTCCCGACGAATATACAGCCGCTGATTTCCCCGACTTTTCTTCGGGCTCAGGAACTTAAACTCAGACTCCCAAAAACGTAGCACATAAGCAGGGAGCTTCGTCAGTTGACTGACCTCCCCGATTTTATAGAAAACTTTGCTCCCCAGCCTGGGTTCAATCCCCATGACCGGCCCTCATGCGGTGGTCGCGATGTGGGTCTCGCGATAGCTACGAATTGACGTACTTCTTAAAGACTTGGCTTGGGCGGAATGTGACGACTCGACGCGGGGTAATCCCAATTTCTTCTCCTGTACGAGGATTGCGCCCCTTGCGAGAACCTTTGCTGCGAACGACGAAATTGCCGAAGCCCGCAATTTTGACGGACTCACCTTTTTGCAGCACCGACTTGAGGAGATTGAGCACAAGTTCAACGATATCGGCCGCCTCATTTTTCGAAATTCCTACCTGCTTGAATATCTCGTTCGCGATATCAGCCTTTCTCATGCCACCCCCCTCCGTAACCGCTGCGCATTCCCATCACACAACCTCCGATGAAGTTGCACTCTAAAGACGGAAAGTTCTGCTTAAGTTACGTGAGGTTACGAGTTCTGTCAAGAATAAACATTGCCGGACAGGCGGGAGGAGCTCGTTAACGCTTCGAAAGAAGCTTGTACTCTATGCTGTCGGCCAAGGCTTGCCAAGTCGCCTCTATAATGTTCTCGGAGACCCCGACCGTTCCCCATTTATCTTTGTGGTCGCCGGATTCGATCAGTACCCGCACCTTCGACTCGGTACCTTTATTGGCCGCGAGCACTCGAACCTTGTAGTCGAGGAGCTTCACTTCTTGCAATTGTGGGTAGAACTTTTCCAACGACTTACGCAGCGCATGATCCAGCGCATTCACCGGCCCGGCACCGACCGCTGCGGTATGCTCGACCACTCCGCCAACCTTGACCATCACGGTCGCCTCTGAAAGGGGAGCGCCGTCCTCTTGCTTTTTCTCAACAATCACGCGGAATCCCAGCAGCTGGAACGCCGGTTTATGAGTCCCCATCGCCTTGCGCATCAACAACTCAAACGAGCCCTCAGCGCCTTCAAACTGGTAGCCCTCATTTTCCCGCTCTTTGAGCGTATCGATCAGCTCTTGCACCTTCGCGTGGTCTTTCGACAGCTTGATGCCGTAGGCCTCGATCTTGTCTAACAGCCCGCTGCGCCCCGCGTAGTCCGACACCAGCACGCGCTGGCGATTCCCGACCCTCTTCGGATCAACGTGCTCATACGTTAACGCATTCTTCAGCACCGCATGGATATGGACGCCGCCCTTATGAGCAAACGCAGAATCGCCCACATAGGGCTGATGCTTATTGGGCATCAAGTTCGCGATTTCCGTGACGAATCCCGACACATCTTTCAAATGACTGAGCCGATCGCCGAGCGCCGGACGCCGCATCTTCAATTCCAGATTGGGAATGATTGAACAGAGGTTGGCATTCCCACACCGCTCACCGATCCCATTGATCGTCCCCTGCACTTGAACAATGCCGGTCTCGATCGCCACCAGCGAGTTCGCCACCGCCATTTCACAATCATTGTGGGCGTGGATACCCAACGGTACCTTGATTTCCTGGCGAACGACCTCGCAGATCGTCCGGATCTCCCACGGCATCGCTCCGCCGTTCGTATCGCAGAGAATGACGCGTTCAGCCCCGGCCGCCACCGCCTTCCGGATCGTATTCAGCGCATACTCCGGATTCGTCTTGTACCCGTCGAAGAAATGCTCGGCATCGTAAAACACCCTCCGGCCCTTGCTTTTGAGGTGCGCGATGGAGTCGCCGATCAATTCGAGATTTTTCGCCAGCGAGATCCCTAACGCATCGGTCACATGCAGCGACCAGGTTTTCCCGAACAGCGTGATGGTCTTGGTTTCAGCCGCAAGGAGCGCCTGCAGATTCTGGTCTTTACGGACAGAGTTGCTGGCTTTGCGCGTCGATCCAAAGGCAATGACCGAGGCATGCTTGAGCGGGGTCGTCTTCATGATCCGGAAGAATTCGATGTCTTTCGGATTGGCTCCCGGCCAGCCGCCTTCAATATAGTGCACGCCGAGCTCGTCCAGTTTTTGAGCTACGCGGATTTTGTCTTCCGCTGAAAAACTGACATCCTCAGCCTGTGCGCCGTCGCGAAGCGTCGTATCGTAAATTTCCAGAGCAGCGGCTCGATCGAGAGTGAGAACAGGAATGACGACAGGCTCCTCCGGCGGAGCGGGACGAGCAGGACGAGTCTGTGAGGATTTTCGAGCCATCGTCTGAAAGACTAACAGGAGTGAGAAGGATCTGTCGAGCGGGAGTCAGCCAAATCCGCGTTACTTGTTCGGCCGGTCTCCTGGTGGAACCCGATCAAGGCCAAATGCCGTATGCAGTGAACGCATGGCCAATTCCAAATACTTCTCGTCGATGACGCAGGAGATTTTGATCTCCGACGTGCTGATCATCATGATGTTGACCCCTTCACGGGATAACACCTCGAACATCTTCGCCGCGACACCTGAATGCGAGCGCATGCCCACGCCGATGAGCGAGACCTTGGCAATCGCTTCGGTAATCGCCACACTTCTGGCCCCGACATCTTTGGCCACGCCTTGGAGCAGCGGAGTGGCGGTGCGCAAATCCGCCCGAGGAACGGTGAACGACAAGTCCGTCAACGCATCCTGGCTGACATTCTGAATGATCATGTCGACGTTGATGTTGGCCTGGGCGACGGGCCCGAAAATTTTTGCCGCGATGCCGGGCTTGTCGGGCACACCGACCATCGTGATTTTTGCCTGGTTCCGGTCTCCCGTGACTCCCGCCACCGCCACCGCTTCCATGTCCGCATCTTCACGTGTCACGAGAGTCCCCTTTCCTTCTTTAAAGCTCGAGTTCACCTCAACCGGGACATTGAACTTCGCGGCGAACTCCACCGATCTGGCCTGCAGCACCTTCGCGCCGAGGCTGGCCATTTCCAGCATTTCTTCATATGAAATCTTATCGATCCGCCGCGCCGCAGGCACCACATTGGGATCCGAGGTGTAGACCCCGTCCACATCGGTAAAGATGATGCACCGATCCGCTTTCAACGCCGCAGCCAACGCCACCGCAGACAGATCAGATCCGCCGCGTCCTAGGGTCGTAACATCCGACTGCTCGTTGATTCCCTGGAACCCCGCCACCACGGGAATGATGCCTTTTGCCAACGCCTCGCGAAGCCGGTCGGCGGAGACCCGCGCAATCCGGGCCTTGGTGTGGGCGCTGTCGGTGACAATGCCGACTTGCCGTCCGGTGTAGGACCGGGCATTCAATCCGCGGCCACGAAGATCCATCGCCAAGAGCGCCACGGTCACGCGCTCCCCCGTGGACAACAGCATGTCCATCTCACGGTCATCGGGCGTAGCGGCCGCCTCGTGCGCAAGCTTGATCAATCGATCCGTCTCGCCGCTCATCGCAGACAACACGACGACCACCTGGTCTCCGGCACGATGCGACTGCGCGACCCGCTCTGCGACCCGATGGATCCGTTCGATCGTGCCGACCGAGGTCCCGCCGTATTTCTGAACAATCAACGCCACCGACTCACCCTTTGGCAAACAGCTTGATCACAAACTTACTGGCATCACGGACCGGCGCCTTGGAGGCTTGCGCATCCGTCTCGGTAAATCGACGACCGCCTGCCGCCCCCTCCTTGCCGGGGCCCTCCCCAAACACCGCAAACGCCTGTCCCTGCACCCCCTCGCCATGGTCACACAGCGCGAGAAACCGATACGAGCCTTTCTTTGCGAGCCCGTCCAGGATCGGCCCGACGAGGTCCCGGTCAAACTCTTCAATGGCCTGCACCGTCGCATTCACATCGCTGCCATGCACCACTTCATCGGACAAGGAGGCATGGACGTAGACAAAGTCTTTCTTGCCGAACTCATCAAGGACCGTTGCCGTCATCGCTTTAAAGTGTTCATCCCCGAGCCCTGGAGAATCCGACGCGTCCAACCCGGCGCACAATCCAACCCCACGGTGGACGTCGCTGGAGGCCACAACCGCGCCGGTGACGTGAAATCGTTCCGTCAAGCTAGGCCATGGAATCGCCCGCCCCTCTCCCCATAGCCAGATACAATTGGCCGGATTCTTCCCTGAAGCCAGCCGCTCTTTATTGATGGGATGATCGCGCAGAATGACATGCGACGTTTCCATCAATTCTCTCAGAATATCGGCGCCGTCCCCCGTCGGGAGCGCATCCCCGATCAGACGGCCTCTCACTGACTGCGGATCCACACACACGGCCCGTGGCTTGCCCTTCATCCACACCATGACGTGACGATGGCCCGTCCCGGGGTAAAACTGCATCGATTCAGAGCCGAGCTGCTCATTGATCGCCTCGATCAATTCACGCGCCTCCTCCGTTTCGATGAGGCCGGCCGTCGCATCATCGAGTACGACATGCGCGCTTAACTTCTTGATGTCGGCGCCGACTTTTCCGCCTTCCGGCTTCACCGTGACCATCGTACAACGATAGACCACATCCTGCTCCGTCACAGATACGCCGAGACTGGCAGCCTCAAGCGGACCGGGACCTTGATAGTATTTCTTGGGGTCGTACCCGAGAATCGCCGTCCCATTGAGCCCGCTGCCATGGCGATGCCCCTCCGCAGGAATCGTGACCAACCCGAGTTCGCCGATCCGTGCCAATCGATCAAGATGAGGCGTGGCAGCCGCCTGGAGCGGCGTGCGTCCCCCCAGAGCATCCTGCGCATGACCCGCTAACCCGCCAGCATGGAGAATCAGATACTTCATTGAGATCAGACCCTCATCGCGCGTTTAATAACCGGGCAACATCCGAGGATGTCGCCTTGACAGTCAACGGCGGTTTCGACACGCTGATCGCCGTATCGGCATCTTTCAATCCGTGTCCGGTCAGCGTACACACCACCGTCTCCCCTTCCCGCAATTTCCCGGCTCGGCCCAGCTTCGTCACCCCTGCGACGGACGCGGCAGAAGCCGGCTCGCAAAACACACCCTCCGTGGCCGCCACCAGCGTATAGGCTTGAAGAATTTCTTCATCGGTGACCAGGTCGATCGCGCCGGATGATTCCTCCACCGCGGTCGACGCCGCGGCCCAGCTTGCCGGATTCCCGATACGAATGGCTGTGGCAATCGTTTGCGGTTCTTCCACCACCCGACCCAAGACCATCGGGGCGGCTCCCGCCGCCTGAAAGCCCATCATGCGCGGCAACTTGGTCGTCTGATTCGCGGCCCGATACTCACAATAGCCTTTCCAATAGGCCGTAATGTTCCCGGCATTCCCGACCGGCAACACATGAAGGTGCGGCGCGTCCCCCAATTGATCGCAGACTTCAAAGGCGGCCGTCTTCTGGCCTTCGATTCGAAAGGGATTGATGGAATTGACCAGCTCAATATGGTGCGCGACCGAGAGATCTTTGACGATCGTCAGCGCCTGATCGAAATTGCCTTCGATTTGGATAACCGTCGCCTGATGCATCATGGCTTGCGACAGTTTCCCGAGCGCGATCTTGCCCGCAGGGATCAACACATAGACAGCCAGCCCGGCGCGGGCCCCGTAGGCCGCGGCGGAGGCGGAGGTATTGCCGGTCGATGCGCACATGACCGCGCGCGCGCCCTGCTCCACCGCCTTCGAGATCGCCATCGTCATCCCGCGGTCTTTGAATGAGCCGGTGGGATTGGCCCCCTCGAATTTCAAGTAGAGGTCGACACCCGGGGCAATCGCCTTCGCCAAACGTTCCGCGCGAATGAGCGGCGTATTGCCTTCCCCCAAACTGATGATCGGCGTCGCCCCCGTCACCGGAAGAAACTTTCGATACTCCTCAATAATGCCGCGCCAACGAGCCATCCGACTACTCATCCTTCCCTTCCACGCGGATCAGCGTGGCCGGCTCAGAAATAAAGGCCTGGCGATTGATTTCACGAATCGCCTTCTGCACATCCCGCTCCTTCGCCATATGCGTCTTGATGACCACCGGAACCGTCTGCCCTTCGCGACGGCCCTGCTGGAGCATCGACGAGATGCTGATCTCGCAACGGCCAAGCTCTCCGGCAATCTGCGCCAACACACCCGGTCGATCCAGTACCATAAATCGGAGATAGTAGAGTGAGCTGATTTCTTCCATGGGCTTGATACGGATCGGCCGCCGCTGATCCTGCTGAAACGAGGCCGGCGGAACCCGCCCGGCAGCGCCCTTCAACAGATTGCGCCCGATCGCAATGACGTCGCTCACCACCGCACTACCGGTCGGCATGGAGCCTGCGCCCCGACCATGCAGGATCACGTCGCCCACGGCATCACCGACGAGATGGATCGCGTTATAGACGCCCTCGACTTTGGCGATCGGAGAATCAGACGGCACCATGGTCGGATGCACCCGCGCTTCAACGGCCCCGTCATGGAGCTTGGCGATCCCCAAGAGCTTGATCGTATATCCGAACTCCCTCGCATACGCGATGTCCTGCTCCGTGATATTGGTAATCCCCTCGGTGTAGATCTCTTTGAAATTGATCGGCGTTCCAAAAGCCAGATTCGCCAGAATGGCGAGCTTGTGGGCCGAGTCAATCCCGGCCACATCGAACGTGGGATCTGCTTCCGCATACCCGGCTTGCTGAGCATCTTTGAGAACAGCGTCGAAACTGTGCCCGTCGCGCGTCATCCGGGAGAGAATATAATTCGACGTCCCGTTGATAATGCCGTAGATCGATTCGATACGATTCGCCGCCAGCCCTTCCGTCAACGCCCGAATGACCGGGATTCCGCCGCCCACGCTGGCTTCGAAGCCAAGGTCCACATGACGGGACTCCGCCGCGGCAAAGATTTCCTCTCCGTGCAACGCCAGAAGCGCTTTATTGGCCGTGACGACATGTTTGCCGGCGGCAATGGCGTCGAGCATCACACGCTTGGCAAAATCGTAGCCGCCGACCAGCTCGATCACGATATCGATTGCCGGATCGGCAAGGACCTGCTTCACATCCGTCGTCAACACGCCGGGCGGCACCGCCACTCCGCGATCACGGGTGATGTCGAGATCGGCGATCCGCAGGAGCTCGACCGGAACGCCGACCCGCCGACGAATCAAGGCCGCGTTCTCGAACAAGACTTTCGCGACGCCGGTTCCGACGGTTCCGAATCCGATCAGTCCGACACCGATGCGGGTTTTCATTCCTCCGAACCTTCGAGCTTCAACACCTTCTTAATCCCCCGAACCGCCTGCCTGGTTCGATGTTCGTTTTCGACCAGCCCGAATCGCACATACTCATCGCCACCCTCGCCGAACCCGATGCCGGGAGAGACCGCTACCTTTGCCTCGCGCAACAACAACTTCGAGAACTCCAACGACCCCATATGCCGATAGGCCTGCGGAATCTGCGCCCACACAAACATCGTCGCCAGGGGTTTGGTCACCTGCCACCCGATCCGGTTCAAGCCGCCCACCAACACATCCCGCCGCTTCTGATAGCGCAACACCGTCTCTTTGACGCAGTCCTGAGGCCCGTTCAGCGCGATGACACTGGCAATCTGGACCGGTTGAAAAATACCGTAATCCAGATAGCTCTTGATCTTCGCCAAGGCTCCGACCACTTCTCGATTGCCGACACAAAATCCCACCCGCCATCCGGGCATATTGTAGGCCTTCGACAGCGTATAGAACTCGACGCCGATATCCTTCGCGCCGGGGACCTGGAGAAAACTCGGTGCCTTATAGCCATCAAACACCAGATCGGCATAGGCGAGATCGTGAATGACGATCACGTTGTGCTCTTTGGCAAACGCGACAATCTTCTTAAAGAATGAAATATCGACCACCGCGGTCGTGGGATTGTGCGGGAAGTTAATGACCAGGATTTTCGGACGCGGCATCGTCTGCCGATAGACCCGTTGCAAGTCCTCAAAAAAATCGCTGTCCTGGCGCAGTTCGATCCCGCGCACCTCGCCCCCGGCAATGATGAAGCTATACATATGGATAGGATAGGTCGGCGTCGGGGTCAGGACCACATCGCCGGGACCGATCATCGCCAGCGCAAGATGGGCCAGGCCCTCCTTGGATCCGATCGTGACAATGGCTTCCGTTTCGGGATCCAGCTCGACATTGTAATTCCGCTTGTACCATCCGCAAATCGCATGACGCAGCTTGGTGATGCCACGCGACGCCGAGTAGCGGTGGTTCTTGCCTTTGCGGGCGGCTTCAATCAGCTTGTCGACGATGTGAGGCGGAGTCGGCTGGTCGGGATTGCCCATCCCGAAATCGATGACATCCTCTCCGCGTTGTCGAGCTTCTAACTTGAGGCTCTGCACCTGAGCAAACACATATGGTGGAAGTCGCTGTAACCGATAAAACCCATCGCCCAAACCCATGACGGTCCTCTACCTCTTAAATTCTGGTCTCCTTCCAGCTGCTCCTCAGTGATCAGAGGAATGAACAGGCTGGAAGAAGGGCCTATTCTAATGGAGGGCTCCTGTCGAGTCAATTTGCCTTGTGATTCTGTGGGGTTCGGTTTCAGCAAACAATTAAGCCTCACAATTTCCCCATTCCAGCGATCCACGCCGGCCAACCTTGCTCCATCCCTCGCCTTCTGCTATTAATGCGTCACGTTTCCCCCGTCACTCATTCCGTTCCTGTTGGTCTCCCGCAGGCTGGAGGTGTCATGGCCAGGCTGGGCGTTAATATTGACCATATCGCGACCCTTCGCCAAGCCCGGGGCGGGACCGATCCGGATCCCTTGGCCGCAGCGGTCCTCGTAGAACTCGCCGGGGCCGATGGCCTTGTCGTCCACTTACGCGAAGATCGGCGGCACATTCAGGACCGCGACCTCACGCTCTTGCGGGAGATCGTCCGGACCAAGCTGGACCTGGAAATGGCCGCCGATGAAGCCATGGTCAAGATTGCGCTGACCATAAAACCGGACTTGGTCACCCTGGTCCCGGAAAAACGACAGGAGCTGACGACCGAGGGCGGTCTGGATGTGGCAGGGCTGAAAGAGCGTATGCAGACCACCGTCTCCATGCTGCACGATGCCGGAATCCCCGTCAGCCTCTTCATCGAACCCGATCTCAATCAGATCAAAGCGGCGCACAAGATTTCTGCCGACTTCGTCGAGCTGCACACCGGGCGCTATGCCAACGCCACCAAGTCGAAAGAGGCCGATGCGGAATTCGAGGCGATCACCCAGGCCGCCAAGCTCGCCTACAAGCTGGGCATGGGCGTCAACGCCGGACACGGCCTCAATTACCGCAATGTCGCACGGCTGACACATATTCCTGAAATCGTGGAGTACAACATCGGGCACAGCATCATCGCCCGCGCCGTCCTCGTCGGCCTCGACCAGGCAGTGAAAGAAATGAAAGCGCTGCTCGGCTAGCCTGCCTGTCGACGCCATTCACCGTGACCCGAGCCGTCAACGATCTCATGACGCCACACGCATTCATCCTCTCGCGCCATGCGCTGCCAGTCGCATCGCAATGGCCCATGGCCAGAAAAGGGTACGCCCCGCAATGATGCTCATCGTCACCGCCGCACAGATGCAGGCGCTGGATCACCGGACGATTGAAGAAGCTGGCGTGCCCGGGACCACGTTGATGGAGCGGGCCGGAGCCGGAGTCGTCGTCAGCCTTGAGCACCAGCTGGGTGCCTTGCGAGGGAAAGTCATCACGATCTTCTGCGGGAAAGGCAATAACGGCGGCGACGGATTCGTCGTAGCGCGCTTGCTCCACAAGCAACGAGCCAAGGTGCAGGTGTTCACCCTGGCTCCGGCCACGGACCTGAGTCGCGACGCCGCGCGCATGTACCGGCACCTCGTCCGGATCGCCGGCAAGACTGTCGTGAAGCCATTTTCTTCGACCAGTCAAATTCAGACGATGCTCAGCGACAGCCACGTGATCATCGACGCGCTGCTCGGGACAGGCCTGGCCGCTCCGGTCACCGGCCGCTATGCAGAGGCGATTGACATCATCAATCAGGCAGAGCGCCTGACCGTGGCCGTGGATTTGCCCTCCGGTATCCATGCCGACACCGGCGCAGTGTTAGGCCACGCCGTGAAGGCCGATCTGACGGTAACCTTCGGGCTGCCCAAGCTGGGTCTATTCCAGAATCAGGGCATCGATCACGCCGGACGGGTGGAGATTGTCGATATCGGTATTCCACCGGCCTATGTCGATGCCACGGAAAGCCGGATTCGCTTGATCACCGCCCCGTTCGTGCGGACCGCCTTACCTCCACGCCGGCTCTCGAGTCACAAAGGCACGTTCGGCCATGCCGGCATCATCGCCGGCTCGGTCGGCAAGACCGGGGCCGCAGCGATGTCGGCACAGGCGGCTCTGCGAATGGGGGCAGGTCTGGTGACCGTGGCCATCCCGGCGAGCGTCAACGATGTCCTGGAGGCCAAGCTCTTGGAAGTCATGACGATTCCGATGCCCGAGACCAAGGCGCGCACCTTGTCCCGCGCCGCGTTGGATCGCCTGAAAGACTTCATCGCCGCAAGAACGGCGGTCGCGATCGGCCCGGGGCTCTCAACCCATCCGGAAACCGTTGAGCTGGTGCAGGCACTCGTCCGGCAACTGGATCGACCAAGTGTCCTCGATGCCGATGCGTTGAACGCGCTGGCCGGTCGCGCCGCGCTCTTCACCGAGTGTACAATCCCCCCTATCCTGACGCCACATCCCGGCGAAATGGCCAGACTCGTGACCGAATCCTCGGCCCAATCGGTCAACGGCGACCGAATCGGCACGGCCGCACGTTTTGCCAGAGAACGCGGCTGCTATCTAGTGCTCAAAGGCGCCAGGACCGTGATTGCCGGACCTGACGGCAGGGTGGCCATTTGCCCGACCGGCAATCCCGGTATGGCCACCGCTGGAACCGGCGATGTCTTAACCGGTATGATCGTCGGACTACTCGCCCAGGGAGTCGCCTCATGGGAGGCCGCCTGTGCCGCGACATATGTGCACGGACTCGCCGGAGATCTGGCCGCCGAGACAATAGGACAGACCAGCTTAATCGCCAGAGATGTCATTGACCATATTCCCTATGCGCTCACGAACATCGGCTCAGCGTAGCCGGCCCACGACCGCCGCACCACGGAAGGCCCGCGCGGCTACGCCGCCACGCGCTGCGTCGTCTGCGCCCTGGACGGTGGCGCTCCCCTCCCGCACCGCCACAGAAGCATTCGGCCGGATTATCGGGCGATCACTGGCTGGCGGCGAAACCCTGGCCCTCTCCGGAGAACTCGGCGCCGGGAAAACGGCTCTCGTGCGCGGCATTGCAACAGGACTGGGCACGCCATCGAATCAGGTGACCAGCCCGACCTTCGTCTTGATCCACGAATACGAGGGACGGCTCCCGCTGATTCACGTGGATCTCTATCGCCTACGGAGCGGAGCGGAAGCCGAGGGAATCGGGCTACAAGAATACTTTCATGGGAACATCGTCACGGCGATCGAATGGGCCGACAAGTTCCCGGAATTATTGCCGAGCGATCGGTTTGAACTCACGCTACAGCACAACACACCGACGACGAGAACTGCGCGCATGATCGCTCACGGACCGCGCGCCTGCACGTTGCTCGCAGCACTCAAGCAAGCCGCTCGACAACGCCGGCGCGCGGCCGCACCCAGCGCATCGCGCAAGACGGCCACCGGGAGAGGGAGACCCCGCACATCATGATTCGGCTCATCTTGGTCGGAATTCTGCTGCTCCTTTCCCTGGCGTTTTTTCTCCAAAATCAGGAACAGGAAGTCACCTTGCGGTACTTCTTCGGTCTACTGGAAGCCTCCACCCTGATCTACAAACCGATCCTCACCGCCTTCGCTGTCGGCCTGCTCGTGTCCGGCATTCTGTTATTCCCCCCATGGGTGCGTGGCCGAATTGAACTCCGCCGCAAGACCAAAGCGCTGCAAGATGCCGAAGTGGATCTGGAGCGTGCGCGCCAGTCGCTCGAAAAGCTGACCGGCCGTTCGAGTTCAACCGCCGGGCCCGCGCGAGATCTCGTCGATGAGTGAGCACAACGCCATGTCCGCTGATACGGCAATACGGGTCGCTCGAATAGGCCGCCGGCCATTCCATCTCCGTCACGCACCCCGTGCGAGATCTCGCCGATGAGTGATCACGACGCCAGTCCGCTGATGCGGCAATACCGGGAGATCAAGCGCGGCTACGAACATGCGATCTTGTTTTTCCGGGTGGGTGATTTCTACGAAATGTTTTATCAGGATGCGCAGGAAGCTTCGCGCATTCTTTCCATCGCGCTGACCTCGCGCGACAAGAACAGCCCGAATCCCGTCCCGCTCTGCGGCGTCCCTTACCATGCCGCCACCGGCTATATCGCCAAGCTGCTGAAGGCCGGGCGGACGGTGGCGCTGTGCGAGCAGGTCGAGGACCCCAAGCTCGCCAAAGGGCTGGTACGCCGCGAAGTCGTCCGGCTGTACACGCCCGGCACGCTCGTCGAAACCGAGTTTCTTTCTCCGGTCGAATCGAACTTCCTCGCAGCCGTGTCCGTGAGCTCCACAGCCAAACCACCATCCGTGATCGGATTGGCTATGCTCGAAGTCTCCACCGGAGAGTTCTGGATTGCCGAATTTCAGGGGGATCAGGCTCAGACGCAAACGTTGGATGAACTGGCTCGCCTCGATCCCCGTGAAATTCTGTTTGCGCCAACAGCCGACCGCCGGGACAGGGCCTGGCTCGATCAGATGAAAGGCATACGCCTGTGCGAGCGCGACGCGTCGACGTTTGACGCTGAACGAGCCGCTCGCCTGCTGCAAGAGCAGTTTCACATTCATTCGCTGGAGGCCTTCGGTTGTCAGGGCCTGACGGCAGGAATCGGCGCGGCCGGAGCGGTCCTGAACTACTTCCGCGACACCCAGCCGAGCGCGCCGCTGGATTACATCCGTCGCCCGCGTGTCCGCCGGATCTCGGACGCGATGCATTTGGACAGCGTCACCATTCGCAATCTCGAACTGCTGAAACCGATGGAAGCCTTCGACGACGGTCACAGCGGGAAACCTGCCACGCTGCTCTCCGTGCTGGATCGAACCGTCACCGCCATGGGAAGCCGCCTGCTCCGCCAATGGTTAGTCCGGCCGCTGATTCACAGTGATGCCATCCAAGCCCGACTCGATGCCGTCGGAGAATTGAAAGACCGGATTGCGGCACGCGTGGCATTGCGCGCGGCGCTCAGAACCGTACAGGATCTCTCACGCCTGAGTGGCCGCATCGTTCTCGGCGTGGCAGGCCCCCGGGAACTTCTGGCACTGAAGGACTCCCTCGCCGCCCTTCCGGAAATTGCAACGCAACTGACTCCGCTCCTAAGCCCCCAGCTCGCCGAAGCCCGCGAAGCATGGGACGACGGGCGGGATCTCGCCGAACTGATCGAACAGGCCCTTCAACCGGACGCGCCGATGTCCCTTCGAGACGGAGGTGTGATCCGCGACGGATACCACGCTGACGTGGATGAACTGCGAAAAGCCAACACCGAAGGCAAACACTGGATTGCCGCATTGGAGGCGAAAGAGCGTGAACGGACCGGCATCGACTCCCTGAAAGTCCGCTACAACCAGGTGTTCGGCTACTACATCGAAATCACCAAGGCCAATTTGGCCCGCGTGCCGGCGGACTTTATCCGCAAGCAAACACTGGTCAACGCCGAGCGGTTCATGACCCCCGAGTTGAAAGAGCTTGAAGAGCGCGTGACGGGAGCTGAAGTGAAACTGCTGGCGCTGGAGCAGGATCTTTTCGCCCAGCTTCGCACGACCCTCGCCGGCCACGCCGGCCGTCTACAAGAGATGGCCGGAAAACTGGCCTTGATCGACGTGCTGGCCGGGCTGGCGGAAACCGCCGCCCTGAATCAATACGCCAAACCCGTCATCAACGAAGGCGGGCTGATCGACATTCGAGGCGGCCGCCATCCCGTCGTGGAACGGCTGACTGAAGAGATGGCATTCGTACCGAACGACACATTCCTGAACCTGGACTCCCACCGCCTGCAGATCCTGACCGGGCCCAATATGGCCGGGAAAAGCACCTTCCTTCGCCAGGTCGCCTTGATCGTCCTGCTCGCGCAGATCGGCAGCTTCGTCCCGGCTACTGCGGCGACCATCGGCGTGGTCGATCGAATCTTCACCCGCGTGGGAGCCTCGGACAATCTGGCCAGCGGCCACAGCACCTTCATGGTGGAGATGGTGGAAACCGCCACGATTCTTCACAGCGCGACCGTGCGGAGCCTGATCCTGCTTGACGAAATCGGGCGGGGCACCAGCACCTACGACGGGCTCAGTATCGCCTGGGCCGTCGCAGAATATATCCACGATCGCAGGACGCTCGGAGCCCGCACGTTGTTCGCCACGCACTATCATGAGATGACCCAATTGGAACAACAGCGTGACGGGATCAAGAATTTCCGGGTGGCGGTGCAAGAGCGCGACGGCGATGTGGTCTTTCTCCGGAAGATTGTCGCCGGAGGAGCGGACCGGAGTTATGGCATCTACGTCGCCAAGCTCGCAGGCCTCCCGCAATCCGTCATCGCGCGGGCCCAGGATGTCCTTGTGCAGTTGGAGCGACCGGAGGCGGCCCAGATCGCGGAGTCAGCCCCCCACGCAGAACCAGCCGCCGCGCCGTTGCCTCAACCGCACCCCCTGGTCGAGGAAGTTCGGCAAATCGATTTATTCTCGATGACGCCTCTGGATGCCCTCAACTGCCTTGCGGATCTCCAGCGAAAAGCGACCCCCTCGACCAAGGATGCCGCATCCTGAGGGCCGCATCCCTCTTGATGCCGCTTCCTCAATAGTCGGATAATGGCCGCCTGCGAGGCGCTTCATGGCAGTCAATGCCAATCAACGACTCCTCTTGGTGATCATCGGTCTGGGGATCGCCCTGTTCTGTCTCGACCTCTACCTCCCGCTGGGAATAGGAAACGGCGTTCTCTACGGGGGACTCGTCATTCTGTCGTTCCTGCTACCGAACCGTACAGGGCCGGTGATCACCGCCTCCATATGTTCCGTGCTGACCATGGCCGACGTGATTCTGAGCCCCACGCTCGACGGAGTTCCCCTTTGGATGGGCGTCACGAACCGGCTCTTTAGTTTGACGGCCATCTGGCTACCGGTATTGTTCTTCCTTCATCAGCGCCGGGCAGAGGACACGTTGCAACGTGCCCATGATGACCTCGAAATACGCGTTCAACAACGCACCCAGGAACTGGCAACCGTCAACAATACCCTGGTTGAGGAAATCGCCGAGCGAGCAGAGACGGAACAATCGCTTCGGAACAGTGAAGCCGTGTTGCAGGCGAATCAGCGGGAACTTCGACAGAGCCGGGAGGATCTGCGCGCGTTAGCCGGACAACTCCTCACGGCGCAGGAAGAGGATCGCAGACGGATTTCCCGGGACCTCCACGACGATATCAATCAACGGCTCGCCATGCTCTCAATGGATTTGCGGCAGGCTGAGAAAGACGAGTCCTCCGACGCACACTCGCTCCGCTCGACGATTCGGCTGGTCTCCGACCGGCTGACCATTGTCTCTGATGACGTACGCCAGATGGCCTACCGGTTTCACCCCTCCATCCTCGACGATCTCGGGCTCGTGAAAGCCATTCGACGCCAGATCGATGATTTCTCCACCCGCACAGGAATCAAGATATCCTATGTCCATCGGGATCCTACGACGGGGCTCCCCGCAGAAATGGCGATCTGCCTCTATCGGATCGTACAGGAAAGTCTGAGCAACATCGTCCGCCACGCCCACGCCTCCCAGGTTGAAGTCGAGTTGATCTGCGAAGACGATCTCGTGTCTCTCTCTGTCCATGACAACGGCAAGGGATTCGACCAGGCGCAACTCTCGCAGACCCGAGCACACCTGGGGCTTCTCAGCATGAAAGAACGGGTTCGCCTGGCGAAGGGTCGATTCGGAATCGATTCTACGCCCTCCCAGGGCACCCATATCCATGTTGAGATTCCCCTGACTACAGGAGCACCCCGTGCATAAACCCCGCGTTCTGCTGGCCGACGACCACGCGCTCATCATTGAAGGCTTCAAACGTATTCTGGAAGGCCGGTACGACCTTGTCGGCACCGCCGCAGACGGTCGCGCACTGATCGAGTCGGCCAAAGCCCTTCAGCCGGACATCATTATACTCGACGTGTCGATGCCCCTCCTGAACGGCATTGATGCGGCTGCCCATCTCAAAAAAGTGTGCCCGATGGCCAAGCTGATCTTCGTCACGATGCATGCGGACACGGAATATGTTCGCTCTGCGTTTGAAGCCGGCGCCTCTGCCTATGTCCTGAAACGATCAGCGGTCGATGAGTTGGAGCAGGCGATCCGAGCGGTCCTTGCCGGGCACTCGTATATTACCCCGCTCATTACCAAGGACCTCCTGGCCGTCTTTCTCGCCACCCCATCCGAAAAGGCCAATGGCGCCGGCGGCCTCACTCTGCGGCAGAAGGAAGTTCTTCAACTTCTTACCGAAGGGCGCACCGCCAAAGACATCGCTAATGTGCTGAACATTTCACCGAGAACCGTTGAATTCCATAAGGGGCAAATCCTGGAACTCTTGCAGTTGGAGAATACGGCTGACTTGATCAAATATGCGCTGTCCCACGGAATTGTTACCCCCACCTAGGCCCATCAGAATCGACCGCTTCCTCGTAAAAATACATCCGGCACCTTCGGGAATTACGAGTTCCATCCCGCGATAATAGTCCGTATAGAGTGGCATGACTCAACGGCTTCTGTGGCCAGGCGGTGCAGATGGAGTTAGAGGACGAGTCCGAACAGACCATCACGCCGGGACGATGGATGAGCGACCCCGTCGTCTTACTGTGCGACACCTGTCATCGTGTGCAAGACGGTCTTTCAGAACAGGCCAGTGAAGAGAAATGGACAGACCAATCGCGCTTTTTTACCCTGCACAAGTTGAAGGCCTCCCAAGTCTGGTGGTGTCACACCATCTGCCGACGATGCAGCGCGACTACGATATGAGCATGCCCGATGATCGAGACGCCAGATCAGTCCCATGGGAACGACCGAATAATGGGCTGTAAGAAACGGCCTCTCTTGCAGCCCCCCACTTCGCTCGCGTGAACGACTGGTCTGGCCTCGCATCGTGTGAGCTGGCTAGAAGAGGAATGTGCCTCTGAGGCTACAACCGTCGAATTCACGAACAGACATGAACGTGATCTCGCACTGATAGAAAAGAAACTCTCACTATGTCGACTGACGGCATGATCTTTCTTGGGGGGAGCCTGGTGTTCGGGATTCTCCTGGTGTTGCTTATCCTACGCGTATACAAAGATCAACCGCGAGGAAAATGACGACGCTCTTCGCCGGTGAATCGCCACGCCCGAGAGTCAGCAGGAATTCTCCCAACATCTGTGAGGTTCTGGCCCTCGTCGCACCTTCACCGGTAGCGACACCCCTTCCCGTCTCGGCCTATGCAACGTTCATGATGATCGGCGGTGGAAGCCTCAACGGTATGCCACCCACTCTCAATCAGCCATGAGGTGACCAATGATCCGACGCCTGAGCCGAACTCTCTTGTATCTGGGGACAGCCCTATCCATGAGTGGTCTCATCCTTGGCGGTGCTGGCTGCGCGAACAAGCAATTGTCCTCGAGCGCAGGAGACCAATCCATGACGACAAAAGGCCAGACTCCTTCCGAGACTGTCCGACCGGATCGGATCGCCTCGATAGAGCCTCCTGCGGAGAGCGGAGTATCCCGCACCCAAGAAACGCAAACCAACCAGATTCCCGCCCAGGCACCAGGAAAGACCATCCCGTCAAACAACGCGGCTTCATTGCATGAGAACGGTTCCGTCATGACTCCGGACTCCACTGGAATCGGAGATATCTATTTTGATTTCGATCAGTACACCATTCGCACCGACGCGCAGCCCGTGCTCGAACGCAACGGCCATTGGATTCGGAACGCTTCCGGCAAGTCTTTATTGATCGAAGGTCATTGCGACGAGCGCGGGACTCTGGCCTACAATCTCGTGTTGGGAGAAAAGCGCGCCAAATCCGCCAAGCGATACTTGGAAAATCTCGGGATTCCTGCCTCCCGTCTTCACACCACCAGTTATGGTGAAGTGAAACCTGCTTGCAACGAACACAACGAAGGCTGCTGGAAATACAATCGTCGCGCGCATTTCGTCGTGCAATAAACTTTCCCCGGATACTTTGCCTGGGCCATCCATCGGGAGAAGGAGGCAATTGTGAATCGTCTATCCTGTCGGATTCTGTTGTGCATCGGGATGCTTGTCCTGGGAGCCTGTGCCGGCAAGGGCGAACGTATCGATGTTGCTATTCCTGGAATCACTCCGGGAGGCGGAACCGCCTCGGCCACCCCGGGACCCAGGATTGCGATACTCCCCTTCGAAGATCAGAGGCTCAACCAAGCCCATCTCGGAACACGATCGCACCTCTGGGGTGGAATCAGCTATTTTGATCTACCGAGCGGGAGCGCGGCCAAAGCCACGGCCCAAGCTCTCATCGACTACCTGAACCGGCAGGGCTGGAAAACGTTCATGGCACGCACGCGGGGAAGCGACGGCGCGGACATCACAATTGCAGGGACCATTCAGAGCCTGTCCGTGGATGCCAAGAGCGGATTCATGCATACGGATCTCACGGCAACGAACGCGCTGGCATTTCAGATCATAAACCACACCGATGAGAGCATCGTGCGAGAAAAGGTCTCCGGAACGGGAAGCGATCGGGTGTTTTGGTTCGATCAAGAGGATGCCCAGCATTTGACGACCGATCTTTTTGAAACCAATTTCAAAAAATTTCTTGGAGATCTCAAGATCGAAGGCCGAACGATCAGACTCAAGTAGCGTGAACCGCCGTTGCGGATCCGCCGATCCGTTGTCCTACGATGGTGTTCTCTGCCTCAATCCGGTATTGTTTGGACATGAGAACTATCGTCATCAGTTTGCTCATCCTGTTGACCGGTCTCTGGGGCGGCTATTCTCTCAGCCGCGTGGATCAGGAACTCCGGGTCATCTATGCGGAGTACACCCTGGCCACTACCGATCTCGGCCACATCAATGCCAAACTGATTCGCTACCGCACGTCGATTCTGCGCGCGATCGAATCCGATTCGCAAAAGGACTTTGAGAGTATTACTTCCGGCTTAACGGAACGACGGGCCCAGATCGAGCAACCCATCGAACGATTCATCAAAGCCGCCAATAGCGCGACCGTCAAGAGAAGCGGAATGGCCGATGAGCTGCGGGAACTCCAGGCGGTCAAAGCACGCCTCGCAGATTATATGGCTACCTCCGATCAAACCATCGGTCTGATCCAACAACGCTGGAAGACCACCTCACCGGAAGAAGCGCAACGCCTGCGCGATGCCGCGGAGGAAAACGCCGCGGAACGGGCGGGGTCCAAACTTATCGCGGTCACGCTAGAGCTGGATCTGTTATTGGAAGTCGTTGCGAAGATCGCGGGTGAAGTCCGAGACGAGGCAGATCGTCAGCTACGCACGATGAGCGCGATTGTCATTGGGATCAGCGCGCTGCTCGCTGGGCTTGTTCTCTTTGCAGGGAACAACTCACGACGACCAAAGAGCTGTTAGAAGCTCTGCCATCTGCTGGCGGTGCCTGCCGAGATTCATTTAACGGGTAGTGCCGCGTCTGGTCTGGATGATTGACTGCGGTTCTCAGTCTCCCTCCCACGCGCTTTCTTTCAAGCTTCGTCGACAGGAGTCCATACACAGGAAAAGAAAAAGGCGGCCGTTCCGCAAGGAACGGCCGCCCCTCAAGAGAAACTAGAAACGAGACTAGTGAGCAGCGCCTGGCAAGTTATACTTGGCTTCCCAAGGGATCAACCCACCGAGAGTGTGTCCTCCTGGCACCATCACATCATATAGCTGCGGGATGCTGGCTCCATCCGGAGACTTCGGCGAAGTGTTCAGCTGCTGCACCGCTGCCGAACAACCGGCATCGGTATTCTGATTCTTCCCCGCACATTCCTTCAAACGAAGGGCAGAGATGCTCAGAGTCTTCCCTGGTGCACCAGCAACTTCCGGAAGCTTCTTCACAGAAGAGATCACACGATGATTCTGCTCGGTCTCCGTAACGACAAATTCGACCAGGTCGGTCGTGCTGCCCGGAGGCACTTCCTTCGCCGCGGCCGGTCCGGAATGCGGACGGCCCATCTTCTTCAACTCTTCCCAGGCACCCTTGTCGGCATAGAACTTGAGGTTCTTGCCCGGGTGAACTTTCTGCCAGAACAAGCCGCTCTCGGCGGCTCCGCCGAACACGGACACGTTGATCCACACAGCTTCATCGTAGGGATCGAGAATAATCACTCGACCCTGCAATGTGGTGGGCTTGCTGAGATCGCCCCACTCAAACCGCTCTTGAAATGCTTCGATGGCCAGCGCGCTGGAAGCCATGCCGACTACCAGGGCAACAGCTGCCATCACGGCCCCGCCTTGCTTCTGAAGCTTCATAATCGAATCCTCCTTCAACAACATGAAAGAATAAAGCGTGATGAAATCGATTACTTGAGAACCTTGAATCCGGTGATGGTCCGGCCGTCCAAGGTGACTTCCATGGCCACGAGTTCCTGCGCAGCCTTGATGATCTGATCCATCAACGCCTTGTCCTTCACAGCCAAACGCACCGTCGTGGCGGCATGGTACCAGCCTGCGTAGGCGTTGTTCTTATCGGTGCCGCCGACAAAGCCCCAGCCGCAGCAGGTGACCAAAGGATCCGGAGGCTTGACGTCCATCATGGTTGATGAACGGCCGGCCGGAGTGCCTGAAGCAGGATCACCGGTGTTCCAATACTGAATACCGAACAGCAATTCGCTATCGGGATTGTCGGCCCACTGCGACCAGACACGACCCTGAAGCGTCTTGGCGGCATCGCCCTTCATGACCTTTCCACCGACCACGTCGGTGGCAGGACCACCTCCAGCTGGAGCATCGGCGGCCACGGCAAATCCGGCCGATAGCAAGCCAGCCACAGAAAACACTGCAACGGCGGCTAGTACTAAGACCCTCTTCATACCTAGTCCCTCCTTCATAAAAATAAAACCCACAACCTAATGAACGTTCACCTTGAAAGCGATGAATGCATCTACTACCGAATGATCAGAGGCTACAAAGCTCAGGAGAAAGTGTTCGGCCACCCCCTTCCCTCTTTCTCTTTCGCGGTTGTTCCCCGTTTAAAATTTCTAGTTCACTAGACCGGCGCAATCGTACTGAAACGGTCAATTAGTGTCAAGAAAATGTTTGACCCTCTAATAAACTTTTAATCCACAGGTAAACATCATACACAACAACACGTTATGCAGCATTATCTTAATCATTTATTCTGTCAGAAATACAGCTCTATTAAAAAATTCTCATCTCGCGAGCTGGAGTTGGCGCGCGGACAGAGGCCCAAGACCGGTGATCGCCATCGATTTTTCGTCAAGAAGTTCCTGTGCGACTCGCTCCATCTGCTTGAATGTGACGGCATCGATGGCCCGCGTCATGTCATCGAGTGACGTGTGTTTGCCTTTGATCATCTCGTCCTTCGCCAGCTTATTCATCCGGCTATGCGAACTCTCCAAACTGAGCATCAGGCTGCCCTTCATTTGATCCTTCGTTCGCTTCAACTCATCCCGCGTGATGCCGTTGGCAGCCATGCGACGGATCTCGCGGCGAATGACGTCGAGCACCCGCTCGACTTCTTTCTGGCGCGTTCCCGCATACACGGTGATGGTCCCGCCGTCTGAATAGCCGGAGAGAAAGGAATAGATCGAATAGGCCAGTCCCCGCTTTTCTCTGACTTCCTGAAACAGTCGCGAACTCACACTCCCGCCCAGCACGCTGTTCAACACATACGCGGCATACCGATCCGGATGGCCGGCAGATATGCCCTTCATGCCGATGCAGAGATGGACCTGCTCCAATTTCTTTTGCTGCATCACCACGCCGCCGAGAATCTCCGGCGCACGGCGCACATGCGGCTGCGGCGATGACGGACGACGACGGCCGAACTCGCGCGCAATGGTCCGCTCAAGCGCTCGCTGATCAAAACTTCCCGCCACCGCGACGACAATCTCCTGCGGCTGATATCGCGCATCGATGTAATCGAGAAGATCCTGCCGCCGCAACGCCCCGATCGTCGCTGCCCGCCCTAGGATCGGACGACCCAGCGGATGACGGCCCATGACCTGGCCGGTGTGGAGCTCCTGGACAAGATCTTCCGGATCATCCTGCACCATGCGGATCTCTTCCAACACTACCTGTTTTTCTTTTCCGATATCCTTCGGAGCGAATTTAGAGCGGTGCAAGAGATCGGAGAGCAGGTCGAGGGCCTTCGGCAGATGCTGGTCGAGCACTTTCACATAAAACGTGGTGGTCTCGCGCGTGGTAAAGGCATTCATCTCGCCGCCCAGCGCATCGATCTCGCGCGAGATGTCGGTGGCCGACCGGCTGGTCGTCCCCTTGAAAAACATGTGTTCGATGAAGTGGGAATATCCGGCTTGTGCCGGCTGCTCGTCACGCGATCCGGCGTTGACCCAAATGCCGACGGTGACCGACTTGAGAGTGGGGATCCGCTCGCTGACCAAGCGGACCCCGTTCTCCAGAATGAGCTTGCGATACACGAGGATTACTCGGCCGCTGGTTCCTGTGAGCCCCCTGCCGGAGCCGGCATGGTCTCTTTCCGGCTCAAGCGGATCTTGCCCTGGCGATCGATCTCCAGGACTTTCACCATGATCTGATCGCCCTCTGCAACTTCGTCGGATACGGCCTTCACGCGATGGTGCGCCAATTGAGAAATGTGCACGAGACCATCGGTGCCCGGCAACACCTCGACAAATGCGCCGAAGTCCATAATCTTCCTGACGGTCCCCATATAGATCTTGCCGATCTCGACTTCTTCGGTCAGCCGGTTGATCATATCCTTCGCCTTCTGCAACGACGCCTCGTCGGCGGACGCGATAGTGACGATACCGGTATCTTCGATATTGATCTTGACGCCACAATCGGCCTGGATCGCGCGGATGGTTTTCCCGCCCTGGCCGATGATGTCCCGAATCTTATCCTGCTTGACCTTGACCGTATAGATACGCGGAGCAAAAGGCGAGAGGTTCGCACGATGCGTCGTCAACGCCGAGGCCATCCGCTCAAGGATATGGATGCGTCCGGTACGGGCCTGCTCCAGCGCCTGCTGCATCAACGCCATCGTGATTCCGCCGATCTTGATGTCCATCTGCAAGGCCGTCACGCCATTCTTCGTTCCGCAGACCTTGAAATCCATATCGCCCAAATGATCTTCGAGGCCCAGAATGTCCGAAAGGATGATGACTCCATCCCCTTCCTTAATCAGGCCCATCGCAATCCCAGCCACCGGCTCCTTGATGGGAATGCCGGCATCCAGCATCGCCAGGGTGCCGCCGCAGACGGTTGCCATCGACGAGGATCCGTTGGACTCCAGAATTTCTGACACGATACGGAGCGTGTAGGGAAACACGTCTTTCCCGGGAATGACCGGCTTCAACGCCCGCTCTGCCAGCGCGCCGTGACCGACCTCGCGCCGACCCGGCGTGCGAAGGGGCCGTGCCTCGCCGACACTGAAGGGCGGGAAATTGTAATGCAGCATGAAGGTGCGGGTGTACTCGCCTTCCAACGCATCGATGCGCTGCTCGTCGTCCGTTGTCCCCAGCGTCACGACCGCAAGACTCTGCGTCTCGCCGCGCGTGAAAATGGCGGACCCGTGCGCCCTGGGCAAGGCCCCGACTTCGCAGGTGATCGGCCGGATATCCGCCGGGCCGCGCCCGTCGGCGCGTGAGCGCTTTTCGAGAATCATGTTCCGGACTTCGGTGTATTCCAACCCGTGGAAGACGATCTTGACGTGGCGCTCGGTGGTGGGCACCTCGGGATTCTTGAGCTTCTCGACGGCCTCGGCCATCACTTGATCCAATCGCTCCTGACGCGCGGCCTTGTTCGGGATCATGATTGCTTCGCGAATCGGCTGCGCGACCATCGCCTTCACTTTGGCAGCCAGCGTCGGATCGATCGCTTCGACTTTCACTTCGCGCTTCTTGCTCCCGACCAGCTTGGCCAGTTCGGAAATCTTCGCGACGATCTTCTTGATCTCGGCATGGGCCAAGGCCAGGGCTTCCAGCATGGTGGCCTCGGGCAATTCATTGGCGCCCGCTTCGACCATCATGATGGCATCGGCCGTCCCGGCTACCACCAAATGGAGATCGCTGATTTCCAAGGTCTCCAGGTCGGGATTCACGACAAACTGGCCCTTCACCCGGCCGATCTTCACACCGGCCACGGGTCCCGCGAACGGGATATTCGAAATCGATAAGGCCGCGGAGGCCGCGGTAATGCCGACCACATCCGTCGCGCCTGTTTTGTCTGCGGACAAGACCGACGCAATGACCTGGGTTTCGAAGTAGTAGCCTTCGGGGAAGAGCGGTCGCAGAGGACGATCGATCAAGCGGCTGGTCAGGACTTCCTTTTCCGCCGGACGTCCCTCGCGCTTGAAATATCCTCCCGGGATCTTTCCAGCGGCGTAGGCTTTTTCAATGTAATCGACCGTGAGCGGCAGAAAATCGATACCGGGCTTGGCGTTCTGTGACGCCACCGCGGTCGCCAATATTACGGTGTCCCCGTACGTGGCCCAAATCGAGCCGTCGGCCTGCTTGGCCACTCGACCGGTTTCAAGCCGCAAGGTGCGGCCTGCAATCTCTAATTCAACAACGTGTACCATCTATGGTGTCCTCCAGGTTGGGTCCCACAGATGCCCACAGAGATACGCTCGCACGCGAGCGTATCTCCGTGTTCACCTGTGCGACATGCGTTCCGCGCTGTCGCACTCCCTGTGCGACAGCGGCTTGCGTCCGTCTCTCTTCCGACTACTTGCGAATACCGAGTCGTTCGATGACTGCACGATACCGCGCTTCATCGACGCCACGCAGATAGTCGAGCAACCGGCGCCGCCGTCCGACGAGCTGCAAGAGACCACGCCGTGAATGGTGATCCTTCTTGTGCAGCTTGAAATGCTCGGTCAAATAGGTAATCCGATTGGTCAGCACCGCAATCTGAACTTCGGGGGATCCCGAATCCGTATCGTGCTGGCGATACTGCTTGATCAACTCCGTCTTTGCTTCCTTCAACAAGGCCATGACTCGTACTCCTCCTGCCTTTTAATTGAGTGATTCACTGTCCACTAACACTTTGTCAATTCTGACCGACCCTTTACCTTGCCCGTCATACGCACCGATTGCCAACAACCGTCCCTGCTCATCCTTCAGGCGGATGGGCAACGAGGTGGGCGACAGATCGTGCGGCAACCCGATTGGCGCCCCGTGCAGCACGCGTACGGCTTGCTCCATCGTCACCGTCACAAGGGGCAGCTGCGCCAACACCTGATCCAGCGTCAATAAGATCGATTCAACCGAGCCGATCGTCACATGAGCGGCAATCTGGTCGACCGTCAGCCCCTGCTCGATCGTCAGCGACCCGACACGCGTGCGCTCAAGCGACAGCAGATGTCCGCCGACGCCCAATGCCTGCCCCATATCGGCGCACAACGTCCGGATATAGGTTCCCTTCGAGCAGACGACTCGCAATGCAATGTCGCGGCCGTCGACGGCCGTCACGTCGAGCTCGTGAATGACGATGTCCCGTTCTGCTCGCTCAACGGTTTCTCCGGCGCGGGCCGACTTATATAACGGCCGCCCGGCCACCTTCACCGCCGAATACATCGGGGGCATTTGCTTTTGTGGCCCGCGAAATCGAGCGACCACGCCGTCAAGAATTTCGGCACTCACACCCGCCGTCTCCACCCGCTGAAGCACGGTCCCGGTCGCATCCTGCGTATCCGTCGTTTCACCCAACCGCAGGACCGCACGATACTCCTTGTCCCAACCCACCAGATATTCCGCCACCCGCGTCGCTTTCCCGATCAGCAGAGGCAGCACACCCGTCGCCGCAGGATCCAGCGTGCCGGCATGCCCGACCTTAGCCCCACCCAACAGGCCCCGTACTTTCGCCACCACATCATGGGAGGTCCAGCCCGCCTCTTTGTTGACGATGAGCACGCCATCGCCCACACGAGTCTTTTGCCGCCCTTCCGTCACCAACGCCATCACTTCGTTCTCATCGGGGGAATGATCAACTCCGCCGGACCGGACGTGCCATCGGACGTGTCTTGGGCCGTCTCATGCGGCTGCAATTCATCGAGCAATTTCATGACTCGGTCACCGCGCGGGCCCGTCTCATCTCGCTTAAAGACGATTTCGGGCAAATACCGCAATGCCAATCGCCGGCCCAGCTCGGCCCGAACGAAACCGCTGGCCTTCGATAATCCGGCAAACACATCGCGCTCAGCCTGCTCCTTCTCCATCGTCGTGACGAAGATGTAGGCGATCCGTAGATCCGCCGTCAGTTCGACGTCTGTCACCGTGACCGACCGCACGCGCGGATCCTTGATCTTGCGCATCAAGATGTCCGCCACCTCCATGCGAATCTGGTCGGCTACTCGGTCTGATCGCTTATAGGTCGTCTTGGACATCGCCCACCTGTCGCACGCTCGCTCTTCCTGCCTACTTCTTCCAGATCTCACACGCATGCGTGTTACAAGAGCTCCCGATGCACACGAACAACTTCAATGGTTGGCATACTCTTGATGACGTTGAGCGCCTGCTCGAGGACCTGTTCGACGTGGCTCCCGTCATTCGCCACACAGGCCATCCCGAGCACCGCTTTTTGCCAGAGGTCTTGCCCGTCTACTTCGGCAACAGAGAGGTTGAACTTGCCGCGCAGGCGATCCTTCACGCTATGCAAGACCTGCCGCTTATCCTTGAGCGACTGACTCTCCGGAATCCACAGCTCGACGGTGCAGACTCCCACGACCATCCCAGCCACACATCACACCTACCGGCGCTACGACTTAGAGCTTCCCCGCGATCTTATCGATCGTATAGGCCTCGATCACATCGCCAGCCTTGATGTCGTTAAAGTTCTCGATGCTGATACCGCACTCGTATCCCTGCTGCACTTCGCGCACGTCATCCTTGAACCGGCGCAACGAGCCGAGGCGGCCCTCGAACACCACCACGTTGTCTCGAATGAGCCTGACTCCCACCGCCGCTCGGGAGATCGTGCCCTCGACCACGTAGGAACCGGCCACGACACCGGCCTTGGGAATCGTGAAAACTTGGCGCACTTCCGCCCGGCCCAACGACCGCTCCTTCAGCGTGGGGTCCAGCAACCCTTCCATCGCGGCCTTAATGTCGGACAAAGCTTCATAAATAATCGTATACAACCGAACGTCGACCCCTTGCTGCTCGGCTAGGGACGCGGCTTTCGGTTCAGGACGAACATTGAATCCGATAATAATCGCGCGCGAGGCGGCAGCCAGGAGCACATCGGACTCCGTGACTCCCCCGACGCCGTTGTGAATGACCCGGATCCTCACCGCAGGGGTTGGAAGCTTTTCAACCGCCGCGGCCAGCGCTTCAGATGAGCCCTGCACGTCCGCCTTAATGACGATGGCGAGCTCCTTGGCTGACCCTTCCTTAATTCTGGCAAAGAGATCGTCGAGCGAGACCTTCGTCTGACCCGCGAGATCCGCCGTGCGCTGCTTCTGCGCCCGCTCATCGGCAATTTCTCGCGCCACTCGCTCGTCGGAGACCACTTGGAAGACATCTCCGGCTGAAGGCACTCCCGGCAACCCGATCACCTCGACCGGAATCGACGGCGTCGCCTGCTGCGTCTTGACACCCTGGTCATTGAGCAAGGCCCGGACGCGACCGCTGAACGTTCCGACCACAAACACATCGCCTACTTTGAGCGTCCCGCTCTGAACCAGGACCGTTGCAACAGGGCCACGGCCCCGCTCCAACTTGGCTTCCACGACCGTCCCCTTGGCCTGACGGTGCGGATCGGCCTTCAACTCCAACACTTCCGACTGAAGCAAAATCATTTCGAGTAACGTGTCGAGACCGGTCTTCTGCTTGGCTGAGACCTCCACCATAATGGTGTCGCCGCCCCAGGCTTCGGAAATCAGCCCGTGCTCAGACAGCGCATTACGCACCCGATCGGGGTTGGCCTCAGGCTTGTCGATTTTATTCATCGCCACAATCAGTGGCACCCCTGCCGCCTTCGCATGGTTGATCGCTTCGATGGTTTGCGGCATCACGCCATCGTCGGCAGCCACCACGAGAATGACGATGTCCGTCACCTTGGCCCCACGCGACCGCATGGCGGTAAAGGCTTCGTGGCCCGGCGTATCCAGGAATGTGACCTGCTTCCCATGAACCGAAACGGTATAGGCGCCGATGTGCTGCGTAATCCCGCCTGCCTCGCCCTCGGCCACCTTCGTTTGTCTGATCGCATCCAGGAGCGATGTTTTTCCGTGATCGACGTGGCCCATGATGGTGACGACCGGAGGCCTGGGCTCAAGGCGCTCATCGCCCTCTCCCGCTTGCACCACGGCCTCCAGGAGTTCATCGCCGGCCTTCTCAACGGAGATTTCTATCTTGACGCCGGCTTCTTCGGCAATCATCGAGGCCACATCCATGTTCATCGGCTGATTGAACGTGAGCATCTGCCCCATCTCCATCAACTTTCGAACGATGTCAGCCGGACGTTGCCCGATCAACTCGGCAAACTCTTTCACCGTCGTGCCCACCGTCACCTTGACGCTCTTTCTACGCGGCTTGGTAATTTCTGAAGGCGCACTGTGATGCAGATGCCGGGACCGATCATCGCGGCGCTGCACAGTCGGAATGGCACGAAGATCCTGCCACCGGGCGGCATCTTCACGATGCTTCACATCCGGCTCTTCTTTGGGCCGACCGGTTTTTTTGGCTTTTTTGAGCTTTTCCTTGAGCCCTTCCGCTTCAATCGCTTCGAGCGCCAAGCTCTTCTTCTTCGCTGCGAGCGCTTCCGGCGTCAGCATAATTCCAGGCGCCGCTCCCAGCGTAACAGCCGCGGGCTTTACAACAACCTTCTCAACCGGAGGAGGAGGTTGCGCGAGGATCGTTCCGATTTCCGGCAACTCCGGCAGGACCACAGGGGGAGGAGGAGGGGGCGGTTCACTCACCGCCGGATGCGCAGCGGACGTTGCAGCGACGGCTGACGTCTCGACCTCGCTCGGCGGGGGAGCCACCGGACTGCTGGCTTCAACCGGCTCATCTTCCTTCTTGCGCTTGATGAGGATGCGCCGCTTGTCCGTCTTTGCCGGCTCCTCCACAATCGCCGCCTTGGAGGCAGACGCCTTGGCGCCATGCCCGCTCTCGTGCTTTACCTCAGTGTCGCGTGTTTTTCCGACCACATCGTCGCCTGACGCCTTCCCACTCGCCTTCACGGCCCCTTTGGCTTTCGGGCTGAGTTTGTCCAGAGCTTTTTGCACCGTGTCGTCATCGAGCGCACTGCTGTGAGAGGCGACAGGCACACCCATCTTCTTGAGTTCAGGGATGAGATCTTTGTTCTCGATCCCCAGCTTCTTCGCTAATTCATAGACGCGCATTGCAGACACTGGTTGAACTCGATTCTAGTTCGATTCGTTTTCTTCGGCCCTGGCGGCTTGCCGGGCCTCTTCCTGCAACCGCTGCGCTTCGGCCTCGTCGGCCATCGCAGCTTTGATTTCCTTGTCGCGCTCCACTTTTTCTTTTTCGTATTCCGTCGCGCTGATGATATCGATCTTCCATCCGGTCAAACGAGCCGCCAACCGCACATTCTGCCCGTTCTTCCCGATCGCCAGCGACAGCTGCGAATCGGCGACCACGACCAACGCCGACTTCTTCTCGTCGTCGATACCGACTTTTTCGATCGAAGCCGGATTCAGCGCCTCCGCAATAAACACGCGAGGATCCTGCGTCCAGGTGATGATATCGATCTTCTCGCCCCGTAACTCGCGGACCACCGCCTGCACGCGCGATCCCTTGATGCCGACACAGGCGCCGACCGGATCGACCGCTTTCTCACGCGAGGTCACCGCAATCTTCGTGCGATCGCCCGGCTCTCTGACAATCGACTTGATCTCCACGATCTTTTCCATGACTTCCGGCACTTCCAGCTCGAACAGCTTCGAGACGAATTGGGGATGGCTCCGCGTCAGAATGACCTGCACGTCTTTCGGCGTCCGGCGGACTTCCAACAACATCGCCTTGACCCGGTCGCCGCGCCGATACGTCTCGCGCGGAATCTGCTCCTGAATCGGAAGGACGGCTTCCGTCTTGCCGAGGTCTACCAGATAATTCCGGCGTTCCATGCCCAAGATAATGCCGTTGACGAGGTCGCCCTGCCTGGTCGAATATTCTTTCTGAACCGCTTCCCACTCGGCTTCGCGCACCTTTTGAAAGATGACCTGTTTCGCCGTCTGTGCCGCGATACGGCCGAGCTCGTCCATTTCGATGAGCGAGCCGATTTCGTCTCCCACTTCCGCTTCGCTATCAAGTTGGCGCGCTTCCTGAAGGGAGATTTCCGCCTTCGGGTTGCTCACGTGATCGACAATCGTCTTCTTCGAGACCACGGAGATCTCGCCCGTCTTAGAGTCGATCTCGACTTGGATATTCTCCGCCTGCCCGAAGCGCTTTTTGGCAGCGGTTTGGAGGGCCGACTCGATGGCCCCGATGACACGGGACTTTTCGATGCCCTTTTGGCGTCCAATCTCATCGATGACTGCGATTAATTCTCGGTTCATAAATTTAGGCTCCTGCTCGATCGTGCGGGACTGTGACCACTCCTGACCATCGGCTAAATCTCAATCACTAACCGGGCCTCCGCGACAGAGTGGCGATCCAGCTTCACTGTGTCCGTCGTAGCGGCCTTCGACGCGATCGCCAGAACGACCGAGTCCTCATCCGCCTCCACTAACTCTCCGATAATACGCCATTGGCCGTCAAGCGGCTGCTTCAGCTTGACGCTCACCCGCTTCCCGACCGCACGCTGATAGTCTTGGAGCCGCTTGAACGGGCGGTCAAGCCCGGGTGATGACACTTCCAGCGTGTAGGTATGTGGAAATGGATCGGCAACATCCAGCGCGGGCCCTACCGCCAAATGGGCCCGCTCACAATCTGAAACGGTCACACCACCTGGTTTGTCGATCAGCACTCGGACAACGGATCGGGAACCTTGCCCGACGCACACCACGTCCACTAATTCCAACCCTAGTGTCCAGAGAATCGGAGAAAGAATGTCCTGAATCCGATCAATGGAAGACCGGGATCCATGCTCCGGAATGCTCAATGCGGTATCCTCTGACACTGCCGTACATCTGCCCAAACAAAAAAGTGGGCCTGAGCCCACTTCCAGCGACGGCACCTTAACATGGCCCCCCCCTCAAAGCAAGGGGGACGACCCCGTCAATGCCGCCCAGCGGGAGGCCAGAGCCTCGACAACCGGACCGGGTCGACCGGCCCCGATCACCCGCCCATCCACCTGAACCACCGCAAGGACTTCCACGGTCGTCCCGGTCAGAAACACTTCATCCGCGGTATAGAGCGACTCGACCGGCAGAAACTCTTCACGCACCGGGAACCCCGCCGCCCTCGCCAGGCTCAAGACCACCGTGCGGGTTACTCCCGATAGAATTCGCGGGCCTTCCGGAGCGGTCACCACGGTTCCCGATTGTACCGCCATCACATTGCTCACCGACCCTTCCGTGACCAGGCCATCTTTCACCAGGATCGCCTCAAACACACCGGCCCGCTTCGCCTCTTCTCGAGCCAACACATTCGCCAACAAATTCACGCTCTTGATGTCGCAACGCCCCCAGCGCAAGTCCTCACAGGTCTTAGCAATGACGCCGGTCTCCCTGGTCTTCGCCGGAAATGGCGCCAACTCTCGAATCGTCATCACCACCGTCGGAGCCACGTTGGACGGAAACGCGTGGTCTCTCGCAGCCACCCCGCGGGTGATCTGGAGATAAACCTTCGCCTCTGCATATCCAGCCGCCCGAATGCCCTGCTGAATCCACTCGGTCCACTGGGCTCTCGTATAGGGCTGAATCAGGCTCAGTTCACGCGCACTGCGGTCAAGCCGATTGAGATGCGCATCCAGCTCAAAGGGACGGCCGCGATAGGTCCTGATGACTTCGTACACACCATCGCCGAACTGAAATCCACGATCTTCGATCGGTACGGTAGCCTCATGCCAGGGAAGGAATCGCCCATTGATAAATGCAATATTCGGCACGGCCATCAACCTTTCCCGGTTGGCGCAACCTGAATCAGGAATATCCGACGATCTTCCGCGGTGAATTTCCACCCCATGCGCTTTTCGAATACTAATTCATGGGTCCCGGGCAGCATCCCCTGAAACTCGAACGTGCGTTGACCATTCTCGACTGCGTTATTACTGGCGACTCGGAGAAATTGATCATCCACAAGGGTCAGCGCCTTGGTGTTGTAGCTCGGAACCCATTGCTCGCCACGGGTACGGTCTTCCCACAGATGAATGGTAAACGCTCGCCCAAGGACGGCCTCGATCGCCCGACTCCCTTGTCCTTCCGAGGAGCCCGAGATATTCTGTCCGGCACTATTCATAACTGCCCACGAGCTCCATAGACCACCATCTCCCCCTCAACCCAGCATTACGCCTTTCGACGGGGCCCCACAAAAATATCGGCATCCTCGACACGCACTTCATAACTCCCGATGCAATAGCCGCCGCCGTCGGTTCCCTGCCCGCTTCGAATGTCGAAGGCCAGGTCGTGCCAGGGACAGGCCACCACATACCCTTTCAATCGACCTTCGTTCAGCGGCCCGCCTTCATGCGGACACAAATTGTGAATCGCATAGAACTTTCCGTCGATATTGAACAGGGCAATGGCCTTGTCATTAACCTTCACGACTTTCGATTGCCCGGGCGCCACTTCGTTCAGTCCAGCGACCCGTTGGAACCCCTCCATACCAGTCTCCTCAATCGGCCAGAAACGGCACGGCACTCTGCAGGCGAATCCGTTACATGCGCAGGAAATACTTTAGCTCGTCCCCATTTGCAACACCAACCCGCTGGATAAATCCCGCCTCGGTTTCCAGTACATACCGCGCCGCCTCCGGCGGAGGACCGAAGAACGGACAGGGGTCCTTCTCGCAGGGGCTCGCACGCTCGACCATGTGCACCACATGATGGCTCTCATCGACCCAGATCATGTCCACAGGAAATCGAAATTCCTTGGTCCGGACCCGATGGAGCCCATTAGACTCAAAGATATAAAGCATCCCCGTATTGGGCGGCAACTGATCACGAAACGCGAGCCCGAACAGCAGCTTTTCCGGCGTCTCTGCAACTTCCGCTTCGATCGTTTCACCGTGAGGAAAGGTCACCACAATGATGTCCGTGTCCTTCTGCGGCACCAGAAACATGGACACGCTCATGAGGAGGATCGCCAACAGGATCATCATGATGATCCGCTTTTTTTTCTGCTCTCGATCACTCCCCTGAGACTGCGTTAAAGCCATAGTCTTCGCCTTCGGTGTCGAGAAAAATTAACTTACCGGCCTGGGCCTCATGGGCCATATTCCCTTGAATTCTAGGCCTTCTGACCGGAAGCCGTTCTGTTGACTTAGAAAAGAATCACAGAATAGAATGGCCCCCACACAGCGCACGCACTATGGT
This sequence comes from Nitrospira sp., assembly GCA_030653545.1. Taxonomy (NCBI): domain Bacteria; kingdom Pseudomonadati; phylum Nitrospirota; class Nitrospiria; order Nitrospirales; family Nitrospiraceae; genus Nitrospira; species Nitrospira sp. The sequence goes on along the minus strand of JAURZE010000025.1, from coordinate 96,629 downwards.
CGGGGCGGCGCGATCTTGTCAATATTGTTTGTTGTCTCAGAAGTGAGAAGGAGGCGTGGGTCATGGCACTGCTGATTACCGACGAATGCATTTCCTGTGGGGCTTGCCTGCCTGAATGTCCCAACGAGGCGATTTTCGAAACCCGGAGCGATGCTGAGGGCAAGGGCCATCACGTGGGCGACGGTCAGGGCGTAGGCGACAACATTTACATCATCACCCATGATCGCTGCACGGAATGCGTCGGGCACTTTGATGAACCGCAGTGCGCGGCCGTCTGCCCTGTGGACAATTGCTGCATCTCCGATCCGGCCTATCCGGAAACAACGGATGTGTTAATGACAAAGGCCAAAACGTTGAACCCTGACAAGGCCATTGATGAGAGCAAGATCTGGAGCGGCGTCCGGAACTAGCACACTCCTCAGGGCTTCGTGATGTAAGAGAGGGCCTTGTGTTGATCAACACAAGGCCCTCTCATTTTCTCTTCCTGACCTCGCCGACCACAACATTCCACTAGCATTACGATTGAATCAGCTGTAGGATTTTGTTGTCGCAGTCTACTCCTTATCGACTGCCACGCTTCGATTGAGCCTCTCCCTCTTACCCTGGAGGTGCAGTCATGCGTCCACGCTTCTGGCTCCTTAGCACGCTCCTCTTTTTTACCCTTACTGCCCCCGGATGGGTCCACGCCAGCACAAGCGAACTGGGGGCGATCATAGAGGGGTTCGTCACTCGCCATTTCCCCGACGCCACCAGCCATATGTGGGTCGTAAACGACACCCAATGGGACGGGGACGAGATGGTCGTCGATCTCTACACCTATGTTATTGAGAAGCAACAGCCGGCCGCACAAGAAAGTAGGTACCTACTCTTGATCGTCGCAGGAAAGCTGACCGCCATACAACGGATTCCCGTAGAGAGCGGAGCAGATTGCCAACCGGAAGAGACGTAGCGAATCACTCTCAATAAACGGGCTTGAGATAAAACACCAAGGCCTCGGAGAATTGCTTCTCCGAGGCCTTGGTTATCTCAACTTGCGGTCAGAAAAAATGACCGAACTATTTCAACATTACCAACTTACCACCGACGTGCGCCGGATGCAGATGGCAACGATACTCCAACACGTTCCCCGCGGCATAGAACAAGTCGCTCGTTGGAACACCGATGTACTTGGTCTCGCCTGGCTTGAGCACCAGCTTGGTGTTCAACACCGTCGGGGCCGATTGATTCACCGCTGCTGTGAGCTGGAATCCATGCTCTGCAGTGGACAGATTAGTCACCTTCAGCAGCACCGGGGCGCCGGGCCGCGTCTTAAAATCAATCACGGTCGTCGGCGGATACCAGGTCTTCATGTTGCCGATTTCGATGGCGTAAAATGACGCATCCACATCCAGTTCCTTGAACGACTGGCCCACGACTGATCCGGTTTCAAGGTCGCCGACCTCAACACCACCGGCTTGGAGTGCAAATGCAGCCGAGGCTCCAGCGACGCTCAACCCGAGGCCAAAGAGGACCGATAACATCGTCTTGCCCATGACCTACCTCCTTAATAAAGAAGAAGAGATGTGATTAGGTTGGTAAATAACTTCCGCCAAGCTCTGATAGCCTTGACTGATCCGATGCCGTCCGACACTCACACATACACCCTGTGCCAACAATTGCTACATCACGAGGCGCAACTTATAGCATAGGGCTCAAAATGGAAGCAAGCAGCTTCTCCAGATAGAAATCGATGATGGCTTGATTCATGATCCGCTTGAAAATTGAACAATGTAGCAATACATTCAATGCCTTGCATAACCTTATTCTATCTAACGTACATCAGACGCATCTCTCCCTATCAGAACATCATAGGGAGCGAAATCGTCTGTCAGTTCAAATCCCATCGGCCATGGATCAGTCCGGTGAGATCCGAGCAGCGCGACCGCCTCGCTTGGGAGTTGTCGATTCATAGCCATCGCGGTCACTTTTGCGATGAAGGCTTCATGTCCGTGTTCCGTGACCGGGCCCCCTGCAAAAAAAATCAAATTCTCCGCTTTGGTCTGGCCGCTCTTCCATGGCCCTTTGACCGCAAAGGTTTCAATTACGGGGAACTCACCACGCATGGTCTGTACGACAGCCGCTGCCCGTGCATTATCGAGGTCTTCTCCGGATGACGCCAAATTCAACGCCACAACTCCATCCGGTTTCAGATGCATTCGCACCGCCGCATAGAATTCTTTTGTGGTCAGATGAAACGGAATCATGTGGCGGGCAAACGCATCGATCCAAATCACATCATAAAGGTGGTCGGTGGTATTCAGGAACGCCCGCCCGTCCTTGACCCGCACATGGTGATTGGCTGGAGGATGATACTCAAAATAGTCTTCTGCCATCCGCACCACCACCGGATCGAACTCGATGATGTCCATTTCGAGATCGGGCCAATAGTGCGCCAGCCACTTGGCCAGCGAGCCGCCGCCATGTCCCAAAATCAGACCGCGTTGAGGCTGATCGACCAACGCTAACGACGCCACCATGAGCTGGCTGTAGGGCAGAAACAGCGGAAGCGGATCGGCTTTCCACATCACTGCATGAAACGTACGATCCAGCACAAGGTACCGAAACAACTGGTCATCCCGCACCCGTACTTGCTGATAGGGACTATCTTCCTGATGAACCGGCGGGTTCAATTTCTGGATGGGATGGAGCGCCAAGGCAACGAACAGGCCGCTGCAGGCCAGTCCGAGGAATAGCCCAACAGGTCTGACTTTCGTCCCCCGCCAGAGCCACAACAGCCCCAGTACCACTTGGATTGTCCCCAACCAGGCCACCAAGGCCTGGCTGCCGATCCACGAGAGCAGAAAGAACGCGGTTCCCCAGGTCCCGATCAGACTTCCTACGGTTGACAGGGCGATCATGCGGCCCGTGTGGCGCCCCAAGTGCCCCATATCAGAGACGGCCAACCGCAACATCGCGGGCAAGACCCCGCTCAAACCGAATGCAGGAGGCGCCAGGAGAATCGTGGCCGCAAGGCAAGGCCCCCACCGTGGGTCCTGAATCCAGGCGTCCACTTGAAACAGGATCGGCTGGCTGGCCCAGGCAACGAGAAATGTCCAGGAGCCTGAAAAGAGCAGCAGCCCCGCGAGCACGCTCCCCCCTGCATACCGATCTGACGCCCATCCGCCGAAGGCATAGCCGCTGCTCATCGCGGCAAGGATGACTCCGATCAGCGCCCCCCACACAAACAAAGAGTTTCCGAACACGGGGGCGAGCAGCCTGCTGCCGAGAATTTCGAGCGCCATCACGACCGCCCCGGTGATCAGCGCAGTGGAAAGCAGGAACGCACGCGAGATTGGAGGGGTCCCTTCAACGGTCATGCGAGAGGCAGCGCAGACAGGTATTGACCAGGACCAAGAAGGCAAGAGGCCACACGGATCATTGAGGTCCCCAATTCTTGAAATACCGCAGCAAATCTCTTACGGAAAGTATTCCAGCCACTTCTCCGCCTTCAACGACCGCCAGATGGCGAATACCAGCCTGCGCCATGACGTCGCTGGCATCATGCGCCGAGGCCGTCACGTCAATCGTGATCAGCGGGGCGCTCATGACTGACCGCACAAGCGTATGAGCAGGAACCAGGGATTCCGCCAATACCTTTCGAACCAGATCGGCTTCACTGATAATCCCGAGGTAGCACGCGCCCTCACGAACCAAGAGCGCTCCGACTTTTGCCGCACGCATTTGCCGCGCGGCATCGCAAGCTGTCGCATCCGGGGAAATCGTCTGCGCTGCCGACCGCATCATGACTGCAAGCGGACGCTGCATTCCTACGGAGTTCACGGCAACAGTGCTCCCTCTTGTAGAAGAGTCGGATTCTACTCAACCAATTTTCAAAGAGTCAACGCCGTGGAATCTACCCTGAACACTAAGTAGCCGATTTTAGCCATTTCATTGCCCACTGTTTGATCCATTGCTATACTTTGCTCCACCAATACCCTAGCTACCAAGGAGAAACAATCCCATGCATATCAGCGTCATTGGAACCGGTTACGTCGGCCTTGTCACAGGAGCCTGCTTTGCGGAGTTCGGCGTCAACGTCACTTGCATGGATAACGACGCCCGTCGGGTTGAGAAGCTGGAAAAGGGAGAGGTGCCATTTTTCGAACCGGGCATCACCGAATTGGTCGCCAAAGGAATCAAAGAAGGCCGGCTGAGCTTCACGACAGATGTCGTCAAAGCCGTTGATAAAGCTCTCGTCATTTTCATTGCTGTGGGCACTCCCCCAAAGAGCGATGGATCTGCGGATCTGTCGTTTGTGGAGGAAGTCGGCCGTGGCATCGCCAAGCACATGACCGGCTATAAAGTGATCGTCACCAAGTCGACTGTCCCCGTCGGAACCGGCGAGCGACTCCGGGAGGTCATCCGAAAACACCAGACGAAACCGATTAATTTTGACATTGTCTCCAACCCTGAATTCTTGCGTGAAGGATCCGCAATTGAAGACTTCATGCGCCCGAACCGCGTAGTGCTCGGCGCCGATAGCGATCAAGCCGCGGCCATCATGAAAGACCTCTATCGGCCGCTCTACCTGCTTGAAACGCCCTTTGTCGTCACCGACGTCCCCACGGCGGAAATGATCAAGTACGCGTCAAACGCTTTTCTCGCCGTCAAGATTTCGTTCATCAACGAGATGGCCACGGTCTGCGAGCGCGTCGGCGCGGATGTGCAATTGGTTTCCAAGGGCATGGGGCTGGATCATCGAATCGGCGGTAAGTTTCTCCACGCGGGGCCGGGATTCGGTGGGTCCTGCTTCCCCAAGGACCTCGCGGCGCTGGTCCAGACAGGTGAACGCGTGGGCTATCCATTCCAAATCGCCGGAGCAGCCGCCAAAGTGAACTACGAACAGCACCTCAGAATGGTCGCGAAGATCCGCGAGGCCTGCGGCGGGCTCGCTGGAAAAACTCTCGGGGTACTGGGGCTTTCGTTCAAGCCGAATACGAACGATATGCGCGAGGCTCCGTCCTTGACGATCTTGAAAGAGCTTATGAAGGAAGGCGCCACCGTGCGAGCCTACGACCCGGTGTCGATGGAAGAAGCCACGAAGCTCATCCCGGGAATGATTCCATGCAAAGAAGCCTACGATGTGGCTGAAAACGCCGACGGGCTCATCATCATGACCGAGTGGAACCAGTTCCGGAATCTCGATTTCGACCGGCTCAAGCAATCCATGCGTCATCGGCTGCTGCTTGATCTGCGCAATGTCTATGACTCCGACCGGGTGACGGGACACGGGTTCCGCCACGTATCAGTCGGGCGACCCACCAGAGAACCGCGGCCTGCCTAGGCCGCGGCCGGTGGCGGCTTAGGTCAGGCGGGGCAATTCAGCACCGGTCTCCTGCTTGGCCTTCGGCTTATAGCCCATCCGATCCAGCACTTTCATGATCCGGGTCTTCAACCGGTCATCGGCATCCGTCAACGCCGTCGCCAGCGGCTCCACGGCAGGCTTGCCGATTTTTCGGATAATCTCCGTCGCCGATTGCCGGATTTCATCCTCCTCGGACACGAGCAACGGCACCAAGGAGGACACAGAGATCCCGCCGAGCTTGATCAGCGAATCATACGCACGCTGCCGCACATCGCCGACCTCATCCACCAAGGCCTCCACGAGCGGCGTCACCGCGCGGCTGTCCTTGAGCTCGCCCAAGACTTCCGCCGCATACTTCCGATTGAGCCAGTGCGGATCCTTAAGATCCAGCAACATGGCATCGGCTTTGGCCGCGTTCGGATCTTTTGAACGAATCCGGAAACTCTTCGCGACCCGCTTCCCATTCTCTTCAACAACCCGAATGGTCGCCCCGTCGCCGACTTTGAGCTTCTTGAGGTCTTCAAGCGCCTCTTCGGCGACCTCGAGGACCACCGTCTTGCCGTCGTATGCGAGCAACTCGACTTCGAGTTGCTTGGCCTCGGGGTTGATGGCCACTACCCGCTCAGTCACCAGGTTGAACCCGTCTTTCTTTTCCCCGCCCTTCGGACCGATCTGAATCAATTTCACCGGTGCTTCATCAGCCATAACGTGTATCCTTCTTGTCTATAAGGTAAGAGGAGCGATTACTGTTTCGCGGTCCAACCCAAGCTCGCGAGCACGCCTTCAACGGTTTCTTGTACCATCGTATTTTCATCTTCGAGCAGAGGCAAGAGCGGCTGAATCGCCTCCTTCGCCCCAAGGCGGGCCAGCGATTCCGCCGCGTTCCGCCTGACCAGCCAATCTTCGTCTTGCAATGATTCAATCAACGGGCCGACCCCGCGGTGATCCCCGATCTTCCCCAAGGCCTCTGCGGCATGGCGCCGCACCATCCAATTATTGCCCAAGAGGCCGTCGATCAACGCATCCACCGCGCGCGCATCGCCGATTTTCTTCAAGACACGGGCAACATCCTCCCGAAGCGTGTTGTCGCTGAGCACATCGACCAGCCCGGGCACTGCACGCGCATCGCCGATCCGTTCCAGCGCCCAGACCGCCGCCGTCCGCACCGCGCCATCCTTATCTTTGAGCGCCTTCACCAACGGCTCGACCGCGCGGGGGTCCTTGAGCTTGCCGAGTCCGGATGCCGCCTGTTCGCGAATCGCCCACTCATCATCCTGCAACGCATCCAAAAGCGCCTCCACCACGGAGGGCCCGATCCGCACGACCGCCGTCGTCGCCGCCTCTCGAATCACGACATCTTCATCGGCCATCAGCCCGATCAGACGCGGCACGGCATCGGCCCCCATCTGTCCGAGGCTCGCGATCGCGTGATCGCGCAACGCTTCATTTTCGTCGCGCAATGCCGAAATGAGGAGATCAATCCGATCAGATTCTGTCTCATTACTCATCCTCGTGATTCCCTTCCTGACCTGTGGTATCGGTTCCGCCTAAGGCTTCAAGTTTATCAGCGATCAATCCCGCATTATAAGCCACCAGCCCGTCTCGATCCGTCCGCAGCCGATCAAAGAGTTCTTTATGAGGGCGCAACACTTCCACATCCTTGATCTTGGCCAGCGCCTCCATCGCATACACCCGGAGCGGCCGGATCGGAATCGCTTCCAGATAGAGCTGCGTCGGACGGGCATCGCCGATCAATCCCAGCGCCTTGATCGCCAGCTCCTTCACGCCGGTATCCTTGTCGCGCTCCAGTCGCCGCATCAATGGCTCGACTGCCCGCACGTCCGCAATCTTTCCCAACAAATCGGCCGCCGCTTCACGCACCAGCCAATCATCGTCTTCGAGATATTCGATTAAAATCTCCACGCTCGGCCGCCCGATGCCCAGGAGATAGATCACCGTCGACATCCGCGCTTCTTCGCGTTCGCTCGCCCCTTCCACATCCCGAAGCGCGTTGAACGTCTCATCGATCCGCTCGCGGATCGCGCTCAGCTTCTTCAACGTGCTGACCGCAATATCCTGCACCGCCGGTTGACCCATCGCATCAATGAATGCATCGATAGAACGGGGATCCAGAAGCTGGTCGAGCATCAACGCCGCCGTCACCTGCGCGGACGGATCCGGGTGCTTCAACATGTCGCACAGCGGGATCACCGCCGTTGGAATAGCTCCGACCAGATGGGTCATCAGCTGCCGCGCCTCGCCCTCCTGATACTTGGGAAGCAACGCCACCAGCGCTGCAGCGGTGTCCGTATCGAGCACCCCGGCCATCTGCTCTAACGCATTGGCGCCCGCCTTCCGCACCACTTCATCTTCGTCTTCCAGAAGACCGACCAGCGCCACGCCGGCCTGCGGATCTTTGATGCGCGACAACATCGCCGCCACTTCTTTCTTCAGCTCGGGTGTCCCGGTCCGAAGCGCCTCGACGAGCGCTTGGACGGCGCGAGGTCCGCCGGCGACACAGGCCGCCGTCGCCCGCATGCGCCGCCAGTCTTCTTCATGGACCAGCTCCGAAACCAGCGTTTCAATCGTTTCCTTGGACATTTATACTTTCAATAGAAACACTGGACACACAATGAATACTGATACGCTCCATTTACCCTACTAGGATGCTCAAAAAGGCTATCCAGTAAGACCGCAGCAAGCACCGGGACCAAAGGAGTACGGCTTCGCACGTTGAGAGTCTCGGCGCGACGCGAGAACCCCGCTGGCGGACGTTTTCAGCATCCGACTACACTCGCCCGGCTCGCCATCCCGCCAGCGCCAGGGTTTCCTTCACGTGATACCGCATATTTTCATCGGGGTGGCCGGTCAACAGCGGGATGAGGAGCGGAACCACTTTCGATCCAAACTTGGCTAACGCCGCCGCCGCCTCAGCTCTGGTAAACGTTGACTCCAATGCGGTGACCAGCGCAGGGACCGCGGCGTCATCGCCGATGATACCCAAAGCCCTGGCGGCCGCAGCCTGAGTGATGACTTCTTCGCTCCATTGATCGCCACAGCCGGCGACAGCCCGCGTCACGTCAGGCGGACAAGTCCCTAACACCACTTCCATCAATACCGGCACCGCCCGCCGGTCACCGATGCGTCCGAGCGCTTCTACCGCAAGAGTGCGCAAGCCCGGTTCCCGCATCGCCGTGAATAAGAACTCGACTGCGAGCGGATCGCCGATCTCGCCCAGGGCCCGCACCGTATCTTCGCGAACAGCGGAATCCTGGTCGTTGAATAGCAGCGCGAGGAGCGGCTCAACGGCACGTGGCGATTTCGTTTTACCGAGCGACTCCACCGCATGGAGTCGAACCAGCCATTCCGTATGCTGCAACGCCTCGAGCAACGAAGGGATCGCCGCTTCCCCGATCGAGGCCAGGGCGGTCGCGACTTCTTCCCGCACGGCTTTGACTTTATCTTGCAACAGCGGAATCAGCGGCTCGACCGCCGCCATATTTTTCACCCGCCCTAATGCCTTCGCCGCATGCATGCGCACGATCCAGTCGGCACTCCGCAACGCGACGACCAAGGGCCCATAGACACGCTCATCGGCAATGGAGGCCAGGATGCCGGAGGCCGCTTCCTGCACCGACAATTCGCGGTCGACGAGGCACGCGCCAAGGGCTTCGACCGAAGGCGCACCGATCGACGTCAGCGCCCCGATCGCCGCTTCCCGAACCGCGCGATCAGCATCGCGAAGGATCGAGACTAACGGCTGAACCGCGCGCGGATCCTTGAAGGTCCCGAGTAAGCCGGCGGCTTCCTCTCGAATAGCCCAGTCCTCGTCTTTGAGGGCTGCAATCTGCTCTGCCACGGGATCCTCCACTCTGGACCTCCTGAATCGAGCCGATAACCCTAGCACACGGTTTTTTACAGGGTCAACGGAACCGGAACGCAACTGGCGAGGAGATGAGGAAGGACAACAGCAGCTCCAGGATGCCTAACTGGACTTGGCCACATCGCCTGACGGCCCAAACCGGCCGGTATCGCCCAAGGGCCGATCGACCCGGAGATTGTCCGCCTTGCTGGAGCTGATCTGCACTTCTTCGGCGGGGGGCGACCATCCCAGCGTTTCCAATGTCTCAAGGACGATCAACCGGAGTGCATCTTTGGCCGTCAACCGAACGGACGCGTACGACAACACCCGTTCACCCTCGGCTTCCACTTCTGATGCTTTCGGGTCATAGAGAAACGCGATTAATGGTTCAATGGCCGTGTCCCCGATCACCGTGAGGGCTTGAGCGGCTTTTTCCCGCAACACCCCGTCCTTCAACAACATAATGAGATCGGGAATGACCGAGGGGTCGCGGAACTGGCCGAGGGCCGTAGCCGCCGCCTCCTTAATGAAGGCATCTTCGCTCACAATACAACCCGGCGTCGGCGTGCCCTCCTGCTTGATGCCCTTTCCCTTCAAGGCATCCAGGACGGCCGGCAATGCCCGCGGATCGCCGATCATGCCGAGAGACGCGATCGCATGCCGCTTCACGACACCGTCTTTCATGGCTTCCAACAAAGCGTCGATGGCTCGTGAGTCACCGATCATGCCTAAGGCAATCGTAGCATCCTCACGAACGGCCCGATCCGGATCTTTTAACGTGGCAATCAACGCATCGACGACGTTGGCATCGCGAACCCAGGTCCGACCGATTTGATAGTCGGTGGTCATTCCGCCCAAGGCGCGGGCCGCATGGCACCGCACCACGAAATCTTTGTCCTTCAACGCCTCGACCAGCGGATTGACCGACGGCTGCCCGATACAGATGAGGGCGGTCCCGGCGGTTTCACGCACAATCTTCGATGAATCCCGGAATAACTTGATCAATGCCGGGACGGCCTTCGCATCGCCGATCTTCCCCAGGGCCTCGGCCGCAGCGCTCTTCACCGCACCATCGCGATCGCGACAGACGGCGATGAGCGGATCGACCGCCGCCTTGTCACGAATTTCTCCGCAGGTCTTTGCCGCATGCTCCCGGACCCGCCACCGTTCATCTTTCAACGCCGCGATCATGCGATCGACGACCGCCGGGCCCATCTTCGCCGTCGCCTCGACAGCCTGATTGCGCACTTCCATGATGGTATCGTTGAACAGTCCAACCAGCGCTTCCAGCGCCTTCGGCCCGCCGATCTTCGCGACGGCACAACCCGCGTAGGCCCGCACGGACCAGAAATCGTCACTGCAAGCGCTCACCAGGGGGTCGATGGTCTTGGGATCGCCGAGTTCGGCCAGGGCCTTCGCCGCCTCCTCGCGCGTCGCATCATCGACATCCTCAAGCGCTTCCAACAAATCTTCTAGAGATTGCGTCATAGTAGTTAAGGCTTCTGTTCGTAATACTGATCCCGTTGCCCCCCGTGGGGATAGGTCCGCTTGCACTTGATCACCAGCGTCTGGGTGCCGCGGCCCTCGACACATTGATCCAACGCCTTCGAAAACTCCAACATCCCGGAAAGATTTACGGCGAAGGGAAAATCGAACGTGAACGAAATGAACTTGTATTTGCCCGGCTTGAGCTGCAGCTCCCGTTGTTCGGAAGTCTTCGGCGCATCCAGCGAATCCGGATCAGAGTGGTAGATTGATGGCGTCACGCCCGGAACTTGCCACCACGAGGCCGGCACCAACTGCGTTGCATCGATTGTAATGCGATGCTCCTTGAGATGCGCCGGCGGCGGGCCGGCTTGCCCGATCAGCGGCTGGGCGCACATCAGAGCTCCGAACATCGCTGTTCCTGCGAGTGCTAGGCACCATTGACGAGAAAATCGCTTCCTCATATATCGCCCTATTGTTTCTTGGACGAGGCCGCTGCCGGCGCGACCGCTGCCGCTTGAAAAATCTCTTCGACCGCTTTGCTTTCCCATTCCGTATGGGTCTCGAGCCCGAGAATGCGCATGACCGTCGCTCCGGTATCGATGATCGACACCGGCTGGTGGATGACCTGCCCATGCTTGATCCCCACTCCTGACGCGATCCACGGGACCATTGGGGTGCCTGCCGTGGTGGCCGCTTCACCGCTCAGATCCGTACCGGGACCACTGAGTGCCGTCACCAGCACGGTGGTCCGGTTTAAGAGCCCGTGCTCTTTGAACACGTCCAACACAGACTTCATCGCGCTGTCCACCGCCTGCAACCCCTGACGATACTCCTTGGAATTCCATCCATGCGCCACCCCTGCCCGGCCGGCTTCCGGCAGATGCACGACCAGTAGATGGGGCACCGAGAGAATCGCATGACCATAGCCAGAGCCGCTCGTGGCTTTCTGGAAGTACTGCCGGATATAGGACACAATCTTCTCGGAACGGCACTCGGGGCGCAACGCGCCGCATAATTGATAGTCGGTATACACCTCCGGCCTGGCCAGCTGGTAGAGCGACTCGTCCATATAGAAAATGGCGCTGTCGCGGCCGCCGCTTAAGTCCAGATAATCGAACATGCTGGGCGAGCGCGGATAGCCCCGGCTGAATTCGAATACGTTCCATGTGATGCCGTGCTTTTCGACCGGCATCCCGGTCACGATCGATGCCATCGTCGGCAACCGTAAGGCCGGATTGACCCCTGTGGCGGACCAGGTTGCTGCGCCATCTTTCACCAGTTTACTGATAACCGGCATAGCACCGCCCTTGAGCGAATCCTGGCCAAATCCCTCAAGAACAAACAGTATGACGTGCTCGGGAGCCCCCTGGGCCAGCTCACTCGCTTTGGACGTTGATGAAGCAAGAGCGCCGGCCGGCCCTCCCAGGATCTCAAGCCCCAGCACAGAGAGACTGACAACAACGGTAAGCAAAAAGCGGGATAAGCTGTTCATGGACGTGTGTCGTTTCCTTTCACCCAATAAGGGGATGCGTACCTTAGCACGCGAATTTTCTGGAAGGCAAGGTGGCTGCAGAAGGCGCGGATCGCCTGGCGAAACGGGTTTCCCGGTGTTATGCTGAATTCGTCTGGACCGTCAGAGTTGCGTCAACCAACGGGGTCCTGGTGCGTCAGTCCTCTTATGGAGAGGGTGAAGGCAATGCTGGCTCAGTCAGGACAACAGGCAGCCTCCCTGGCCTCTCAGCAACTCCGGCAGATCTTGTTGTCCTCGCTCCTTCTGATCGCAATCCCACTCCAGATGGCATCTCCTGCGAATGCTGAAGTTCGAGTGGTTACCGCTCAAGCTGAATATCGGATGGGAGATCGTGACACCCGCGAGGAGGCGATTCGAATGGCTACGGAATCGGCCAAACGGACTGCGCTCGAGCAGGTGGCGACCTATCTCGAAAGTATCACAGTTGTAGACGGCATGGATGTCACGAAAGATGAGATCCGGACCTATACCGCCGGTCTCGTCCTCGTGCTGGACCAACAAACCAACACGACGATTGACGGTGATACCATCGTCGTCAAAGTCGATCTCGTTGCCCAAGTCGATACGGAAGAAGTCGGTCACGCCATTGCCGCGCTCCGGGAGAACGAAGATGCGCGAGTCCAGCTGGTGGCATTGAAACAGGAAAACGAACAGCTCCAGCAGGAACTCGAGGCGGCAAACCAGGCCCTGGCGAGCGCGTCAACCCCAGACCAGACGCAACAGGCATTTCAGCAACGGGAAGAGATTCTCAATCGCGTTCAGTCGAATGCGATGGTCTCGCAGGCCTGGACTGACTGGGTGATCGTCTCGCCGGTCGTCTATCCTTATCCCTGGGTCGGCCTGGCCCAGACGCATGCGCTGTTAAACGTCGCCCGGGGCCTCTACCCGAACAGCCCTCACGTGGTTGTGGCCCAGCAAGTGATCACCACCAGACAGCCCCCGGCGCCGCCTCAACCGCCAACTCCGCCGACACCCGGCAGTATTCCTTCCCACATGCCGACTCATCAGATTGTTCCCGGCCCCGGATCTCCGGGCATACCGCGCACACTGAACGAAATCACCCATACCACCCCAACCGGGCCGCCACAAATCAGCCATCAGCCGGGATCGCGCAACTTGACCGATGTCCATCAACTGAATCCGTTTCTGCCGCCATCGGCGGGCCAACAGCTGCCGCCGCGCGCCTCCACCCGAATGCAACAATTTCTGCAACAGAACGGTAGCTTCACACAGACGCCGGGTGCCGGTTCCGGCAATCAGCCTCCCGCCGCTCGACGCCTACCCCCGACGATTAACCAGATCCACCCCCCCATGCCCCATCAAGTCCCACGGGTTCCCTATCGATTAACTCCCCACATGCCTGGCGGCAGCGGACAAGGTGGTGGTGGAAATCGAGGAACAGGAGGGGGCGGTGGGGGAAAACGAGCAAAGTAGGCCATGAAGAACTCGGTCAGACTGACAATTATGGAATTCGCGCTCGGGAGCACCCTGCTTCTCCTGCCTTATCAGAGCGATGCGGCCGAGCCAGGCGAGGTCAGAACTCGAGCAGAACGGTCATTCGAGCGGCTCAAACAGCAACCAGCACCAGAGGGATCGGTCAAACCAGTGAGCGGAAGCCAACTGCCAACCGAAGAGGGTCAGGGCTCCTATTCGTCAGAGCGCTATTGGGTCGGAAGAGGCCAAGGTGATTTGGCGAAAGGCACGATCGTCTGTCAGCGCGTCTCGGAACTCTCGGCGCGGACCGACCTGGCCAAGCAGATTCGTGTGATGGTGAAGGAGCATATGGTCGACCGCGTCCGTGAACGGACCGGACGTGAGAGCGAACAAGATATTGAACTCACCCGCGAAGAAATTGTTCAGGAATATCTATTGGGGGTCAAGATTGTTGATCGCCGGATCGATGAGGAGCATAAAATCTGTACCGCCACAGCGGTGATGCTCAAGAGTCCCCTCCAGCCGAAGCAGACGCCGGACCTCGATCCACTCCCTCCCGCATCCCGATAAATGAGAACTCCGTTGCACTTCCGCGTCCACTTGCGGTAGATACCTCATCCCATGCCGAACGAGAACAACTTCCAGCACGACGAGCTCTCACGAAAGAGCCCCGGCGAACGATTGACGACCGCCGAGCTGACCGGCGGCGCGCTTCCAGAATCTCCGGCCTGGTTCGAGGGTATGGCCGACTACGGCCCGCGGCTGGCCAGCGCGGGCGTCCGCGCCATCATGTTCCTCCATGGATCGATCCACGGCAGCGATGTGTTCGGGATGCAGCGGCTGGATGATGTCGGCGGACTCAAGCGCGGCTATTCGCGCGGCGTTTCGGGTGTCGATGCCCTGCTCGCGGCCATGCGTGAAGGAGGAAACGGAATCCCGGCCCTCTCCGGGGGACTCAAGCCCCCGCTCCCGAACGATGAGGCCACCCGGAAGATCGTCGATGACCAAGTCGGCGAGGCCGGCAACTTCACCAACGCGTACACGGCGCTCTTTCAACAAGCCATCAACAAGCGCCTGCCTCAACCGATCGCCTGTCGGCGCGTACTCTGGGCCTCGGAACATCATCACCTGGGTCGTGCTGCAGCCGCTGTCCGCCTGCTCCATGAACTGCACGCCCTCTGCGAGACTCAACAACTCGGCAAGGGAGACCGGATCCTCGTCCAGGCTCACGGACAGGCGGGGTTAGTCCTTGCCTTGGCCTCCAATCTGCTCTGTCCCAGCCCCATTACGAAACGGCCGAAACTCCTGGGCCTGCTGGCCGCCTTCGCTGAACAACACAACCAAGCAGACCTGGCCACCATGGCCCGGCACATCGAGCCGCTGCTCGCCGACCATTCCTTGATGAACGGCGCTACCCTCGATGTCGTTACCATGGGCACTCCCATTCGATATGGATGGGACCTCTCGGGAATGGGACGCCTGTTGCACATCGTCAATCACCGGAATCTCCGGACGGATGGCAAAACCTGGCTATCCAAGATGGAGCTGCCGCAAGTCACGATGGAAATGCCCATCGCATGGGGCGGAGACTATGTCCAGCAGTTGGCCGTCGCGGGAAGCGATGCCGTCCCGGCGACTGAGGCCGCGAAAGCGGTCAACAAGACCGTATGGGAAATGGTCGAGCCCTACGATGGGTTCGAACGCTGGCTGGAATGCGCCCGCCGCGCCGTGCGGTTTCCCAGCGAAGGCAGTTGCCTGCTGGTCGACTACAAAGACTGTACGAACTCCACCAATGTCCAGGAGCACTACTACGGTCACGCCGCCTACACCAGACCAAACGCCATGCTCTTCAATACGGCTGAGATCATTCGATCCCTGTACAAGGACGCCGGGCGCTAACCCTCTCTCAGCTGCACCGCCAACGGTTCCCACGAAAAGATCCCGTCCAGATAGGCATGCCCGTTCGGGGTGGTTGCGACCAGCTCGATGCTCTCATACACACTGATCGTCGTGCCGCTGCCTGCCGATGCCGAGACCTGCATCGTCAACGCCGCGCTCGGCGCCGGTGATGGAATATCGTGATGGGTCCGCATCTGCGAGGGCGTCGCCAGGACGTTCACGAATACCGCCGGTGGGGCTTGACGAAACTCTCCATCGTAGGTGACCCAGAGTCGGGCCGTGGCCGAGACATGGGCATACCATTCGTCGCCCACAGCATTGGCTTCAACCCAATTAAAGAGCGTATTCAGACGCGACATGATCGACACGGTGGTCGGTTCCAACGAGGCCGGAATCCCCAGTTGCGTCACATAGCCGACGTGAATATACCCCAGCGTGTCCCAGAGCGAGGCGTTGGCCCCGACCCGCGCATGGGCGGATTTGTTCGGCATCACATGCTCGACATAATGGGGATTCGCGCTGAGGCGCAGATAGGTGGTGTCTTCAAAATAACGAATCTGGTCCAGCTTGCAGAGCGTTTCATCACGATCGCCGAACCCGATCGTATTCGGCGCCGACACACTGTCCGCACCGGTAAAAATCAGCTTGCTCCAGCCGATCGGCGCGATGCAGGTGGCACTGGCGGACCCGTTCAACTTCTCGAGCACCGCCACGCGAGTCTTGATATCGTTGAAGACCGATTCGGTGCCTTCTTTCGTTCCACGGACCCGTTCAACCAGCAGCGTCTTTTCGAGTTTGCGTTGCTCTTCCAGCTGCCACACGAACGAAGCCGTCTGTTTGTCCAGGTCAAGCGTTGTTGCCATCGCATCCCCCTTTTCATAGGAAACCCTCTGTGTGAAGCGAGAACTCAGCGAAGGTCCGCAAGAGAAGTGCCGCGCCGAACCCCGCGAAAGATGACGATAGCCGAAATCCTGACGAAGGGATCTATCCACCCGTTGCACAGGTTTGAACGAGGGAGGATCAAATGGACGAGGATCTGCGAGGCGATTAGCGGCGCTTTGAGGCGAGCAGCGAGGCAACCTGTTCGGACAATTCCTTCACCAGCACGCCCATCTTCCCATGCGACGGCTCAAAGTCGACGGGAAGGTCGTAGTGCCGGAGCCGCTCGCTGGCGGTCGGGCCGATGGACGCGATGACGATCCTCTTACAGGCCTCTCTAAACAGAGGAACTTTCCCCTCCTGTTCAAGCACCTGCATCACGTGATCGATCTGCGCCGCATTCGTGATCAGCATCACGGAGATATCGCCCGCAACCACGTCTGCCAAGACCTGTCTGAGCGGAGCCAGGTCTTCCGGAAGTCCCCACTTATAGACCGGAACGGGAAACACATCGGCGCCACGAGCCGTTAACGCCTCTAAGAATTCAGGATTGGCATTCCCATATTCCTGCACCGCCACACGCAGCCCTTTGACCGGCCGATACTCATCGAGCGTCGACACCACATCGACCCACGTATTGGGCTCCGGGACAATGAGCGTCGGCGAAATCCCCAGCGCTTTCAACGCCGCCACCGGCTTCGGCCCGCGTGCGACGAGAGCGCACTGCTTTACCCCGACCATGATGGAGGACATAGGATGGCGGGATTTGAGTATGTCAAACAACGCGGTCGTCCCGACGCCGGTCATCAGCACCAATACATCGACCTGGCCCTCGATGAGCCGGATTCCAAATCGCAGGGCAGTGGGATTATCTTGGATAGGGAGTTCGCGGAGGGCGGGGGCCACCGATGGGCGGCCCCCGTATCGTTCAATGAGCCGGGTCATCTCGACTGCCATTCGGCTTTCAAATGCGGCGACAGCGATTCCTGACAACCCCTTCTCACTCATAGCGAATGCTACTTTGCCCGCGCATCCATCGCGCAACGGAATCCGGTCGATTCGTTGCGGATAGTCGGATCGCTGTCCACGCGAGTGAAGATGCGGACGGTCGGCGTTTCGTTCTGCCAGCCCGATCCACGGAGCACGCGCTTGGTGCCGGTTTCCGGACCCGTAGGATTTTTCGCCGGGCTCTTCTCGTAATACTTGGCGTCATACCAATCGTTGACCCATTCCCAGACGTTGCCGGCCATGTCGTAGACGCCGAAGGGGCTCTTCCCGAGCTCATAGCTTCCCACCGGCATAAGGGTCTTTTCCCCGATCCACTGCTGGTTGAAATTCAGATGCTTGTTCGTCGGCTCGACGTTCCCCCAAGGGAATCGACGATCGGCTGTCCCCTTGGCCGCTTTCTCCCATTCTGCTTCCGTCGGTAACCGCTTGCCGGCCCACTGGCAATAGGCATTCGCATCGGCCCAATCCACATTGATGACCGGTCGATCGGCGAGTGACTCGGTAATGGTATCGCCCTGCCAGAGGTTTCTCGTGGCATTCTTGGGATTCTGCGGAATACGGTGGTTCGTCGCCTTGACGAACTCAAGATAACGACCGTTCGTCAGCTCATATTTGTCGATATAGAAATTATTCACAAATACGTCGTGGCGGGGATATTCGTCCCGTCCTCCGTCGCGGTCGCCATGCGGAACACCCATCGGGAAGGCACCTTCGGGAATCAACACCATCGGGGCTCCGTCTTTTCCCTTTACTTCCTTCTCAAGCCCTTGGGCCGCTGTGACGGCCGGCGCTGCAACCAGAACGATCCCCACAAGCATCATAGAACGTAGAGCATTCATGCCACGACACTCCTTTGTACAACGATCAATGGGCCATCGTATCACAGCCGCCCTGGCTTCCGCAGGAGCAGAATTTCCGTTGACGGGTGAGGCAATGCCTCCCTACTATACGGTTGTTTCCAACCGGCTGATTTGTAGGGGCAGGATCGGTTCCATGTCTATTCCGCTTCATCGAGGACTCCGTCATCTGGCGCTCCGTGTGACCGATCTTCCTACGTCACGCCGGTTCTACGAAGAGTTGCTGGGCATGAAGGTCGTCTGGGAGCCGGATCCCGACAATGTTTATTTCAGTTCGGGAAGCGACAATCTCGCGCTCCATCAAATTTCTCAGAATGAACTCAGCGCCTATCGCCAGCCCCAGGGCCAATTGCTAGATCACGTCGGTGTGATCCTCGACAATCCCCAAGCAGTCGACCGGATGTTCGCGGAGATCTCCCCGAAGATTGCTCAGCTCGGTGGAACGATCGTCAAACAACCGAAGCAACACCGGGACGGCAGTTACTCATTTTATTTTTCTGATCCAGACGGCAATGTGATTCAGGCCCTCTATGAACCCACGATCAGCACGCTCCGCTGGGAAACCGGGTCATAGACGATGAGTAGCGTGTGGGACCGGCTTCCACGGCAACAATATGTCAGCCTCGCTCCCTGGTGTTGGGTGCAATTGGAAAGCGGAGAAGCGCCCGGGCCGTTCCCATTCGTGGCCGGCATCGCCCCGGAGGTCGTGGCCAGCCTGCACGAAGCCCACAGCTTATTGTCCAGCTCCATCGATACGGCCATCAGCGACGTCTTTTCGAAGCGGGCATCGCTGGAGGACCCCGACCGGCAACGGCGGCTGGAAGATGCCTATGCGGAACTGGTGAACTCCCGCCCTTACCTGAAGCAACATATTCGCTGCGGCAGGAAACCAGACGGCACGTTTCAATGGGAATTTCCGACCGATCCGACGAAATCTGGGACGGTCACCAACGGCGGCCTGCGCATTTTCCATTCCGTCAAACGGCAGGCCATTCCGATCGGATTCGATCAGCGCCTCCTCGGCCCGGCAGTGGGGAAAGTCCTCGGCATGCTGGACGGCACCCATCAAGCCGAGGAAATCAAAACGGTGGTCATGGCCGCACCTCGCGAAGCCCAGCCGCTCCTCCTCAAACTGATTGAGTCGCTGCACCAATACGAGTGTCTGCTCAGCGCCGCCCAGCCGACGGTCCGGCAGCGCTGGCTCGACGCGGTGCAGGATCGTGATCTCGTGCATTTGGGACATGCGGCGCTGCTCTACCGCCAGCAATCGCAGATGCTGCTCTTCGATCCCTGGCTGCTTCCCTGGTTTGCGGAATCGTCGGTCCCGTCGTTGTGGGGCGCATTGCTGCCGAAACCGGCCGCCGTGTTTCTCACGCACGACCACGACGATCACGTCGACCCACGAACCCTCCTGCATCTTCCCAAGGAAACGCCCATCATTGTGCCCAGCCGGCGCAATCGCAAGAAGCTGCACTACGACTACCTCGGGCTGTTACGCGAGATGGGCTTCGGACGAGTGGTTGAACTGGCGCACGGCGAGCGCTGGGACTTCGACGGGGGAGCCGTCGTCTCGGTCCCGTTTTACGGAGAAGACCCCTGCGATCTCGAAATGCCGAGAAACTGTTATCTGATCCACGACCGCGGGCAGAATATCCTTGTGCATGCCGACAGCGGCCCGACGAATAGCGGACGGTCGGCGCTTAAGGAACAGATCATTCAGCAACTGGTCGTGAAATACGGCCCCATCTCGCTCGTGCTCGCGTCACAGCAACAACTGCTGGAGGTGCGGAGTTATGCGGCCCATGCCTCGCTGTCCCACCCCGGAAAGTGGCTGGACGTGGGTGAAAACGGCTACCTTACCAATGCCTACCTGTCAGATCTCTGCGCCTCCGCGCAGGCCAACTTGTTTGTCTCCTACGCCACCGGAGGGGCGGACTGGTATCCGGACCATCTCTCATTCATGTTCAGTCAGCGGAATCCCGCAAGAACTGCGCTGCTCACAGCCCATTGGGAACGTCCGGAAAAGCTGAAAGATCTTCTCGACCCTCAGGGTTGCGGGTATCATTGCGCTCGAGCGCTCGATATCTATCGGGCCGACCAGGACGGTCGTGTGGAAGTGGTCTCGTCAGGCGAATCCTTGACCCCACTGGCCTTACACCGCCTGGACCACGGCGATCCCCCGTTCATGAAGTCAGCCGGGCGGGCATAAGCACCATCGTTTTATCTACATGTGAAGGAGTGCATGCGAATGGCTGGAGCACCATCCCCGATTCTTGTCACCGGCGTGGCCGGATTCATCGGTTTCCACGTGGCCCAGCGCTTACTGGCGCGCGGCGAACAGGTCATCGGCCTGGATATCGTCAATGACTACTATGATGTCCGCCTGAAGGAGGCGCGCCTGGCCCAACTGGCCAACGCCAGCGGCCATCGCTTTCTCAAACTGAATTTGGCCGATCGCGCAGGCATGAAGGCGCTCTTTGCCGATCACGGAATCAAGCGCGTGGTGCATCTGGCCGCCCAAGCCGGCGTCCGCTACTCGCTGATCAATCCCCACGCCTATACCGAGAGCAACATCGAAGGCTTCATGAACATTCTGGAAGGATGCCGGCACGCCAAGGTCGACCATCTGGTCTACGCCTCCTCCAGTTCCGTCTACGGCGGCAATACCCATATGCCGTTCTCGATCCACGATAACGTCGACCATCCGGTCTCGCTCTATGCCGCGAGCAAGAAGGCTAACGAGCTCATGGCCCATTGCTACGCGCATCTGTATCGCATCCCCTGCACCGGCCTGCGCTTCTTTACCGTCTATGGCCCCTGGGGACGCCCGGATATGGCGCTCTTTATTTTCACCAAGGCGATTCTGGAAGGAAAACCGATCGAGGTCTTCAATCACGGAAAAATGAAACGCGATTTCACCTACATAGACGACATTGTTGAGGGCATCATCCGTACCCTCGATCATCCGGCGACACCGAATCCGGCTTGGACCGGCGAGCAACCGGATCCCGGCACCAGTTCGGCTCCGGCGCGGGTCTATAACATCGGCAACCATCAGCCGGTCGAGCTGCTCCATTTTATCGAAGTGTTGGAAGACGCCCTGGGCAAGAAGGCGGAAAAAAAGCTCATGCCTTTGCAGCCTGGTGATGTGCCGGCGACCTATGCGGACATCGACGACCTGGCCAATGATGTGGGATTCAAACCCGCGACGCCGATCGAAGAAGGCATTCCCCGCTTCGTGAAGTGGTATCGGGAGTTCTATAAAGCCTGAGCCGGGTGATTTCCCGTGTTGCCAGGATGGTCACGAAAGGACTGACGATGCCGCTCTCACCCGACGACATTCGCGACCGCGTCGACCGGTATTTCGCCGCTTGGCGTGCCCTGGATCCCACGGCCTGGACGGCCTGCTTCGCCGTCGATGCGATCAGTCACGAACCCTATGGGGCCACACCCGTGCAGGGGCATACCGCATTGAGGACGGTCTTTCACACCATTGCCAGCGCCCTGCAGGAAGTCACCATCCACGCACAAGAGATGCACATCGCCCACAACCGAGCGGCGGTTGTCTTTCATGGCCAAGGGATCGGGAAGAACGGAAAGCCGGTCGAGGTTCACGGAATCGACGTGTTCGAGTTCAACGAGGCCGGAGACATTCAGACGCTCTGGGCCTACTGGGACCCCGCCACGGTCCTGGCGAAACTGCGCGGATAAACCGGTCGGCTGCTACTGACAACCGACCGGGATAAACCCTGACCCAAAAATTCTTGCCAACGCGGCATACCGCGCTTGATCGTAGAACGAGTAACTGGCGCCCCGCTGGTTTTGTCCACTCGGATCACCGCCATAGGACGAATCAGAACCAAAGAAAAATCCGCCTCTGGTTCTTTCATTCAGCCGGACCCATTCCCAAAACATCCCGCAGATGTCACCTCGATTTCCCGTCGCTGAGGCATGCCAGTCTTTGGCCCAATCCGGCACATTCTGCGCTCCGCTAACAGGCCCATATCCCTGCGACACAGGAGCCAAGATGGGCGGATTGCCGATCGAGCGGGGAATCAGCGGCATGTTGTCCAATGAAGGAACCACCGACAACGGCTTCAGCGTCATCGGCCGGCAACCGGGTTTTTCTTTATTCGTGTACACCGACGTCCCGTCGGCTTGCGGACATTCCCACGTCTGGGACGGCTCCGACGGAGGCGGAGTATCACTCTGCGCAGGGCTTACCACAGCAAACGTGACAAGCGTAATGACTGACAGCATCTGGTACAGGCCCATAGAACACCTCCGGGAAAGATTGTGACCGCGCACCGGACACCCCTGAGCACCAAGATGCGAGTCGCGCCGTAATACATACAGCCTACGCAAGGAGGGCCGCGGGAGTCTATGCCACTTTGGAGGGGGAATCGCAGATCTGGAGCGGATTTCCCGCGATTGAGTGCGCGAGATTGAACACTCGTCGGCCTCAGGGAAATTGCCGCAGAAACGGCCCGGGATCGACGCCGGCCAATGAGGGCATGACGCGATCCGCCTCGCCCAATTCGTCGAGGTGGTAGGTCGTCGCCAGCGCGAGCACAGGCATCCCGGCCGCGCGGGCCGCGCGAATGCCGGCCTTCGAGTCTTCAATGACCAGGCACTCGTCGGCCCCCAACGGAGGCCGAACGACGTCGTTCAACCGCTTCAACGTCAACAGATAGATACCCGGATTAGGTTTCCCGACCGAACAATCCTCTGCCGATACGATAAGTTCAATGGCCCGTTCGATCACCGTCCCGCGAAGGGCCCGATCAATCTGCTCGCGCCGGCCACCGGAGGCGATCGCCAGATGACACAGCCGCCGGGCGGCTTGCACAAACTCAATCACACCGGGAAACAGTTCCGGTTGCTGTGCGCGGGGATGGAGCCGGAACAACTCGGCCTTCCGCTCCTGAATCCGCTGGACCAACCCGGCGTCACTCTTTCCATCGCGCGCCGTGAGGAGAAGCGCGGTGCAGGTCCGTTCATCCATTCCCAGATACGTCCCGTAATACTCGGTTTTGGAAAGCGTCAGGCCGAATTCTTGGAGCGCCTGACAGAAACACGCCACATGGGTCGTCTCATCGTCCGCGATGACGCCATTAAAATCGAACAAGATCGCGCGAATCATTCGACTCCTTTCCTCACTCCCGGGGCCACTCTACGCATCTCCGATAAGTTGGACAAGAAGCTTTACCTTGTTCGGGACCCTCCGCTGAGGTATTCTCCGCTCTGAATCATGTGAATCGTGAGGGGCGCTCCGCACGGGATGATCGAGCTCCCCGCCTGACTTTTCACACCCAATCCTGGCAACCTATCGCATGACCGACTACAGCGTTCTCAGCAATCTGCTCGTCATCTTCACAGTGTCCATTGCCGTCGTGTTTGTCTTTCATCAATTCCGGCTCCCGTCGATCGCGGGATTTCTGGTGGCCGGGGCACTGATCGGCCCCCACGGATTCAATCTGATCTCCGACTCCAGTACGGTTCAAGTACTGGCCGAGATCGGCGTGGTCCTACTGCTCTTCACGATTGGCATCGAATTTTCGCTTGTGCAGCTGGCTTCGTTGCGGCGCCTGCTCTTCATTGCCGCACCGATTCAGGTCGGAGGCGTCATCGCCATCGTCTGGGCCGGAGCGACACTCGCCGGAGTGCCGTGGCAACAAGGTATCTTCTGGGGATTCCTCCTCTCCCTCAGCAGCACCGCGATCGTTTTGAAAGCTCTGGCTGCAAACGGTGAAAGTGAATCCCTGCACGGACGCGCGGCGATCGGCATTCTCGTCTTCCAGGATCTGGCCGTGGTGCCGATGATCCTCCTCGCGCCGATCCTGTCCAGCCCCAGTGAAGGAGCCGCGCTCTCCATCCTCCTTACCCTCGGAAAATCTGTGGTCGTCGTCGGGCTCATCGTGGTTGCCGCCTGGTATCTCGTACCGAAACTCCTCGAGCACATTGTCCGGAGCCGCAGCCGTGAACTGTTTCTGCTCACGATCATCGTGCTCTGCCTCGGCATCGCCTGGTTGACGTCGCTCGGCGGGCTCTCGCTGGCCCTCGGCGCCTTCATCGCCGGGCTCATCATTTCTGAATCGGAATTCAGCCACCAGGCCATGGCGGAAGTGCTGCCGTTTCGGGACAGCTTCAACAGTCTGTTCTTCGTGTCCATCGGCATCTTAATGGACTGGCGGATCCTGCTCGAATATCCCGCCGTGGTCACCGGCCTCCTCGCGGCCATCCTCGTGATCAAGTTTGTGACCGGGGCCGGAGCCGTCCTCGCCGTCGCCATTCCCCCGCGCTCGGCCGTCATGGCCGGCGTAGCCTTGGCACAGGTCGGCGAGTTCAGCTTCATCCTCGCGCAAGTCGGACAAGAAAATAAGCTGCTGACCGGCGCGCCCTATCAGATATTCCTCGCCGTCTCCGTCTGTTCGATGATTATTACCCCCTTCCTCATGCAATGGTCCCCGCATCTCGCCCGCCGGGCCGAAGCGATGCAGCGGCTCCGCCACTGGTTCCCCGGCAGGACGACGGCCCACGTGCTCGAAGCGGAAGGCCGGCATCTCCGGATCAAGGACCACGTGATCATCGTGGGATATGGTTTGAACGGGCGCAACCTCGCGCGAGTGCTGGGCGAAACAGAAGTGCCCTATATCGCGCTGGATCTCGATGGCGATACGGTCCAACGGGAAACCAAGCATGGGCTCCCGCTGTACTACGGCGATGCGACCAATCCGAACGTGCTCCGCCATGTGAAGATCGAAGATGCGCGTGTGCTGGTCGTCGCGATCTCCGATCCCTTCATGGCCAGACGCACCGTCCAAGTCGCCAGAGGCTTGAATCCGAAACTCCACATCGTAGTACGGACCCGCTACCTGCGGGAGCTGGAAGAACTCCATCAACTCGGCGCCGATGACGTGGTGCCGGAGGAGTTTGAAACCTCGATTGAAATCTTTGCCCTGGTCCTCCGCACCTACAACATGCCGCAGGAATTCGTCATGCGGAAAGCCGAGCAGGTGCGCCGGGAAGGCTACGCCCTGCTGCGCCGGAGCGACTTGCCGGAACTGGCGCATCATCTCCGCGGCGGAACACTCAGCGATGTGGAAGTAGAGACCTGCCGGATTGAAGACGGCTCGCCGGCGGCCGGGAAACTGCTTTCCCAGCTTTCGTTGCGACCACGGACCGGAGCCTCGGTCATTGCCTGGACCAGAGCGGGGGTCACCGAATCAAACCCGTCGGAAAAAACCAAACTGCTCCCCGGCGATATTGTGGTCCTGCTCGGTTCCCGTGCTCAGATCCGCCGGGCTATGGAACTCATCCTCCCGACTGAATCGAAAGAACGTTAGCGCCCGCCTCCGGTCATCGCCTCGTACGCCTCAGTCAACGTACGAACCTGAATCAGCGCGATGCGCAATCGAGCCGCCGCTTCTTCACCTTGAGGCCAATCCGAGGTATAGGGTTGATGGCGTGAGATCACCAACGATCGATATTGCCCCCCGGCAGCCGCCTCCAGCTTACTTGGCAAGCCGCCCACCACGTCGAGCCGCCCATCCGGCGTAATCACCCCGGATACCGCGATATCCGACCTCAGGGCATCGCCTCTATAGGCAGCCAGAATGCCGACCGCAATGGCACCGCTCGAACTTCGGCCGTCCGTCACAGCCGTCACAGCCCGGTTCTTCAATGTGATCCGCCAATCATGTCCGTCCTCTCCCACGAGCCTGGCGACGGCCTGCACGGCATGGCGTACTCCGTCTTTCCACTCCTCACCCACCAGAGAACCTCCGCCCAGATTGATTTCATTGAAATCAAGGACGGGACCGTGCTGAACAGGAATTCGCTCAAATTGAATCAAGACCTGATTGATCACGCCAGGCAAGCCGTCGGTCCGCACGCCCAGCGTGGGCACTGACACAATCCGTGCGGCTTGAGCGGCGACCGGAGTGGGACACCCTATTGAGGCAAGACCGACAAGCAACCCGAGATGGACGAGGACGAACCCTAGCTTCGCCATCGCAGCGTAACAGGTCCTTTGAGTGGATGCTCGAACGGTTGTCCGGTCTGGAGCGACGCGACATGGGCCGCTTTCAATTTGTGATACCACTTGGCCTGCTGGTCGGCATCGCCGACCAGACGGAACGGCGGCTTGTGCTTGAGCCCGATCGACTGGCGGTCCATCGCCACCTTGTCCTGCGCCAGAAAGCCCTTGGCGAAATATCTGAAAATCGACTTGCCGAACGGCAGCCAACGGAAGGCATTCCAGGCCGCACAGAAATCCATGCGGGTTTCGTGTTCGGTAATCGGCGTCATCAAGACCCGGATCGAGACCCACAGCGAACCGCATTGGATGAACTCATACCGCTGATTCGGCAACACGAAATCGATGGTGGTGCGTAATTCTCCCCCGGAAACCCACTTCAACAGTTGATACGGCGGACTGTTTTTCGACGGCGCATGGCCGATCATCCGGAACCCGTTCGGGATCGGCTCAAAGGTCTTCGCTTTGTCGTGCTGGCTGGCGGGCTTCCGCCACAAACCGCTCTGATGCACATAGGGGCCATGCGCCGGATCCATCAACCCCACCACGCCGTCGTCGAGCGTGCTGGACAACATCTGTGAATGCTGGAACATCAGATAGGGGCTCGACGGAAGGGGATGTCGCATCAACGGAGGAATCGGCCGATCGGGATAGCGGCTGTCCGCCATATAAACCCAGATGTACCCGTCCTGGTCCTGACAGGGATAGGACGTGACGCAGATCTTCTTCGGATCGATCGGGGAATCGCTCACCAGGGACGGAATCGCCGTGCACCGTCCATCCGTCCCGAATTGCCAGCCGTGGTAGTAACACTCCACCCGATCCCCATCCATCCGCCCGAAGGACAGGGGCATCCCCCGATGGGGACAGAGGTCGAGCATCGCCGAAACGCCGCCGTCTTTGGTACGACAGAGAAGAATCGGCGTGCTCAGCAGTACCACGCCCTTCATGGCGCCAGGGGCCACATCTGAACTGGGCGCGGCCGCATACCAGAAGCCCAGCAGCGGTGGACTGCGTAACGGCGTCGTATCCTGTTCGAGAACGGTGCTCATGGGATGGCAGTATCCAACGTCTGGTCAAAACCCGATCGGCTGGGACTATAGCCAGCCGCACGAGTGCGGTCAAGCGCGTTGCCTTGACAAGAAAAAGATACGGAGACTATAGTCAAAACACCTTAAAAATAGCGGTCGTTCGCACCGCACCATCGAATTGAGGCACCCATGCAGATGACGCAAATAGAGCCCTCCGCCACATTAGCGCAGTTACAGGAATCCAAGCCGGACCGGGTGACGATTGTCCTGCTCAGCGGCGATCTGGATCGCGCGATGGCCGCCTTCATCATCGCCACGGGCGCCGCCGCAATGGGCATGCAGGTCACCGTGTTCTTCACCTTCTGGGGATTGAATACGATTCGCAAGCAAGGGGCCACCAGCTCGGCCAAAGACTGGCTGCGCCGCATGTTCGGCCTGCTGAACAAGGGAGGCGCCGACAATCTCCCGCTCTCCCGATTCCACTTCGGCGGTCTCGGCACCAGCATGATGAAACTCGTCATGAAACAGAACCGGATGCCGGGAGTTCCCGAGCTGATGGAGACGGCACTGGATTTGGGCGTGCGGTTCATCGCCTGCACGACGACGATGGGCCTCATGGGCATTACGAAAGACACGTTGATCGACGGAATCGATCAATTCGCCGGGGTCACGACTTACTTGGCGGAGGCCAAGCAGGGTAGCGTCAACCTCTTTATATAAATCGATCACAGACGGAGATACCGACGATGCAGGCTGATGTGAAGCTCGATACGCTCGGATACTTTTGCCCCATGCCGATTATTCTGACTTCGAAGAAGATCAAGGAACTCACCCTCGGGCAGGTGCTCGAGGTGGTATCTGACGACGAAGGCATCAAGAAAGACATGCCCGCCTGGTGCGACACGACGGGACATCAACTGGTCGGCATGGAAGAAGAACAGGCCGCCTCAGGCCGGATCTACAAAACCTTCGTCAAGAAG
This sequence comes from Nitrospira sp., assembly GCA_030653545.1. Lineage (NCBI taxonomy): Bacteria > Pseudomonadati > Nitrospirota > Nitrospiria > Nitrospirales > Nitrospiraceae > Nitrospira > Nitrospira sp. The sequence continues at coordinate 68,278 of JAURZE010000025.1, read as the reverse complement.
ACCAAGTAACGCCGCGACGGCTTCGAACCGAAGCCTCAGAAAGCCGGAGGGAGATCGAAGACCCCTTCCGGCTTTTTCGTTTCCGGACGATAAGATCATCAATGCCAAAGATCATCGAGTGCATCCCCAATTTCAGCGAAGGCCGGAATCCCGCCACCGTCCAGGCGCTGATCGCAGCGGTGGAATCGGTCCCGGGCGTCTGGCTGTTGGATCGGACGAGCGATCCCGATCACCATCGGTCTGTGTTGACCTTTGCCGGCGATCCCGATGCGGTCCTGGAAGCGGCGTTTCAAGCAATACAAATCGCGACGAAGCTGATCGATCTGCGCAGCCACACGGGAGTCCATCCACGCATCGGGGGGACGGATGTCGTTCCCTTTGTCCCAATCCAGGGCACGACAATGGAAGACTGCGCACAACTCGCTCGTCGGCTGGGTAAACGCGTGGGAGCAGAACTGCTGATCCCAGTGTTTCTGTATGAGCAGGCGGCTGGTCATCCGGACCGGACCAGGCTGGAAACGATCCGACGGGGAGGACTGTCCGGGCTGGGAGCGAGAATGGCGACCGACCGAAACTGGCGCCCGGACTTCGGACCCGCCCGTCTCCATGACACGGCAGGAGCTATTGTGATCGGCGCCAGGCCCCCCCTCATTGCCTTCAATGTGAATCTGAAGACCCCCGATCTCACGATCGCGAAGGCCATCGCGCGCACGATCCGGCGCTCCAACGGCGGCCTGCCCTGCGTCAAAGCGATTGGAGTAGCGCTGGCCAGCCGCGGGCTTGTGCAAGTCTCGATGAATCTGACCGACTACCATGTCACATCGATGGCCGCAGCCTTCCGTGAAGTGCAAGCCGAGTCAGCCAAGGCCGGTGTGGAGATCGTCGAGAGCGAACTGATCGGTCTCGTTCCCCAAGCCGCGCTGGATCAGGCCGCTGCGTCGCTCTTACAGATCGTGAACTTCGACTCCACTCAAATTCTGGAAACAAGACTGGCGGGCGTCCGGGACGCCCGGCCCGACCCCGGGTCGGAATCAACCATCAGTGAGTTTCTCTATGCCCTGTCAGCCCCCACGCCGGCACCGGCCGGCGGCGCGGTCGCAGCACTGGCGGGAGCCCTCGCGGCATCTTTGGGCACCATGGGAGCACGAATCGGGAAGCTGTCGACGGCCGAGCAATCCCTCAACAGCCTTAGTCAAAAACTGGCGGCTTTGATGCAGAACGACTGCGCGGCCTATGCCGCAGTCTCACAAGCCCGACGCCTCCCCGCGGATCACGCTGACCGTCCACAGCGTCTCTCAACGGCCCTTGAGCAAGCGACCGAGGTTCCGCTCACAATCGCGGAACTCGCCTGCGAAGCAGGACTGACGATCGCCGCCATTCGACAGTCTCTGTCACCGGCAGTGCAATCGGATCTCACGGTTGGAATGATCTGCGCGATCGCCGCGACCGAAGCCGGACTGCATACCGCACAAACCAACGTAAAACTGCAACGAAATCAGTCTGTTGCTGCAAATCATGCGCGCCGAATGACTAAGATCGCCAACAGTCTTGAGGAACTCAGGGGGCTATGCTACACTCCGCCGCCTAGTACGTAGTGTCATGGGTGCAGACAGGCACGGCCTGAGAAAGTGGAAAGTCGGACCGGATGGAAATTAAAGTTTTCAATAACAACGTTGAAAAAGCTCTGAAGGTTGCCAAGAAGAAGCTGGCAGGCGAAGGTTTGTTCCGCGAACTGAAGCGTCGCCGTTTCTATGAAAAGCCGAGCGTCAGGAAGAAAGCGAAACTGCGCGAAGCTCAACGCCGCCGTCAGAAGTGGTTGTCCAAGCGGAAGCCTGAGTAGCTGATCGTTCACTCGAGCGCTCTCCTCGGTCAGCATTCCCCCACTCCACGCTAGTCGAACCAGATGCGTCAGGATCAGATCCATGCCGCCATCAGGATCGTCAGGCGAGAGATTCGTCAATGGCAGGAACCGGTGGTGGGGGTCGTGGCGCGAGAGTCGAACCGCGATCCGTTCCGTATCCTGATTTCCTGCCTCCTCAGCCTCCGCACCAAAGACAAAACCACCGGTGAAGCCAGCGAGCGGCTGTTTGCCTTAGCGCACAAACCCGCCCCGATGCTGACGCTTTCGCTCGAAACGATAGAACAGGCCATCTATCCGGTCTGCTTCTACCGGACGAAAGCCAAATCCATTCATCAGATCTGTCAGCGGCTCTTGGAAACGTACGGCGGAGTCGTGCCCGATTCCATCGACGAATTGGTCACGCTCTCAGGGGTAGGACGAAAGACCGCCAACCTGGTCGTCACGGTGGGCTACGGCAAACCGGGCATCTGCGTCGATATTCACGTACACCGGATCAGCAACCGCTGGGGCTACATCAAGACCAAGACTCCTGACGAGAGCGAAGAAGCCTTGCGCCGGAAACTCCCTCCGCAACATTGGATCACCTTCAACGATCTCCTGGTGCCCTTCGGCCAAAACCTCTGCCAGCCGGTCTCTCCCTGGTGCAGTAAGTGCAAACTGACTGAGTATTGCGATCGGGTGGGAGTGACGCACTCGCGCTGAGCGAGCGCCGGCGAGAAACACGTCCCGCAAGCCTCGCGATTCCCGCGACTCTCGCACTAGATGAAGAGTTTCGTCTCCGCCTCGGCGGTCAAACTTAAAATGGCGGGGAGCCCGAGAACTTCATCGACCTTGGCCTCAACCGCCTGGCCGTCCACGCCCATATATTCCAGGCCGGCGCTGCAGGCGATCAGGCGAAAATGACCGACCTGTTTCGCATCCTGAAACATTTCGGAGATCTTCGGAACCTTCTTCTCTTTCAACAAGCGTGCGACTTCCACGGCAGAGTCCGCATACTCCGGGGGAAAATCGATCTGGTCGATCTTCCCTTCGGCCAGCTTCTTGATCGTCCAGAACAACAGCACGACAATCACATCTTTCCCCATCGCGGCAGCCGTCATACCGAGCGTCGCAACTTGATGCAGCTTATCGTAGGTGGCGTTGTGGGCGAAGATGACGAACTTGGGCTTCTTCGACATAGGACCGTTACTTCTTCTTGGCGCGGGCTTTTACGCTGTTAATATAATCGGCAATGGCCGCATCGACTTCGGCAGACACGAGCGGACGGTCGTGCGTTTCGCTCTCGTCGACCAGATACTTCTCGTGATCCTTCTCCTGCCGGACTACCACCGTATTCTCCGGCGTCACTTCAATCATCATGAACCACTCTTTGGCCCCCTGCGTGATCACCACCTCTTTGCCGAGCCCCTTCTTGCTGACTTCGATCTGAAGCTCGTCGCTCTCGGCGGCCAGAGACACACCCGGAACCGTTCCGCCGCAGAAGAACAGACACAGCAGCAGAAGGGTAAGTGGTCGCCAGGGTAGAAGAGTGCGGAGGGCCATACAAGTTTCACTCGCTCCGGACATGCTGCGCCATTATATGACGCCATCCTTTGCGAGGTAAACCATGCGCGCCTAGCTCTTCCGGTTGAGAGGATCTCCGTGCTAGGATCCGTCCCCCATGGATGCCATTCTCGCGACAGTCACACAATATGTCCCGGTCCACGTGCTCATCTGGCTAACCGTCGGTTCACTGGTCGGATTTATCGGTACCCTGATTGCCATCCCCTTCATCATGGTGCGCCTGCCAGCCGATTATTTCGACACGCGCACGCCCCGGCATTGGATGAAGGATCACCACCCGGTTCTTCGATTGGCCGGGCTGATCGTCAAGAATGTAGTCGGCGCCGTGTTTCTGCTGGCCGGTCTCGCCATGCTGTTTCTTCCCGGCCAGGGGATCCTGACCATGCTCATCGGCATCTCGCTCCTGGATTTTCCTGGCAAGCGGAAGCTGGAGGCGAAAATCGTCGGCCAGCACACCGTGTTACAGGCCCTCAATGCGATGCGCGCCAAGTTCGACAAGCCGCCGCTGACCCTCGCGCCGGACTCGTAAGCCGCTATCTATCATGACGACCGATTCGAACCGCAAGACGCTCTATCTCATCGACGGAAGCGCCTATATCTATCGTGCGTTCTTCGCCCTGCCCGCGCTGAATAATTCCAAAGGTCTCCAGACAAACGCCGTCTATGGCTTCATGACCACGCTGCTGAAGATCCTGCGCGAGCGGAAACCGGACGGGATCGTCGTCGCGTTCGACGAACGGGGACCGACACTGCGCCACCAGGAGTTTAAAGAGTACAAAGCCCAGCGCCCCCCGATGCCCGAGGGCATGAGCGCCCAAATCCCCTATATCCATAGGGCCGTGGAAGCCTTGAACATTCCCGCCGTGAAGCAGGCCGGCTACGAAGCGGACGATCTGATCGGCACCCTCGCTCAAAAAGCCGAACGCGCCGGCGATGACGTCGTCATTGTCACCGGCGACAAGGACATGCTGCAGCTCGTCACGCCGCACATTCGCATCTACGACCCGGTGAAAGATAAATGGTCCGGCGAACCCGAATGTGTCGAGAAATTCGGCGTTGAACCGGCGCGGGTGATCGAGATCATGGGGCTCATGGGCGATGCCTCGGACAACATCCCCGGCGTCAAAGGTATCGGTGAAAAAACCGCGATCAAGCTCATCGTGCAGTTTGGCACGATCGACGAATTGCTCCGCCGCGTCGAGGAAGTCACGCCGCCCCGCATCAAAGCGATGCTGATTGAACAGGCCGACAACGCCCGGCTCAGCCGCAAGCTCGCGACCATCGACGTGAACAGCCCGGTCGAATTCGACGCGGAGGCCTTCCGGGTCAAGCCGCCGCACCAGGATCAACTCACCGACCTGCTCCGCGAACTGGAATTCACCGCCCTGCTGAAGACGCTTCAACCGGCAACCAAGCCACCGGAGACCCCGGCGGCAGCACTCACGATCGTCCAAGACGAGCCCTCCGCAGAACGGTTCGTCAAAAGCCTCCCGGCAGGAAGTCCGCTCGCCGTGCAATGCCTGCTCTCAGGCGGGGCCAGCGTCCGTGCCGACGTGCTCGGGTTCGCGCTCTCATCGGGAGGCCACACCGCCTTTTTCCCGCTCGACGTGCATACCTACATGCGCCCGATCACGACCCTGTTGCATGACCAGACGCGCACCAAGGTCGTCCATGACCTGAAAGCCACGCTGCTCGCGTTCCATCGCATCGGCGTCACCGTCGCCGGCCCCTATCTCGATACGATGGTCGCGGACTATCTGCTCAACCCCAATCGCCGCGACCACAGCCTCGCGACCATCGCCATGGAAGCGGTGGGCCATCGCCTGGGCGACTCACACACCGAGGCCAAGGCCCCGCAATCGCTCTTCGATGAAGAGACCGGCTCACGAGACGAAGCCGCCGAGCAGGCCACCGTGCTGGCCCAGCTGGCCCCGGTGATGATCGAGCGACTGACCGCCCAGGGCAGCCTGACACTCTTCCATGAGATTGAAATGCCGCTCGTGCCGGTGCTGGCCGAGATCGAACGAAACGGTTTCCTGCTCGACGTCGAGGGTCTGAAGGTCTTGAGCAAGGAACTGGAGCACGAACTCGACAAGATGATGGAGACCATCGCCGGCCTGGCGGGCGGCGAGTTCAACATCAATTCGCCGAAACAGCTGGCAGTCATACTTTTCGAGAAACTCGGCCTTAAGCCGGGCCGCAAGACCAAGACCGGCTATTCGACCGACGAAGACACGCTCACGCAGCTCGCAACCCAGCATGATTTACCTGCGCAGATCCTGACCTATCGCAGCATCAGCAAACTCAAATCGACCTACGTGGATGCCTTGCCGGAACTCGTGAATCCCGAAACCAAGCGGCTCCACACGTCGCTGAATCAAACCGTCGCCGCGACCGGCCGGTTGTCATCGACCGATCCCAATCTGCAGAATATTCCGGTCAAGGGCGACTACGGCCTGCGCATTCGCGAAGCCTTCATCGCGCCGAAAGGCCACACCCTACTCTGCGCCGACTATAGTCAGATCGAGCCGCGCATCCTCGCGCATTTGTCGCAGGATCCGCGCTTGCTCGAAGTGTTTGAGAAGGGCGAAGACATTCACATGGCCACGGCCATGGACATTTTCCACCTCCCCGCTTCCCAGATCACGCGCGAAATGCGGCGGGCGGCCAAGAGTGTGGTCTTCGGCATCGTCTACGGCATCAGCCCCTTTGGCCTCTCGCAGAACATCGGCGTGCCGCAGGCAGAGGCCAAGAAGTACATTGAGACCTATTTTGAAAAATATGCCGGCGTGCGCGCCTTGATGGATCGGAATATCGCCGAAGGCAAAGAGAAAGGTTTCACCACCACGATCCTGGGGCGGCGGCGGCCGATTCCAGAATTACAGAGCGGCGATCCGGTACAGCGCGGATTCGGCGAACGCATGGCGGTGAACAGTCCCATCCAGGGTTCAGCCGCCGACTTGATCAAAGTCGCCATGATCAATGTGAGCAAGGCCCTCCATCACGAGATGCCGCACACGAAGATGATCCTCCAGGTCCACGACGAATTGATTTTCGAAGTGCCGGAGAAGGAACTGGACGAAGCCAAACGGCTGGTGAAGCACGAGATGGAAGGCGTCGGCAAGCAACTGCACCTCTCCGTCCCGCTCAAAGTCGATCTCGGCACCGGCCACAACTGGCGCGTCGCGCATCCGTAGTCCGTGACCGGAAGACTCTGAGAACCGGATTTTGACAGGGTGAGAAGACACCTATAGAATTCGTCCAGGACGAGTGCCTAATTATTCTTCAAGCCATCAGACAATCGAGTGACTCGGTCAGATAAACTACTCGAACGAATTTTGCGCGGGACATCGGACGCTAATATTCCGTTCGAGGGACTTCGACATTTATTATTGGAGTTGGGCTTTGAAGAGCGGATTCGTGGGAGCCATCATATTTACTCAAAGCCCGGGGTTGAGGAGATTTTAAATCTCCAGTCCAAAGGCGCTCATGCGAAGCCATATCAAGTGAAACAGGTTCGCCAAGTAATTCTTCGATATCAGCTGGGAGGCGAGGTAGATGAGTAAATACGAAGTGATCATCTATTGGAGCAAGGACGATCAGGCCTTCATTGCCGAAGTGCCGGAATTGCCCGGATGTGCGGCCGATGGCGCGACCTACCAGGAAGCCCTGGCGCACGTTGAAACTGTGATCCAGGAATGGATTGAAACGGCAAAGGATCTTGGCCGCCCGATTCCTGAACCTAAAGGCCGTCTTGCCTTTGCGTGACCCACCCAAGGGTGGCCGTTCGTTTACCACACTCTCCGTCCCGCTCAAAGTCGATCTCGGTACCGGCCACAACTGGCGCATCGCGCATCCATAACAATAAGCTGAGTGAGGTGACCTATGCAGAACGCACGTCTATCAATAGCGTGGCTGATCACGGGCGTAAGCCTTGGCGCATTGGGCCTCCTGCTGCTCATGGGGCAGCCGTTCACCGCGAAGGCGCAGGAGCCGAAGCGGTTTCAGTACCAAATCGTCGAGGTGCTTCCCGACACGCAGAATATGCAATCCAAGCTGAACGAGTTTGGATCAAGCGGGTGGGAGTTGGTAGCAGTCTCGATGGGGAACATGACCGAGCCGAGGCTGATTTTTAAGAAGTGAGGCCGTAACTCTTAATCAGCGGATCACCACTGTTCTCCGATAAGCAATCCCTTGTCCGTCAAGTGCATGATGCCTCCATCACATTGGAGTATCCCCCGTGCAATGGAGCCGAAGAATGAGACTGCAAGAATGTGACCTAAACAGCGTTGCCGTTCAAACCAGTTCACTTGTCATAAATCGTCCCGAATCTATATGGGAAGCTGCACACCAAAACAAAATCATTCCAGCAACCCTCTATCACTTTTATTGTGCCGCGAATTACTTTTCTTATGGCCAATCCCCCCGATTCCTTTCTGATACAAGTGGCATTCTCTTTCCTTACCTTGGAAATCTTGCTCGCGGGATTAGGGATTCGCTTGAAGAAATAGATGAACTGTTTGGCGCCATTAAGAAAGATCACGCCAGTTCCTATTCCCCCGCGAAGAAAGTAAGGGAGGAAGCTTGGGACCCCAAGGCTTCCCACAAAGTTCGGCGCTCATTCAGAAATCTAGTTGTGCTACTCACAGGTACTCTCGACCAGTTCGCAGAGGTTGCGGCGATCTTCTTTTCCGGTGAAATGCCTAAAATCAAAGTGGGTCGTGCCTCCTTCACCGACTTGATGGATTTTGCAACAACTCCTTTCCCCCCGGTGGCAACCATCGCCCCGCCCAGAAAGGCCCTTCTGGAAAAACTGCACGTCTCATTAGTTTCTGAACTTCTACGGGATGGCCCTGACAAAGAATGGGCAACTCTGTTGTTCCTATATCGAAACAAATTGGCGCACCTTGGGAATTTTTCCTTCTGGTGGTTCGGGTTTCCACATAAAACCGAAACAGAGTTCTATACCTTTTTACCGAACCAATGGCCTCTTATCGTGGAAGAACATATCACTCGTCATTCTGCAAGTTCGCCCAGTGAACCGAATACCATTCGAGAGTTTGCGGAAAAATCTGTAATCCAACAAGACATCCTTGAATACTCAGAAAAGCTGATCCTTGCGGTCAAGCAAGTAATCGACAGTGGTTTCAACGTGCTCACTGATTCGTATAAGACTTTGCACGATTGTGAGCCATTTCAGGACGCTGTGGATTCATTACGCAGGGAAACGAAAGTCGGAGCATTTCAATTTTTCCCGTAAGTCAGAAGATGCTAACGCTACCTTCACAGGTGCTGGTGCCAACCTGGCGCCCCCTTGACCCACTATGATTCATCATGACCTCCACCATCACAGATCCTCCATTTTTACAGATGGTTCCTCGTGCTGAATGTCCTGAGGTAGGACTTCGACGGGGCTCTCAATCAGAGGATGGCCTTCAACTTTTTGGAGCCATGAGTGGAGTCTAGAAACCAAAGAATTCGGCTATGCGCAAGTTTTGTTGATCCTGCTAATGACGTTGTGCGATTTAGACGATGCTCACTCCACCTCCGGTAACTCTCCGTATACTGACTCCACCACGCTCTTCATTTTCTCATCGGACACCGGAATGTTGTAGATTTCTTCGCCGGCTTCTTGCATCGACTTCAGATCGAGCATCGTGCCCGGTACGAGATCTTCTCCTTTACCCAGCTTGCCTTTGACGGCATAGAGCACCCAGCGGGGGCCTTCGAGGGAGAGCGCAAGGTAAGGCATGTCTGCCGCGGCCAGGATGGTATGCGCGCCGAGATGCAGCAGCTGAAGGCGTTCGCCAGGCAGACCTAAGCACCAGTCTGATAGATAGCGGGACGATAGCGGGGTTTAGGAACAGGCTTCCGCTCGGCGCGGGCAGCAGCCAACCAGGCACACTTTGCTATTTCGGCTTGCTTCAGCGCTTCAGCCGGCGTCTTGCCGAACGCCGAACAGGCTTCAAGGTCAGGAATGTCGGCAATGTACCCGCCATCCGCCTTGCTGTAAAAAATGTTGATGTGGTAATGCGTCATAAGTCCTCAGCTTCAGCGCCAAAGCGAAGATTCTTGGACCCACCAATCGCTTTGGCGAGCAGCTTGCGCTTGTTTATCTTGCAAGAACAATCCTTTGCACTCGCCTATGGCACGATCGGCTGCGCCGGCGTGGTCTCCGGCGCGGCGCCGTCTTTCGCATCGCGGGCACAGCGAACACCCATCCAATTCATCGAGGTCTTGGGGTCCGTGCCGTTGCGTTGTGAGACCCGCACGCTCGGCGTGCTGTCGATCCAGCCTCCGCCACGGAACGCCTTCTGCGAGCCCTTGTCGGGCCCCTTGGGATTCTTGTCCGGTGCGGTTTTGTAATAGTCCTTGTCGTACCAGTCGGCCACCCACTCGGCGACGTTGCCGGCCATCTGAAACACGCCATACGGGCTCGCGGCGTTGTCGTACTTGAACACCGAGATGATCGGAGGATAGAGCAAGAGCCGCTCCGGGCGATCGCGCACCGGACCTGACAGGCCAGTCCGGCCGAAGTTCGCCCGTGATAGGCCGGCCATTTCGTTGCCCCAAGGATAAATGCGAGTATCGGCATTGCCGCGGGCCGCCTTCTCCCACTCGGCTTCAGTCGGCAACCGCTTCCCGGCCCACTTGCAGTACTCATCGGCTTCATACCACGTTACGTGCATGATGGGATGCGACACCATGGTGTCTTGAAAGTTGCCACCGTCAAACTTCCAATCCACTTGAGGTGGACGATTGGTCGCCAAGGCGAATTTCAAATATTGGACGGTCGTCACTTCGTATTTATCGATGTCATAGGCATCGAGGTAGACCGAGCGCTGCGGCATCTCCACCAGATAGGCATTCTTATCCGTTTTCTTATCACTGCCCATCGTGAACGGCCCCGCCGGAATATGGACCATGTCGTCGTACGCCGGCAGCTTGATGCGTTCGGCGGCCAACTTGCGCCCCTCTGCCGTCCACTCCTGTTTCACATCGCCCACATCCATCGCCCATGCCGATCCAGCAGCTCCCACCAAACCTGCGATCCAGACTGCACTGATGAACCCCGTCTTTCTCACGATCCGGCCTCCTTGCCTGCTACATCCCCGGTTCAATCTTCTCCGGCTCCGCACCTTTATTGAAATCTTCCAATGGCTGAAAGTTCAGCGGGAGCTGGAAGAGGTAATCTGTCACCGCCCGTAGCTTCACATGTTGGTATTCCACGATCCAACTCCCGTCCTTCTTTGCCAGCTTCATAGGGAAATGAATGTCCGTCGCCAGCCACTGATAATAGACCTCGGTACGCTCCCCATGCTTCGTCACGACTTCATAGAGGATCGTCGGATGGCCCTCGCGGACTTCCTGCCCGATTTCCTCGCGGGACACTTCCCCGTCCAACTTCTCCGTCACCCACAAATCCTGATCCGCGCTGTAGGGTATGGTCTTGAAATGTTTCATCCGTGACAGCAGCATCCACACGACTTGCTTGTCTTTGCGCACAATGCTGACGTTCACCGGCCCCATCGTGTGATGCTCGATGCGCCACATGTTGTCGCGGTAATAGATGTTGGCTTTGCCCGTGCGGCCGTCGATCTTAGTGATGCGATCGGCGGTAAACTCCAGAGCCCAGGCGGCTCCGCCGAAGCCGATCCCCAGGGTGACGATCAGTGCTGACATGATGTGACGCATAGCCGCTCAATCTACCTAATCTGCATGATCGAATGCTAGATGGGTGCGGGATCAGATCGTGAGGACGGCGGCGCCTTGAAACGCCCCAGCCTTGAGCGCTTGCAGCGCCTGATTGGCTTGCAGCAAGGGAAAGCGGACGGTATGGGGTTTGATCGGAATGGCGGCTGCTTCGCGCAACAGCTCGATGCCGTCCTGGCGCGTATTGGCCGTAACGCTGCGCAAGATACGCTCCCCAAAAATGTCGCGATCGTAGTTCAGTGACGGAATCGGCGACATGTGGATACCGGCCAGCGCGAGGGTGCCGCCCCGCTCCAATGCACGCAATGCCGGAGGCACCAGCTCACCGGCCGGCGCAAAGATGATGGACCCATGGAGCTTGTCAGGCGGCTCATCGTGCGCACCCCCGACCCACACAGCACCCAGCTCGCGCGCAAGGGCTTGATGCTCGGTCTTGAGCGAACTGACGTACACCTGGCAACCCCAATGACGCGCGATCTGGATCGCGATATGCGCGGAGGCGCCGAACCCGTAGAGCCCGAGCCGCTGGCCCGGCTTGATGCCGCTCAATCGCAATGCGCGATAGCCGATGATGCCGGCACAGAGCAGCGGAGCCGCCTCGTCATCGGTAAAACCCGGTGGGATGGGATAGGCAAACCGCGCCGGCACGACTGCATATTCCGCATAGCCGCCATCGACTTGATAGCCGGTAAATCGCGCTTTCAGACACAAATTCTCCCGCTCGCTCTTGCAAAAATCACAGACCCCGCACGTGCCCTGGAGCCAGGCGATCCCGACGCGATCGCCCTCCTGCACCCCCATCACCCCGGCCCCCAATCGCGCAACCGTGCCGACGACCTGATGCCCCGGCACCAGCGGCTGCTTCACATCGGCTAGCTCTCCCTCGATGACATGCAGATCGGTGCGGCAGACTGCGCAGACATGCACCTTCACCAGCACTTCGCCAGGACCCGGCAGCGGCATGGGGATGTCGCGAAGCTGCAACGGGCTGCCCGCCACATCTCCAACATGGTCGAGGACCATGGCCTTCATAGACTCTCCGATGAATCGCGATAGGTAAGTGCCCCGGCCGGCTCACATGGTGAGCCGGCCGGGATCGAGGAGGAGCGGGAAATGGCTACGGCTTTTTGGCCTTGATGCACTCGATATCGAGCCGGATATTCACCTCGTCGCCGACGACGAATCCGCCGGTGTCGAGCGTTTTATTCCAGACCATGCCGAAGTCTTTACGATTCACTTTTCCCTCGGCGGTAAATCCCCCGCGGGTGTTGCCCCAGGGATCTTTGCTCACACCGTTAAAGGTGCCGACTAACGTGATCTCTTTCGTCACTCCATGGAGCGTCAGGTCACCGAGCGCCGTATAGCCCTCGCCGGTCTTTTTGTAGCTCTTCATCTTGTAGGTCATGGTCGGAAACTTTTCGACATCGAAGAAATCCGCGTTCCGGAGATGCGCATCGCGCTTCTCCTGGTTGGTATTGACCGACCCCGTGTTGATCGTCGCTTCGATCGTCTTGAACTGGTGCGCTTCCGCATCCATCTCCACCAGACCCGTATAGTCCATAAACTTGCCCGCGGTCTTTGAGACCACCATGTGGGCGACACGGAATTCAATGATGGAATGATCAGGATCCAGGTCCCATCGGGCCATCTCGGCCCCTGCCCCCGCCGGCCATCCGGCCAGTAACACCGCACACAAGACGCCAGCTTTCACGATTGTCCGTTGATACATGCACCCTCCATGAGATGAACTGCCCGAGAACACTGCCCCGCACTTCAGTCCCGTCACTTTTTAGACGACCCGGCACCGGCCTCAGGCGAGGCGGCTTGTTTGTTCGTAATCGATTGCACCTCTCGTGCTCCGGTCTTCGCCCCCGTCCGCATCCGCACATGGACATCGACCGCTTCCGACTCGATATTATCCGGAAACGGGGGGAACGGCTGGGCATGGACCACCGCATAAATCCCCGCCTCATCGACTTCCCGCGCACCGGATCCTTTTTCAATCTGAATCAACTGCACGCGTCCGCTGGGGTAGAGCCGGAACTTCACCCGCACCGTCTCGCTCGTCGGTGCGTGCCGCACATGGCGGACCGTACGGCTCCAGCTGCGGCTTACCAGATGACTGATCTGCTGCCAATAGGCCTTGCCCTGCCCTGGTGTCGGCATAGGAAGCAGATCTTCCTCGACCACCAGCCCACCCGAGACCGGCAAGGCGTCCGGCTGCACTTCGTCCTGCGCCGACTCCCCGCCCGACGGCTCCTCCGAACTCGGCAGCGGCGTATCGCTACCTTCGTTGGCCGCCTCCTGTTTCCCCATGGTGACATAGACCACGCGCGTGAGCACTCGCTCGAACTTGTCTTTCTTCACACGGGCAATGGTCACTTGCACTCTGGCGGCTTTGGGAGGGACCGAGAGTTTTCCTGCTGGAATCGGCTCCATCGTGGCCGACCCCTTCATCACCATCTCGACGGTGTCAGGCTCCAACGCGACCACGTGCTTCTGAAACAGAACCGATTCGCAAATCGCCACCAGTGGCGCGCCGCCTTGGGTCACCCCGCCAACAGCGATCGACAAGTCAAACGGTTTCCCCACTTGAATATCGCCGGACGCATCGGCCGTCGCCAGGTCAATTTTGACCCAACGCGTGCCGATTGGCGCAGGAGAGGCTTCTGACGGGGATCCTGCCGCCTGGCTGACTGGCATGAGACTGAGCGGAAGGAGACAGAGACCGAGGGCGCCGGCCAGCAAGGCAAGAGGACTGGGCGCGGGGTGGTACATAGAGGCATCCTACTCAGCCCCGTGATCGAGTGCAACCCGTTTTTTCGGCAAGCACGTGCCTCCTTCACAGGGTTACGTTAGAATACAGCCATGCGCGCACTCGTGAAAACATCCGCTGGCCCCGGGCTGACAGCAATGACTTGTCCGGACCCGACTCCAGGACCGAACGATGTCATCGTGAAGATCAAAGCCACCTCGCTCTGCGGCACCGATGCCCATATCTACAACTGGGACCCCTGGGCGCACAGCCGCATTCATCCGCCCCGCATCATCGGCCATGAGATGTGCGGCGAGGTTGTCGAAGTCGGGAAAGATGTCACGCGGGTGAAGCTCGGCGACTATGTCGCAGCCGAATCACACATTACCTGCGGCCACTGTTTCCAGTGCCGCACCGGTCAGGCCCATGTCTGTCGAAACTATCGCATCCTCGGAGTCGATCGCGATGGCTCATTTGCCGAATATGTCGTGCTGCCCGACAATGTGCTCTGGAACACATCCCCGTCCATACCACCGGAATACGCCTCGGTCCAGGAACCGCTCGGCAATGCGGTCGATGCCGCCCTCGCGGAAGACCTGACCGGCCATACCGTCCTGATCACCGGCTGCGGACCGACCGGATTATTCTCGACCGCCGTCGCCCGCACCGCCGGCGCGGCGACGATCATTGCCACGGATGTGAGTGACTATCGCCTCGGCCTGGCCAAACAGGTCGGCGCAGACTACGTGTTGAACGCCAAGACCCAGACGCCCGAGCAGATCGCGGCGGCGATTCGCGAGATCACCGCCGGCGAAGGCGTTGACGCGTCGTTGGAAATGTCCGGTCATCCCAGCGCCTTGCACCAGGCGTTCGGCGCCGTCAAAAACGGCGGACGGGTGACACTGTTCGGCATTCCGACCGGTCCGATCTCGTTCGACTTGGCCAACGAAGTTATTTTCAAAGGGATTCGCGTGCACGGCATTACAGGCCGGCGCCTCTTCAGCACGTGGTATCGCCTGGCCGGGCTCTTCAAAGCGGGGCTCAACATCAAGCCGATCGTCACGCATACCTTCCCGATGAGCGACTACGCCCGGGGGTTTGAGTTGATCAATTCCGGACAGTGCGGCAAGGTAGTTTTGTTTCCCTGATCCAGCCATGGCGTACCAGTCACTCAAGAAAGTGCTCACGCAACAACTCGCCGACATCCGTGCGGCCGGTCTCTATAAGCAGGAGCGACAACTCCTCAGCCCGCAAGGAACCGATATCCGGGTCGCGCAGGGCCCGGCGCTCAACCTCTGCGCGAACAACTACCTGGGTCTCGCCAACCATCCCGATATCCTAAAGGCGGCCGCCACTGGACTCACCGAACACGGCTACGGCATGGCCTCGGTGCGCTTCATCTGCGGCACCCAGGATCTGCACGTGCAGTTGGAACAGGCGATCAGCACCTTCCTCGGCACTGAAAACACGATCCTCTATAGCTCCTGCTTCGACGCCAACGGGGGCCTGTTTGAGGTGCTGCTGAGTGAAAAGGACGCCGTGATCAGCGACGCGCTGAATCATGCCAGCGTGATCGACGGGATTCGGCTCTGTAAGGCGAAGCGCCTTCGATACGCCCATGCCGACATGGCCGAGCTTGAAACGCAACTACAAGAAACCCGTTCCTGCCGGCTGCGCCTGATCGCGACCGACGGTGTTTTTTCGATGGATGGGGATCTCGCCAAGCTCGATGAGATTGTCGAGCTGGCCAATCGCTACGACGCCATCGTCATGGTGGATGACAGCCACGCGACCGGGGTGCTGGGTCCGAACGGACGCGGGACGCCGGCGCATTTCGGAGTGGTCGATCGAGTTGATATCGTGACGAGCACGCTCGGGAAGAGCCTCGGCGGCGCAGCCGGAGGATTCACCTCGGGACGGGCGGAAATCGTCGAGCTGCTGCGTCAGCGCTCGCGGCCATACCTCTTTTCCAACGCCCTGCCGCCGGTGATTGCCTCAGCCGCGCTGCAAGCGGTGAAGCTGGTCGCACAGGGCGATGCGTTGCGCGCACAACTGCGTGACAATGCCGCTTTTTTCCGCGAGCGATTGACCGCGCTTGGATTCCGGCTCGTCCCGGGCCATCACCCCATCATTCCGGTGATGCTGGGTGACGCCACGCTCGCCACCACCATGGCTGATCGTCTCCTGCAGGAAGGCGTCTACGTCGTCGGATTCAGTTTTCCAGTGGTGCCGAAGGGCCAGGCGCGCATCCGCGTCCAGATGTCTGCCGCGCATACGAGAGCGCAATTGCAACAGGCTATCGGCGCCTTTGAAAAGGTTGGTCGAGAACTCGGAGTGATCTAAGCGCGCGTGCTGCTGAGATCGTTCAAGACAGTCGCTCCCCGTCCTGTTAGAATCCTCCCCGCATGAACGGCACGTTGATGAAGCGACTCCTCGTCAGCACGGCGCTCGCGCTGGCCGTCGGCGCACTGCTGATCACGGCGTACCATCGACAGGTCTTCGCAACGGCGCAGGTACAAAGCACGGACTTTCTCTTTGCCGCCCGGGCCGGCGAACAATCCCGGACCACCGTCATCGTCGGCATCGATCAACGCAGCTACCGCGAACTCCTCCCGACATATGGCCCGCTGGTGAACTGGCCTCGCACGCTCTATGCGCAGGCCCTGGAGGCCCTGCGCGCAGCCGGCGCGCGCACGGTCGTGCTCGATATCTTCTTCGACGCGGCCAAACCGGACGACCCGCATCTCATCGCCGCCATGCAACAGATGGGCAACGTGATTGCGCCGCTTGAAGCGCAAGGACCCAAAGCGCTTCATCCACGACCCGGGGTCGCGCAGGAGTTCGAGGTGTTCGTGTCTCCAGCCGCCGCCATCCGGTCCGCGGCAGTGGCAGAGGGGACGGTCAACGTCACCACGGATCGCGATACCGTGGTCCGCAGTCTACCCCTCTTATTGGAAGCGAATGGGCAGGTGCATCCGGCATTGGCGCTTTCAGCCGTCGCGCGCTATGTCCGGCGGCCGGCCGTGCTCGACACCGACGCCACGGACGAGACCGCCTATGGAGCGGGGCGAGCCATTCCATTGATCGACAACGGCCGCATGCTCATCAACTTCCTCGGGCCTCCATCGAGTCCGGAGCGAGGCGGTGCGTTTACCATTCTTCCTTTCGTGGACCTGCTCAACAAGTCGTTCGAGCCCGACCTCGTACGAGACAAAATCGTGCTGCTGGGGTTGACCATTCGCGGCGTGGACGAGTTTGCCACGCCCACAACGGCGGAAACCAGAATGTGGGGCGTGGAAGTCCAGGCCAACATCGTCGAAACGATTCTCGGCCAACGCTATCTCGCGCCGAGCTCTGCACCGGCGACGAGCCTGCTCGTGTGCGCGGCTGCGTTGATCGGAACCTGGCTCGCGGCGCTGCTCCGCCCCATTCGCGCGGCGATGGGATTGTTGGGATTGCTGTTCCTGTATCTCCTGACCGGCGGGATCCTCTTCGATCAGGGGACGCTCTTGAATCTGATTTATCCGCCCGCCGCGCTGGCACTCGGCTTTGCAGTCAGCCAAGTCTATCGCCTGCTCTTCGAACAAGCGCAGCAACGGACGATGCGGGACGTCATGGCGCGCTACCTCTCGCCTTCCGTCAGTCAGTGGGTGCTGAACCAGCCCGAGCGTCTCACGCTGGGAGGTGAAACCCGCACGATGACCGCCTTCTTCTGCGACCTTCGCGGATTCACGACCCTCTCACAAGCCATGGATCCACAAGCCCTCGTGGCGCTTCTGAACGACTATATGAGCGCCATGACGGAGATCGTGTTCCGGCACGACGGCGTGCTGGACAAATACATCGGCGACGAGATCATGGCGTTTTGGAATGCGCCGATGGATCAGCCAGACCATGCCGCCAGGGCCTGCGCCACGGCTCTTGATATGGTCCAGCGGCTGCACGAACTGCGCACGCAGTGGAAAGAACGGGGCAATCCGCAACTTGACCTGGGTATCGGGATCAACACCGGCCCGATGGTGGTGGGGAATATGGGATCGCGTGACCGGCTCGCATATACCGTCCTCGGAGACGCCGTCAACATTGCGTCCCGCCTGCAAGGCGTCAACAAAGACTATGGAACCAGAGTGCTGGTCAGCGAGGCGACAATGAACGCCGCCGGGGAGTCGTTCACGTATCGGTATCTCGACCGAGTACAAGTGAAAGGACGAACCGAACCGCTGGCGGTGTATGAGGTGGTGTCCTACCGGCATCAGCTCGATCCGAAAACGGGGACGCTGCTGGAGCAGTATGCGAGCGGCATCGAACGGTATCACGCCGGGCAATGGGCGGCGGCGGTCGAACTCTTCGACAGGCTCCTGGCCGAATATCCGGGAGACGGCCCGAGCGCTCTCTACCTGCGCCGCAGCCGGGAGTTTGCCGCAACTCCTCCCCCGCCTGATTGGAACGGGGTCACGATCCTGACAACCAAATAGCCGTGGGCTGCCGTCTTCAGCCCGCTCACTCCCAGGGAGACAGCAAGAGCACGCCCGGCAGGGGGGCATCCATCGGCTGAAAGGGTGTCGCCGTGAGACCGACCACTTTCGCCGTCTTCGGATCGCCCGCCGTCGCGTCATCAAGTTGCGGCAGAATCGTGCTCACCAGCCGCTCTCCTTTTTTGATCGTCCCGGAAAGCCGCTGTTGGGAGACCTGCACGCCCTTGTGCAGCCCTGCAATCGTCACCTCGAACGAGCCGCTGATTTCCCCTTCCACGATCAGGGTGAAGGGCGCCGCGACACCGGCCGGGACTTCGACCACGCGCCCGCCCTGTTCCGTCAGCCCGGTAAACGCGCCGAATACCTGATTCACCTCAATCCGGGGAGAGACAAATCCCGCCAACCGGACTTTGTCTGCCATCAGGGTTAAAGGCAAGACGCCCGACGACGTCGCCACACGCAGCGCGCTGTCATTGGAGAAAAACGGATGCGGGTTAGACGGCTGGCCGGTTTTCACGACGTCCATTTGGCCGGGCTGCAGTTCCGAGATGATGCGGCCGCTCGGGTCGACAAGAAAAAGATTGCCGGCGCGGGTCCAGCAGGTAAAGGTGCCATCGGCCTCCTGCCTGGCGCCGATGAGGCCGTCATGGACCGTGGCTGTCGCGCTGTTGGATTCGAGCGAGAAGCTCGATCCTGAATCCACCAGCTTGGCGACACGAGCCCACACGGTACCCAGATTGACCTTGATCCTGACAGTCGATTGCTTCTTGCTGAGATCGGCCTGCTTGACCGTCGCATCCGAGTCAGGTTGTACGGTCAACGTACTGCCGTCGAGGAAGGTCACCAGCGCCGTGGATTTAGGACCGGTCACCACATGCGTTCCGACGGCCAGGTTCATGCCGTCTTTCGCGGCCCGAGCCGGGCCGCCCTCAGAAGGAACCACTTTCACGTCGCCCGCGATGATATTCAGGGTCGCAGTGGCAGAGGCAACCGGCGGCCCGGCGGCCCCGGAAGAGGTCGCCCCACCGAATAACGCGATCACGATCACCGCCCCGGTCCACAACAGGATGAGCGCTCTTCGCAGGCTCAGATCAGGACGCATAGAGACCTCCTCGTCGATCGATCAGGCGGACGTCAACTCCTCCGGTCGCCAAGCATCCGTCATTATAGTAGGAATAGAACTGAGGACGCCAACGGCAGATCGTTCGAATGGCGGCTGGATCAACCGGGCGCGATCATAACAGTGAGATCCACCGCATCCGTCCCGATTGCCCCGGCTGGCCACGGGCGCTGCCCCCGATGAATGAGCAAGAAGTACGGTCAACCCGATGGTCCCGAAAGGGCAGGCGCGCATTCGCGTGCGAATGCCTGCGCCGTTCACGAAGACTGGTTGATGGGTATTATCTAGTCGGGGTCGACGAAGGAGGCCCAGGTTTCGGGTCGGCATGAGGGGACTGCGTTGCCTCCGTAGAGGGCTTGCTTGATCGGGCGGATTCCGTCACGTGCAGTGACGCGACAGAAGCCGAACTCCACGGGCTCCAGTAGCCCACCGCGACCAGAGAGATGACCGCACCGATCGCCGCCAACGCGATGGTGGCTCCGATCCAACGGGCGTGCTGACGGACCTCCTGCTGCAAACCGAAGAGTACCCGCCTGAACTTCCGGCGCTTTACCATCGGGACCATCGCCGTCGATCGAACCAGCCTGGCACCGAAGGGACCCGAGCCGTTAGCGGCTTCGGTGAGGTTCCAGGAAGCCAACCCGGCCACATTCCCTTCGCCGTCGACCAGCGGAACCTGTCGTACCAGGCTCTGCGCCAGCACGTGCAATACCTGTTCATCGGACGCCTCAGCCGCCGCTGTCACCAACGGCGCGGTCATGATCCGACCGAGCGTCGTCGCCCGGGGGTCAAGGCCATTGGCCACGACCCGGGTCGTCAGATCCCGATCGGTGACGATTCCCACCGGTCGATGATGCCGCACCACGAGCACGACCCCGACCTTCCGCCAATGCATGATGCGCGCAGCATCGTAGACCGACACCTCCGGCGGCGCCGTATGGACGGCGGCGGAAAAGCCCGGGCTCTGACTGAATGCAGGAGTATTCATAAGAGAGATGCCGCCTTGCAGGTTGATTCACAAGGCCCGCATCTCCTTGTCGGAGACCTACAGGGAGAACTGAAGCATACCGGCGCGTAACGCCGACGGGCCGGCCGCCAGCGGCCGGACATGAAGCGGTTCGACGTCGTTCTTTGCGGTTACTCGCGGATCGCCCGGGCACGCTTTTGGAGATAGGCGTTGCGGACGGCGGCGTACAGATCCAGCGTGGCTTCCTCAACCCCCTGGAACTTTTCGAGGTTCAACGAACGGTCATTCACTATTTCAAATACCCGGCCGCCAAGCTGCACGACCGTACTCGTAGTCCGATTCTTATGGGCAATCACCGAGGGCACGCCACGCACTTCAATGATAGGCGCCACCAGCCAGTTGATCGGATTGAGCGCGATGTCTCCCACATAGCCAACCAGATCGCGGAGGTTGAACGGTGGCAGCAGCGGGAGAATCACATACGGCCCTGGCTTCACTCCATAGAACCCGAGGGTCTGGCCGGTGTCTTCTTCAGGTGTCTTCAGATCAAGATGCTGGGCCACGTCAAACAACCCACCGACTCCCGCCGTGGAGTTGACGAGAAACCGGCCAACCTCAATGCCCGCACCCTTCGCTTTCCCCTGAAAAATATTATTGAAGAAACGGGGCGGAAACCGGAGGTTATAAAAAAAGTTGCTGATCCCGATCTGGACCGGATTCGGCATGACAAAGTTGTAGCCCTGCGCCACCGGCTTTAAGACCCAGCGATCGACCTGTCGATTGAATTCGAAGACTTTTGTATTGAGGGGCTCCCACGGATCATATTCCTCGATGCCGTCTTCGCCGGATTTCGCGAAGGGATCGAACAAATCATCGGACGGCTTCTCCGTAGCATCTGAGGCGGGCTTCGAGGCCCCCGATGCAGCCGCGAGCAGCACAGGCGGCGTAGCCGGTTCGAGCAGCGCGGTCGGCGCGCCGGGCCGGCCGGCACAGCCCGGCAGCCATAGCAACGCCAGCAAAATGAGAACGCCAAATCGCATAGCTCTCTGATCGGTCGTTACGTCTTCTATCTTGATCGTCATTCCGTCATGCCTCGTTTCAACTGCCCCGGACCGGGATGCGCGCGCGATGCCCGGCGCACTGTACCAAATGTGGCGACCAATCACCAAATGCATAATTCATGGACGCGCGCACTGGTCGGCTAAGCTGCAATCGCAGTTCGAACGAAATCAGCAAACCGGCGAAAGTACACGCTCCCGCCGACTTGATAAGTATTGTTGTGATCCGCGCCGGCTATCGCATACCACCATTTCGGCGGCTTGGCGGCCTCGAAGACCTGGCGGCCGAACTCGATAGGAATGATCTCGTCCCGATCGCCGTGGATCACGAGCGTGGGAAGGGACAGCTGCGGAAGGCGATCGATGAGATTGAATTCCGCCCCGAGCAGCCAATGCACCGGCATGCCGCCGTAGTGATGTTTTGCGATCGCGGCAATCGACGGGAACGGCGACTCCAAAATCAATCCTGCTGCCGGCTTCTGGGAGACAAGATCGGTCGCGACGGCAGCGCCCAGCGACCGGCCGAACACGATAATCCGCTCCGAGCGAATCTGCCGCACCCGGGTAAGATAGTCGTAGGCGCCGATCGCGTCTTGGTAGAGCCCGTCTTCCGACGGCTTGCCCTGGCTTCGACCATATCCTCGATAGTCGAAGACGAAAATCGACAATCCAAGCCGATAGAGCTCGCGCAGGTTTTCAAGCCGGTGAATGACGCTCCCGGCGTTGCCATGACACCAGAGCAGCACGCCGGCATCCGCGCGTGCTTCGACATACCAGCCGAAAAGCTTGGTGCCGTCCGCCGACTGAAACCACACATCTTCCAGCGGAAGGCCGCTCGCGCCTCTCCAGTCGCGGTCTTCCCATGGTTCAGGACGGTAGACAAAGAATTGGTCGAGGATGCTGATAGGAGCCTCGATCGAACGATATTCGTTCTGTAACTAAAACGACCAGCCGACACCACCCGACACGATCTGAGTCTGAAAGTCGAGCTTCACTTTGGAGTTGCCGGCCCCTTCACTGTCAAAACTATACTTCGTTCCAAAATATTTGTACTCGCCGAATACAAACAGCCGCTTTGTCACGAATGCTTTGATGCCGCCCAAGAACTGATAGGCGAAGGCCATATCGCCGGAAGTTCCCGTGAGCGCCAGATTGCCGTGTTGGATCGACGCATCGTAGAGCACTCCCATCGAGGTGCCTCCGCCGACCCCGATATACGGCTGCACCATCTCGCCCGGATACCGCAGCATGACGTTGTACATCGTATTCACGGCGATCAGGTTCCCTTGCGCCTGAGTAGTCCCTGATCCGGACGTGGTGCGTGGAGCCCGCACGCTGCCCCCAAGACCGAACGCTTCAATTTCTCCGCCAAGAATCTTGTTAGTAAACCACGGATAGGCTTCGAACTTTATGCCGGCGCCGAAAGTGCCGCGGATATCGGTCCGCGGGACACTTGCCCCGCCAACCGTGAGATTGTTGTCCTGCGGGAAAAATCCCATCGCATGGCCGCTCAGATAGAGATCGACCTTACTTTCAATCTTTGGGGGCGGCACAGGATCTCCGGTCTCCTGGGCAAACCCTACCCCGAATCCGGCAGTGAGAGTCCAAGCAATGAGGAGGATACGGACCAGCAGAATCATCATGATTGCGGATCGTTCATTGTGTCTTAGGAGGGGAGACAGAGCGACTCCAAGCATAAAGCGACTGCCCGGTTCGGACGATGTGTGCCCGGCAAATGGACGCAACGCTCTCGTCTGAACGTTACTCCCTATATTAGGAATGCTGTTCCTCCGGGCGGCAACAAGTACCATGCGTCTGAAGCCCGGTCAAGTTGTGAAGAGCCTACGCCTTTGTCGACGAGGTTGGAACATTCATGCACCTCACAACTAGCCATGGCTGAACCGCTTGGGTATACTCCGCGCGACATCTCTTTCACTGAAGGAGTTCTCCCTTGGGTCACTCAATTGCCGGTGAATCAGCTCAAACACTCGTGACCTGTGATGTGCTTGTCGTCGGCGGCGGGCCGGCGGGATCCACAATCTCCGCTCTGTTGGCCGAACAGGGCTGGAATGTGCACATTCTAGAGAAGGATCCCCACCCGCGATTCCACATCGGGGAATCGCTCCTGCCTCAATCACTCCCCATCTTGAAACAATTGGGGGTCCTCGCGGAAGTCGAACAGATCGGCATTATCAAATACGGCGCCGAGATGATTTCGCACCGCTATGGACGATCCCATATGTATTATTTTTCCAAAGCATTCGATGAATCCCAGCCCTACGCGTTCGAAGTCAAGCGCTCCGAGTTCGATGCCATTCTCCTGAAGAACGCGATCAGCAAAGGCGTGACGGTCCACGAAGGAGTCAAAGCCCAGCGCGTCGAATTCCGCTCCGGGCAGAGTTCGCTCGTCCACACAGAGGATCGTGAAGGGCGTCCACAAACCTGGGACGCGAAGTTTGTCGTTGACGCCAGCGGCCGCGACACCTTTCTCTCGAACCAGCTCGGCGGCAAGCGCCGAAGCCAGCAGCACAGCAGCGCGGCGATCTTCGGTCACTTCGAGGGGGTCGGGCGGCTTCCCGATAAGGACGAAGGCAATATCACCGCCGGCTGGTTGAACGACGGCTGGTGCTGGTTGATCCCCTTCAAGGATGGCACCACCAGCGTCGGAGTCGTCTGCCATCCGGACTATATTAAATCGAGAACGGTTCCTCTGGATCAATTTCTCCTGGATACCCTTCGCCAATCCCCTCCGATTGCTCAACGCATGGAAAGGGCCAAGCCCCTGACCCAAACCTATGCCGCTGCGAATTTTTCCTATCGGCGGGACACGATGTCAGGCGACGGCTATCTAATGATCGGCGACGCGTTCGCCTTCATCGACCCGATCTTCTCCAGCGGAGTCCACCTGGCGCTCAATAGCGGCACACGAGGAGCCAAAGTCGTCGACGCCTATCTTCGGAAGTCGCCTGAATATGCCGCGCACCTTCAGGAATTCGAGCGCCTGGTCCGCCGGGGCATCAAGACCTTTTCCTGGTTTATCCATCGATTCAACCAGCCGGCCTTTCAGTCCATGTTTGTTTCAACCAGGCGGCCTCCAAAGATCGAGCGGGCGGTGCTGTCCTTGCTGGCCGGGGATGTGTTCGTTCAATCGCAAGCGCGCATCCCTCTTTTCTGCTTTAAAGTTGTGTACTACATCGTTTTCGTATTGAATTGGAAAGAAAATTGGGCCGTGGCCCGCCGCCGCAAGCAGGGCACGAGAACGACCGTGACCGAAGTCCAAGATTACGCCGTGAACCAGGCCAACGCGCCGAATTAGCGATCGGGACGCCGATATGAGACAGCGCCACGCCCTGCGAACACAGCGAGCGCCCCAGCGGGTACTCGACCCCGACGGCCACCTGCGGGTGGACTATGTCGAGGCCACCGCGCTCTCTCACTGGCTGGCCACTTCCGTCGACACACCGCTGGCCATCGTATCGTTTGGCGCATCGGTGTATCCCGCAGTCTCCTGCCCCGTCATCACGCTGGACCTTCCCCAATTGGACGGCCGCTCACAGCTGGAAGTGTGGACCAGCGACCAACCCGTCACCATTCACCGGACCGACGAGTTCTCCGCCGCCGCGAGCGGTGATATGCTCGCAGGTACCCTTCAACTTGAAGAAGAACCGGATGCGGGGCTGCAGGGCACGACGGAACGGGCGTACCGGCAACTCCTCCATCACGTCCAGGAGTTAGGCTATCCGTATCTCTGGCGCATCTGGAATTATTTCCCGAGGATCAACGAAAACGAACAAGGCCTTGAGCGCTATCGCCAGTTTTGCGTCGGACGCTATCAGGCGCTCGCCGGGACGCTTCAAGGCTTCCCCGGGTCACTTCCGGCCGGAACAGCCGTCGGCACCAGGTCAGGTCCTCTCCAGCTCTATGTGCTTGCGGGCACTCATCCGGCCACCCATCTGGGCAATCCCCGCCAAGTCCATGCCTATGAATACCCGGAACATTACGGTCCCTGCAGCCCGTCGTTTGCGCGCGCCACGCTCCTCCAATCGGATCTTCATACCCAACTATTCATCTCCGGCACGGCCAGCGTGGTGGGACACGAGAGCCGCCACATGGGCCTCCCTGAAAGCCAGACGCGTGAGACCGTCGACAACCTGCGCGCCCTGGTTGCCCATGCCGAGGAACTATCGGGAACAACGCGCCGCCATCAGCCATCACGCGGTCGATATAAGGTCTACGTCCGTCAGCCCGATCATCTCGAAGCCATCCAACAAGCCCTCAGCATTCCGCTGTTCGCGTCGAGCCAGATCGTCTATCTCCAGGGGGATCTCTGCCGCAGGGAACTGCTGGTTGAGATCGAAGGGGTCGTCACCACAGACTGAGTCACGCCATGTCTCCATGCCAATCCTCACAGCCTGACATCCGCGCACTCACCACACCCCGGACAGGTCTGTAATGGGCTGTACGGAACCATCCCGGCGAGCCGCCCTGCCGATCAACGGACAGGAGGCCGGACGGACCGCAAAGCCGGGCAAGCAGTTCTACTTCACCATCGATTGCGACTGGGTCCCCGGTTCGCATGTCGGGCTGGCGGCACTCCTGGACTGTTGCGACCGCTTCCGCATCAAAGCGACGATCTTCTTTGCCGGCCGATTTGCCGAAGCCTATCCGGAGCTCGTCCGCGAATGCCTCCACCGCGGGCACCAGCTCGGCACCCACGGCTGGGCGCACGGGGGGCTGGAAGAGGATGAGGACTTCCGTATCGCGTCCTACGAGCAACAGCGGCAATGGATCCGGCGGGCAACGGATGCCGTGGAGAAAGCGGCCGGCGTCAGGCCGGTCGTGTTCCGGGCGCCGAATCTGTGGATCGGCGAAACCACGCTCCGGGTCCTCGAGGAAGAAGGCTATCACTACGACTCCTCCGTTCCCGCCAGGCGATTCGACATGGGACTCGGCCGTGTCCACTATCTCAAATATTTCAGCGCGCCCAGGGACCCTTACCGCCCGTCACGCAGCAATCTGAATCATCACGGCGACAGCAGCATCGTGGAAATGCCGCCATCGTCTTGTCTGTTTCCGGTCAATCTGGCCACCCTGCGCACGGTCGGCCTCAGCAAGTTCCAGCG
Organism: Nitrospira sp.; assembly: GCA_030653545.1. Lineage (NCBI taxonomy): Bacteria > Pseudomonadati > Nitrospirota > Nitrospiria > Nitrospirales > Nitrospiraceae > Nitrospira > Nitrospira sp. Next base: position 41,643 of record JAURZE010000025.1, on the reverse strand, counting down.
CATGATCCGATGGATCGGAGCACGCTCACGCCACCTCGTCTTTTACTGCCACCCCGGCGAATTCGTGCTGGCCACCGAACAAGCTTTTCCCCGCTCCATGTCCAAATGGAATCAGAACCGGATGCGGCCGGAGAACTTGGTTCTGGTGAACCAGTTATTCGATCATATCCTTGAGATCGGATATACGCCGGCCCGCATGACCGATACCGCAACGCGACACCTTGACGTGAGGACCAGTGGGGTAAGAAGAGCAGGAAGATTTCAACCAGAGCAGTTCTAATCAATAGGAGGGGGAGCGATGAAAAGACTGCGATCCGGAGTTGTGGTGGTTTGCTTAGCCATGGTCGTTGCAGTGGGTTGCCGAGGCGGCGGTCAGGTCTATGAGGTCAAAGAAGCTGCCGTACAAACAGCCACGGGGAAAGACGCATCGCAAGACCAGGTCCAGAAAGCGATCATCGAAGCGGGCGTGAAGCTTGGGTGGGTGATGGCCGTAGCCAAGCCGGGAGAGATCGTCGGGACGCTCAACGTGAGAAGCCATACAGCAATCGTGACGATTCCCTTCTCATCGAAGAACTACAGCATTCTGTATAAAGACAGCACCAATCTGAAGTACAACGCCGACAAGCACACCATCCATGAAAACTACACGGGTTGGATTCAGCGGTTGGATAATGAAATCCGGGTACGCTTGACCGCAGTCGGTATGTAAGATCGTTCCGTCCTCTGCCGAGGAAATACGGCAGAGGACGCCTCGACCGAAGTCCTCACCTACGTTCCGTCTTCTGGTCATGAGGCGCCCGCAAGACTCGATCCGGATCCGAAAGCGGCTCGGCCCGCCTCAACACGCGCCACAAGCCACTCGGATTGAAACCGCGTGACAATATTTTCCAGGCCACCATCCGAGTAATACCGGCGATGTCATCCAGCGGACGGAAATGGCTGGGACGAGGTCCCGAGCGGGACAAGACCGTCACTGGCACCGACCGGCAAGAGAATCCTCTTTGGACGGCCTCGATCAAAATCTCACTCTCAAACACGAAACTCCGCGCACGATCGTAGGGAACCGCAACCCCTTGAAGCACCACCGTGGGATAGAGCCGAAACCCTGACTGACTATCCTCGACCGGGAATCCAGCCGCCCATCCGATCCAGAAATCAGCCACTCGATTGGCAAAATACCGCCAGAACCATGCCCTTCGCTGATCCCGCCGCCTGGCACCGAGCAAGAACAGGCTCGAGTCCTGAGCCGCGGCCGCTAGAAACAACGGAATTTCTTCGGGGGCATGCTGCCCGTCGGCATCCAGCGTGATGACGCCGGCCGCTCCCTGCGCGAGAGCGTGCTGAAATCCCTTCCAGAGACTGCCGGCTTTCCCGAGATTCTCTTCGTTGCGTAGAACCGTAACGTCCAGCCCCATAAGAGCCTTATCAGTCCCATCGGTCGAACCGTCATCCACCACAATCACATTGGCGCACTGCTGTCTGGCACGCAGGGCCACATCACGAACCGTCGCCGCTTCGTTGTAGGCCGGAATCACGACCCAGTAGGATTGGGCACTATCGTGTAGCTCAGAATGCTGCTCAGTCACCAAGAGATGTCCTACCATCATTGTGCCTATCACAAGCGTAGTTGCCTAACTGGTCTTGTTGCAGGATGGTCAAAAAGGTCACTGTCTCACCCGCCCAACCCCGGCGCGCCGAGACGCGCCGTTCCGCAGGCAAGGCCGCAGTACGTTGAGGGTCTGAACGACGCGAGAACGAAGCCGGAGGCCTTTTTCAACATCCTGCTTTTCACGCCATGCCTCCGTTGATGCCAATGATCTGGCCGGTGATATACCCCGCCTGTTCGGACGCCAGGAACGAGACGAGCGCCGCGACTTCTTCCGGCGTCCCCACTCGCTTCATCGGCACCATCGCATCGACCTGCTCTGGCTTGAATGACTGTCGCGTCGCCGACGACTCGATCAAGCCGGGCGCGACAACATTGACCGTGATGCCGCGCGACGCGAGTTCGATCGCCAGCGACTTGCTGGCTCCGTGGAGACCGGCCTTGGCCGCCGCATAATTCGTCTGTCCGCGATTCCCGGTTACTCCGGCCAGTGACGAGATCGAGACGATCCGACCCCAACGGGTGCCGACCATCGGCAGCAACAACGGTTGAGTGACGTGGAAGAATCCGTTCAACGACAGATCGACAACCTTCCTCCACTGCGCTTCCGTCATCCCGGCCATCGGAGCATCGTCATGAATGCCTGCGTTATTGACGATCACCTGGATCGGCCCGTCGGCAAGCAGGACCTGCAGCGCCTGTCCTGTGGCGGCACCATCGACAATGTCGAAGGTCGCCACCGTCGCCGCCCCTCCTCCGGCCGTGATCTTCTCTGCCACCTGCTTCGCCGATCCGCTGTGCCGATACGCATGCACGATGACCGCATAACCGTCCGCGGCGAGCCTCTCGCAGATCGCGGCACCGATGTCGCCGCTGCCTCCCGTGACCAATGCGCGCTTCTGTGCCATCATGCCACCGCCTTGATAAAGATCGACGCGCGCCCCTCGATGACGGTTCGATCTCCGAGCGCGACGGTGAACCGATACATATAGCTCTGATCCCCCTCAGCCAGCCGCGCCGCTTCTATAATGAGATCGACCACCGTATCATCGAGCCGATCGACGTCGAAGGTGACGTCCCGGACGCTTCCGACATAGCCGATCCGCCCTTCCGTCTGACGACCACGATCGAGCAGCCCCACATGCACACCCATGGCTTGGGCGGCATACTCCAGTCCGACCGACACCGAGAGGCGACCATGGTGGCGGAGCGGATGGTTCGGGTCCCGGTGCGTGGCCGTCCGGCAGCGGATCGTCGTCTCGTCCCAGGCCTCCACCGTATCGAGCAGGCACATGGACCCGCCATGCGGGAGCAGCCGACCGATCTCGTCTTTCGTCAGTGGCGGCAGGACTTAACCTCTACGATCAGCCGTTGATCGTCCAACAGGTTCAGATTGATCGTGGCGCGGCGCTCCATGGCGAGCGCCTGCAGCACCGGCAACAACCGGGCAGCCGGATTATCGAGCCTGAGCCGTTCGAATTCCTGACTGAACGCGTGGCTCACGTCACGACCGGCGGCGGCCGTCAACGTCACATCGGCGATCGCGAGTGCCTGACTCACTGAAGGCGTGAGCACCAGGGCCGCAGCAAAGGCTGAGGCGATCGGCCGGGCGCCGCTGAGCGGTGCCGGAGCCGGCAGATCGTAGACGACAAAGAGAACGGGGCACTCTTCGACGCAGGCATAAGTAACGGCCTCCAACAGCCCGGCCGCGCAGGAGTCGTCATAACAGGACAAGGCCGTCGAGGACTGCTGGCAACTCGTCGCAATGCCCCAATAGCCCGCCGCCGTATTGTGCACGGACTGATGAAACAGCGTCGGCGAGACCACCCGCTCGGTGGTTGCCAGCGCCCGGCATAGCTTATCCAGCACCTCCATCTCTCCGCCGGAAGACGCAAAGACGGTCGCAACCTCCTGAGGATCGAGCCCGGATTGAGCCATAGCTTCCTGCGCCACCTGCACGGCCCACCGAACACAATCGCTGCTCCGCCGCCGCTCGTTCGCAGGCAGCAGCGAGGCATCCGGGTCCGGCAACGTACGCGGATCAAACGGCCGCTTACCGGCCAACACCTCGCGCCCGGTCACCCAGCCATCGAGGCCTGCCGCAAGCAGTCCTACGCCGAGAATTCCAACCTGCATCACAGCGCTCCCAACACGAGACTGCAGTTATTGCCGCCGAATCCGAAAATATTGCTCACCACACGCCTGATCGGCCGGTCCTCGTTCTCACGGAGAATGCGGCTGCGCAACGTCGGATCGACCCGTTCGCAATTGAGCGTGCCGGGGATGAATCCCTGCTTCAGACACAGAGTCGCGATGACGGCCTCCGTGACTCCTGCCGCCCCTAACGTGTGTCCGGTCCAGCCTTTCGTCGAACTGCAGGCCGGCCCATCACCAAAAATGGAGTACACCGCTTTGTCCTCGACCGAATCGTTGGCTCGAGTCGCCGTTCCATGCAGGTTGATATAGTCGATGTTTGGCGGCTGCAGGCCGGCCCGATCCAGCGACTGGCGAATGGCGCGAATCGCACCGGCGCCTTCCGGATGAGGATGCGACATGTGATACCCGTCGGAGCTTTCGCCGTACCCCAGCAATGCGATGGCTCCCTTCCGGCCCACCCGCTCGCTCGATTCGAGGAGCACATACCCCGCCGCTTCGCCCAGCGAGAGCCCGTCGCGATCTTCGTCGCAGGGCCGGCAGGGGCTCGTCGAGAGCAGTTGCAGAGCGGAAAAACCGTACAATGTCGTGTGGCACAGACTATCCACGCCTCCGACAATGGCCGCATCGCAGAGACCGGCCTGCAAAAAGCGCGCAGCCGTCGCAAACACTTTGGCGCTCGACGAACAGGCCGTCGAGATGACCATGGCCGGCCCCTGCAGACCCACGCAGGCCCGCACGAAATGACCCAACGAAAACATGTTGTGCGTATAGCGATAGCGTGAGGTGTACCAGGGCGGCAACGAACCGGTCAGTGGATCGCGATTCCGGTACGCATGCTCGGTTTCCAGAATACCCGAGGTGCTGGTGCCCATCACCACGGCGATCCGATCGGCACCATACCGCTGTTTCGCTTCTGCCACCGCGACCATAAATCCGTCCTGCTGGAGCCCCAACCAGGCTAGTCGATTGTTCCGGCAATCGAAGGGCTCTAAGTCATGGCCGAGCGAAAACTCTTCAAGCCCCGCGACTCGCCCGATGTAGGTCTTGAGCAGCACATCTTCGAAATCGCACGGCGTCAGCCCCGAACGGCGCCCGCGCAAGGCCTGAGACACGGCGCCCACTCCGCGCCCATTCGCCGTCACGAGCGTGTAGGCCGAGAGCGTCAACGGTGTCATCGGTCGTTTAGGCATTGGGTTGCCCTCGTTCGCCACAACAATCCAGGCCGGCGGTAGCGACCACGTCGATCCTGCAACAAGCATTCGCCGTGACCAGCGTGTAGGCCGAGAGCGTCAACGGTGTCATCGGTCGTTTAGGCCTCGGCATGAGCCCCCTCATCCGCCATCATCCCGGCAAACAGCAGGCAGCAGAACGATCCGATCGCAGCGGTCAGGCCGATCGCGTGCAGCACCGGAATCGCCGAACAGGCCAGCACACCGAACACGAGAATCGTCGTGGCGCTGCAAACCAGTAAACCATACAGGGTGCGTGCGCGCTCCTCGCCCGTGCCCTCCGGCCGGTTGAGAAACAGCGCGTAGTCGAGGCCGAGCCCGATGACGAGCAGAAACGTCGCGACGTGAAAAAGCGAGAGCGATTCGCCCGCCGCGTTCACGAGGGCGACGACCACAACCAGTGCGCTCATCATGGGTAACAGGACCGGCCGCAGCACGCTGATCGACTTCAGCCCGACCGCCAGCACGACGGCAATCACCAGCAGCCCCCAGGCCACGATCGCAAGGGTTCGATCGCGATAGGCCGTCATCAACAGGTTGGACTCCTCCTTGAGATCCACGTAGGCCACTCCAGGAGCGTGCCAGCCTGCCACGATTTCGGCGAGGCGCGCCCTGTCTGCCACTCCCCGTAGCGGCACCACGGCAGACCATTGGCCCTGTTGCTCAATCAACAATGACCCCAGCTTCATTCCCACGGCGGTACTTTTGAATGTGTCGCGGTCGATCATCGGTTGTGTCCGCGCAGCATCGATCGCGTCAAGAAACGGAGTAAAGAGTCCGGGTGCGAACGGCAGCCCCGATAGCGCGGTCTGGAGGTTATGTTCCAGCACGCTCCGCTCAGGAAGAACCTGCTGCCTGGCCTGCTGACTGCGGCGGCTCGGCAGATATGAGGAAACCAGGTCGTAGCCCGCCACCATCTCGCCGGTTCGCAGTTGTTCCAATTGAGATATCACGGCTTCCCCGCGTTGGAGCACATCTTCAGCCGTCGGTCCTTCGATGACGAGCAAATCCCGGACATCCGGCGCGCCCAGGTCCTGACGGAGCTGCTCATCCAGCCGCTTCCTGGCGTCCGACACCGGACTCAGACTCGCAAGATCCGTTTGCCACAGAGGTGTATCAGACCATAACAGCATGAATGTCGCAAGAACGACCGCCCCCGGCACCAGCCACTTGGCCCGGGTGAGCTGTGCCACCGCCGGAACGATCTTTTGCGGCACATCCCGTGGAATAAACGCCGGCGGGACACAGACCGATAGCACATACCGGGTCACCAGCGCCGCCGTGACGAGTCCCACCACCGCAAAGAGGCCCAACTGCGCCAAGGCAGGAAATCCGGACAGGAGCAGGGAGGAAAACCCGATCACCGTGGTAAGTACACCCAGGCGCATCGTCGGCCAGATCGCCCGGATCACAGCCGGCGCGGAGCCTCGCACATTTAAATGGCTGAATAAGTGGATGGGGTAATCGTCGACGATCCCCAGCAGGGTGATGCCAAAACCGAGCGTGATACCGTGAATAAAGCCGAACCAACTATTGACGGCCAACACGCCCGCGACAATGCCGGTCGACAGCGGGATCACGCTCAGCAGGACCAACGTCACCGACCGATAGCTCGCATAGAGAAAGAGCACGACGAGTGTAGACGCAGCGGTTGAGAGCCACCAGATCTCCGCTTCGATGGTCTGCTTGATCTCCACGGCAAACACACCGGGACCGCTCATCACCACACGAAGCGACGCAGAACGGCCCGGCAACGCCTCGAACGTCTTGCGGATGTCCTGCTGAATCGTCGCCTGCGCATCAGCGTCAAACCCTGTCGCTCTCGTTTCCGCGACCAGCAAGGCCTTCGTATGATCCTCCGACATCCAGACACCGCGATGTTTCGCCGGCCCCTCCTGCCCCGCCCAGTCTTTGAGGATCCCCAGAAAAGCTCCCGTCGGATCTCCTGGAATCGTCTCTTTAATCATGGATGCCAGGGGGGAACGGAGGTCGTCAAGCCGTTGTTCCAGCGATTGACGCAAGGATTCCACCGAGAATGCCTCCGGAGTCACCTGCCGACTCAACAGATAGCGAGACCGGAACAGCAGCTCCTGATCCTGTTTCGACAGAGCCTGAGCGCCATTCCCGATGATGTTGAAATGCCCGGTCGCACGAAGTCGCGTACCGAACTCTTGACTGGCCTGAGCCAGATCATCCGGATCTCCACCTTCGATGGCCAGAAGCATCAGCCGGCCTGCCACGCCGGTTCGCACTTGCGTGAGGAGCAACCGTTGGGTCGCCGTCGTGCCTTCCGGCAACAGGTCGGCCAGCTCGCTATGCACGGACACCTGCGTCGCCGCCAGCCACAGTCCGCAGACCATCGCCAGAGTCCAGAGCCCCATCACACCGAACCGCCGGCTCATCGTGTGGATTCCCGCAGCACGGTCATGACCGATCGATCTCCGTCCGGCAAACGAATGGCAATCGTCGCCACCCGGCCCTCCGATCCGGTGAAGAGGATGTAATCCACCATCGACTGGCCGCCCGCCTCGCGAGGGCGCAGCAAGAACGTCCATTGGCGGCGGGTGCCCTCCAGCGTGACGTCATACACTTTCTGCAGCCGAGCCGCGTCGCCGGTAAAACTCGCGCGGAAGGCGTCGACAAAGCTGCGGAGCGCGGGATAGTCTTCGAGCGAGATCGACCGCTTGATCCCTTTCCGTTCGCTCTCAAACAACACCCGGTCTCCGTCAATCACGTACCGCTCGCGAAACGGCTCGGTAATGGCTTTCTCCATCGTCGCCGGCGGAGTGAACCGCAACAGGCCCCGTACCTTCAACGGTTCGGTCAACAATGACGAGTAGGTCGCTTCTTCAAACCGCATGGAGGGCTCGCGCTGCTCCTTGAGGAGCGCCACCAGCCCGTCGATCGTCCACGGCGCAGTGGGGACATCGACCGCCGCCAGAGCCCCGCTGCCGAGCAGGAGCAAGAAAGAGATACCGGTGATGGCTTTACGAAGAGGCCTGCCAAAAATCATAGAAATTAAACCAATTGTCCGGTGCTTCTCGACTGTAATGCGCCAGCCGCTCCGCATATGTCTGCGTCCAGCGCCGCACATCCTCTTGCCGATCGTCCGCATGCAGCCGAAGGGACTCACTCAATAATTCTAAATGAATGTCGTACCGGTTGCCTCCCCGGTAGAGTCCGAAAAACAGCACGACCGGCGCGCGGACGACATGCGCCAACCGCACGGATCCGGTCGGAAACGCCGCGGTCTCGCCGAGAAATTCACAGCGCACCGATTGATCCTCCGCCATCAGCCGATCGCCCATGATGCCGACCACGCCGCCGCGGGCCAGGCATTCTTGAACTTGCAGCATCGTATCCACCCCGCCGACTTGAATCACCGTCTCGGCGACAGCGGGATTCAATTCCTGTATCAAGGCTCGGATCAAGGGGGCATTCTGCTCGTCCATCAGCACTTTGACGGCTATCTGCTCCCGCGACAGCCCGACCGCCCTTACAATCTCGAAACTGCCAAGATGCGACCCCAGCAAGAGACAGCCGCGCCCCTGCGCCAACACCCCATCCAACACTTCAAGCCCATGAACGCGGATATCGAACAGATCAAACCGGCCCCGCAAACAATACACCCGGTCCAGAAGCGTCGAGGCAAACGAGTGATAGTGACGAAAAAGCGCCGGCCAGCTTGGGGCACGGCCCTGGAGATGCTCATAATACCGGCGAAGGGCCCGGTTCGCCTGCTGCGAGCCGCAGAGATAGTAGAGACAAATTGGATAGAGCAGCGCGCGGGCGAGCGGCCTCCCCAACGACTGCGCTACCCAGGCCATGAGACGTATTGCGACCGGACTGCCGCGCTCCGCTTGCTGTTTCCAGGCGACCGTCATGGCTTTCTCGCCAGCCCGGCGGCCGGGAGTTGAACGCGCATCGAGCCGGCGGCCACGATCCGTTGATCAACTCGGCAGGTAAAGACCGCCATGTCAGTCTCGTCCTGTTCGATCTCGATGGTCAGTGGCTGGCCCGGCAAGAGCGGAGAGGAGAGCTTCACCGAAGGCAGGCCGGTGACGACCAGCGCCTGCCCCGCTTGAAGACGTAGCGTCTCGATGACTTCGTCCAAGATCACCACGCCGGGTACGACCGGATGGCCGGGGAAGTGGCCGGGCAGAGCCGGATGATCCCGGCTGATCGAGACGACACGTTCATGCTTCATGCGGCAACCCTCTCGCATATTGCTTGGCGAACAGCAACAAGGCCTCGCGCGGCAATTTGCCCGTCCCGTTGCGGGGCAGTTGCGGCACGAGCAGGAGCGGACGGGGAAGAAACACGGGATCGATCTGCCGGCGCAACGCCTGCTGAATCTCTTCTACGGTTTTCCCCGGTGCCACCACACAGGCGATCAGTCTGGTCACCAGATCGGCCCCCTCTTCGGGCAGGAAAAAGACTCCGTCTTGCACTCCCTCGATCTCCAGCAGTTTCTGGTTCAGATCGCCGAGCGAGACGCGATGGCCGGCGATATTGATCTGATCGGCTTCCCGGCCATGCACCACGAACTGCCCTTCCGCATCGACGGTGATGCGGTCCGGCACCCGGACCGGAACCGGCAGATAGTCGGCCTGCACTGTCCACACCGCCTGGTCCTGTGCGAGGCGCACCCCGTCCAACGGTCGCCAGCGATCACCCTCGATCGTTCGCCGTTCCGCCACGCTGCCCGCCTCGGCAAAACCGAATATTTCATGCACGTGGGTGTGAAAATGCCGTTCGGCTTCTTGCGCCAGACTTCGGGACAACGGCGCGGTTGCAGAGAGGATCAATCCAAGAGGCGGCATGCGCAGGCCTTCGGTCACACAGGCACGGAGATGCAACGGCGTCGTCACGAGAATGCGCGTCCCCGCCACCCCGGCCAAGGCGTCACGAATGTCGGCAGGAAAGAGCGGTCGCCCCGCATGCATGACCAACCCCTGCATGATTGGCAACATCACCGAAGCTTCCAGCCCGAACATATGCTGATGCGGCACGGTCGCCACCACCGATGCTGGCTCGCCGACCTTTAGGCCAAGCCTGGCTCCCGTCGCCTGGGCGACCGCCGTCAAGGCCCCCCAGGTTTTTTGGTTCGGCATCGGTTGGCCGGTGCTGCCTGAGGTAAACGCGATGGCCGCGACTTGATTGAGCGGGATATGCGGGATCCGCTTCGGCCATCCGGCGAGGCTTCCGTGCCGCTGCAGGACCACGGACTCAATCCCCTCGACCGGTTCATCCTGATTGGTCAGACAATAACTCTCACGATAGTCGCCGGCGATCCGGCGCAATGTCTGAGACGCCCGGCTCTGGGGCAGCAACGTCACCTGCCCCCGCAGCATCGCCGCCGCGAAGCCGACCAGAAACTCATACCGGCTGGACAAGAGATTCAAGACCGCCGGACGATCAGGCAGAGAATCGGCAAGGCGGGTGACATCGGATAAGAACTGCCGGGCGGTGCGTGGGCCATCGCCCTCCCACGCCAACACGTCTTCCGGATTGTAGGGGCCAATCAGTGGAGCGTCGTGCATGGCACCACATGATTCACTTCGTACGGTTTTTCTCGATCGCGCCGGCCAGCGCCCGCAGGGAGGAAAAGATCGCTTTGATCTCCGGATCGCTCGATTTGAGTTGATAGCCGTATGTTTGGGAAATGGCGAGCGAGAGTTCCAAGGCATCGATGGAGTCGAGCCCGAGTCCGTCCCCGAACAGCGCCTGCGTCGGATCAATCGTGGCGGGATCGACCTTCAACTTGAGCGTCTGAACGATCAAGCCAGCCAGGTCCCGCTCCAAAGGCGAGGCGAATGAATCTGTCATGTGGGCTTCTCGACTTTCACCGCCCGGTAGTCCCGCAGGAGTCCGTTGAAGAGTTCATGCAACGAGCAATCGGCAAACCCGATTTCTTTCAATGCCTCCAGAATCGTCTCCGACGGCACACAATACTCCGTGGTGTCCCACCAGTATTCCATCAGTGTTTTCATATCACGATTGCCGGTCGACGCAGCAAACACCATCCCCATCACCGTCTTAATATAGAACCGCGACAGCGACAGGAAAAGGGGCGACCGCGGGCGACAGATGTCCAGGAGCAGCACGATCCCTCCAGGCTTCAAGACCCGGCGATATTCTGAAAACGCGGTCTTGAGATCGGAAACGTGGCGGAGGGCGTATCCCATGCTCAGAAAGTCGAACGTCCGATCGGGAAACGGCAACTGCTCGCCGATGCCCCGTACAAAATTCTGACAAGGCCCCTTCTGCGCTTCCCGCAACATGCCGATGCTGGGATCGAGCCCGACGACCGAACCGGACAGGCCGACGATTTCGCGCGCGCATTGCGAGACCAACCCCGGCCCGCAGGCGACATCCAGCACCTGCATACCGGGCTTGAGTCCGGCTTCACGCAACGCCTTGGCCCGATACCACATGCCGGATCCGAATCCGGTCGCTTTATCGATATTGCGGTACTGGTAGGCCGTGCGATCGAACAGCTCGTTCAAGAACACTTGCCGTTCGTCGCCTTCGGCATAATAGCGGCGCAACGGAGGATGCGGTGCCACCGGCACCATCGGGACCTGGGCCTCGGAGCGGTCGCCGGCTGGATCTGTGGAATAACTCACGATAGGCCTCCTGAAACGCCTGACGGCCACTCTTGTAGCAGGACTGTTTCGGACGGGCAAGTGGGCGATGCGCTATCGGCTCCTGATCCAACAGATCAGGAATGGCGGCTCAGATATTGGATTCCTTACACGCACAAAGGTTCGGCCATCAGACAGTCTGACATCCCACACCCTCCGTCGGCAATCCATGCCGTCAAGCCCAGTCGTGCGCTTGGCATCACCCAGCTGATAAACGGATCCTCTTCGAGGATGCGCATCGTGCCTGACTTCGGAGCGCGACGACTTAGAAGCGCAGCCCGATGCCAAACACGGCATACTGAGAGCGAAAGTCCAGCGCGAGTTGCTTCCAATGATAGGTGGCCGAGAAGTATTTGTACTCGCTGAACAGAAACACCTGCTCACTCAGATTGCCTTGCACCCCGCCGAAAAATTGAGAGCCGAATGTCCAGGAACCTTCAAGATCCGGGTCCGACCGACCCGGTATGTTGGCATGGGTAAGTACTCCGTTCGAAAGACCGCCCCCGAGGCCAATGTAGGGCACTACCGTCTTCCCGGGGTAGCGAAGAATCAGATTCACCATCGAATTAAAGACCCAGAGGTTCGTACTGGCTAAGGATCCCGCGCGTATCGGGGAAGAAAAGGTGATCTCGTTCCCGTGACCGGAGGACTCCAGTTCGATCCCGATGCTCTTGCCCAAATTGCGTGGAAACACCGCGACCTTGATGCCGGCTCCAGCCCCGTTGGTAATTCTGGTGTCAGATGGGTTGCTCCCTTGGGCAAAGAGGCCCTGATTTGAAGGAAATGCACCCAGAGTGTACAGGCTAAGGGCAACGTCCCCGGTCTCAGCGGCTGAAACCAGGCCGACTCGCGTGAATACCATCAGGAGGGCAAGGGACAAAGGAAGGATAATTGCAAACGCCTGGGAGAGAAACCAGGCGTCGAGGATACCTCTCGCTCCATTGAGCCAGCAGCGCTGGCAAAAATAAAAGGGCCTCTGGGACTTGCGCCCCAAAGGCCCTTTCGATTGCGGATAGTCGAGGATCAGCTACCCTTGACGATCGTGCAATAGTCACCAACAATGCCGAGGATCTGGTGGGCCGTGTGATCGACCGAGGCCACCGTGGAGATGCCGCCGGCTGCTTTCGCCGCCGCGACGCTCGCATCACCGGTCGCAACCCATCCGAGGATTGAGGTCGCGCAGGCCTTGCCCTCTTTCGTTGCCGCAGTCGCCGTCGTCGCCACATCACCGTACTTCACATCGGTGAAGATCCAGCCCGCCGCCGGAGTCGCAACGATCTGACAACCAGTCAAGCTCAGACCAGCCGCAACAATCAATCCAAGGGACAACACGTGATACGCATGCTTCATGATTCCTCCTCGTTTAATAAATTAGTGAGTTGTGAGTAAGTTGTGTGATTGACCCACCCGACCTTTCAGTAGGAATCACTTGGCGGGAGTATAGTGGTGGACATACCGTCTGTCAATTCGTGATAGGGGCGCATGTTTCGAGCTTGAGCTGAAGAAATGGCATCAATTTCACCTCACCGGACCATCGCAAGGAACCGCTCCGTCTAGCATATCTGGCTAAAAGAATGCCTGAACGCTCACCAGGACGTCGTTATCACGGTCACGGTGATTATATTCCACCCGCAACGCCCAGTTCTGCGACAAGGTATAGCGGGACCCGGCAAACCAGCGGATATCCTCGGACTTGTCGCCCAGTGCATAACGAAGATATGACCCGGAGAGCATCAGCTTCCAGCGGTCCGTCAGATCGGTCAACATCCCCACCGTGCCGCCTCCGCCGATACGGTGACGCTCTTCATAGGCGCGGCTGTAGTTGGCTTCGGCCTCGGCAAACGCAAAATACACTTCTCGTTTGAACAGACTGGATTCCACGGCAGCCCCAATCCCACCGCTCGCCACGCCGTTGCTGCAGAGCTGGCAGCCGTTGTGCCGGATCGTGTTCATGCCGACATTGACCTTCCAAGAGGGAACAGATGAAAGCGCATGGATCGGCGCAAGAGACGTAATGTTGACCAAACCAAACCGTTCGACACGCGCCTGTGACTGATCGTGATAATGGCGAATCCCGACAGACACCAGCTCGATCTGCGCATCCGGAGTGTACCCAGTTTCCGGATCGAGCAGATCGTGGTACGCGCCACGGAAGCTCACTTCCTCAAATGCTCGCTGGTTTCTCCATCCGGCCCCGAGGCCAAGCCGGCTGGTCCTGTGACCAAGGTCAGGTTGTTTCACATAAGGCTCAATCAGTACCGCCGATGGGGTGACTTTGAGTTCACTTCTGGCTCTCAGAATGGTCCTGTTTTTCTCTCGATACGGAGCCCCGTCCTCCCCTGCTCCGGCACTGTGCTGGAGTAGATAATCCGAGGCCGTCTCCAAGACGAAGGCTTGCCTCTCAATGTGAAGCGCTCGAAATCCATCCTCCTTCAACCCTTCAGGGTTCCTGATCAAGCGATCGAGCCACCCTTGCTCATCATCGGTCATCGACGTGCGCTTTCGACGCACGAGGGTACTGCGGGATGGTCGGGAAATCACCTCTCCAACAAGCCCCGCTTCTCGCAGGAGCCGAACCGTGTCGACTGGAATCGTATAGGCAGGAAAGGCATCCAGCAGATGGGCGGATGGTTCAGCCGCCTCTATCAAGGAGAGAATGTGGTAGGCGCAGTTTTCACCAAAAAAGTAATAGTCAAAATAAGCATTCCCTAACTCCCAGGTGTGCATCAAGAGGCGAGTCACCTGTTGCTCGGTCAGCTTCAATCGGTATTCCCAGATATCTCGATTGTCGATATCCCGATACTCCTGCACCTTGAGGTAATACGGGATCGTCGAGAAGTAGCCTTGATAGGAGCCGACCACGCCCTTGAACGCATACTCGATGCCAGCATCGGGGGGAAGTTGTGCCGCGTAGTTGATGGTGTAGGCCAGAATTCTCGTTTGCGGCGTCTGGTCCTTGCCGTCGACTCGTAGGAACGTATGGCCGAACATGGACGAGGGATTGTTCATGAACCCCGTCGGGAAGATGAGACTGATCGCCTCGGCGTTGAACTCATCGAACCACTTTCTGAACCGCTCACAAGGCAGAGGGGGCAATCGCACATCGTCAAACTGAAGCCGCTCCTTCAACCAGTGATACCGGCCGACGAAAGCACATTGCGCAGGCTGCTTCGAGCGACCGACGACATCGTCGACAAAAAACTTGGTCAGCGTGGCGGCAAGCTCGGCCTGCGGCTCGGTTTTCCCTTGGGGGGCAAGAAAAAACCCCGGATCGTCTTGCATGCTCTCCACTCCACCGAGCCATGTTCGGCGGTAATGGAGGAGCACCTGCCACTCACGCTGCTCTGCGAGGCGCAGAGCTGCAGCGCGATTGAGCAATTCGTTCAGATAAGACTGATCACCGAGCGGGCTGCTGATTCCGTGAGGCGGAACCAGACCCATGAGAAGGACGAGCAGGAAGGTGATCGGGAAGACTCTGAAGAAACCGTGGGGTCCCAGTAGTTGCAACCAGAACCCCACGGAGATACCAACTAGTTGGCGGAAACCTTGGCCAGCATCGGATGCGTAGCCACCGCGTCATTCAACGCTTTCACGAGTGCAACCGGAGAAGTCTCGCCTGCCGACATGAGGGAGGCATACTTCTCCTGAGTCATCGCGAAGAACGCCGGCTGTTGCGCCGCCGGAATTCCCATCAACGTCGCCAGGGAAGTCAGGTGTTCACCCTGCCCCTGAGCCATGTCTTGCGCCAGGTTTTCAAAGTTCAGCGCGGCAAATACATTGACCTTCTCCTGCGCCCAGAACTTCCCATCATTGGTACAGCCGGAGGTCCCGCTGCTGATCCCGAACGTCTGATTCCCCATGAGTCCATTGGTGGTTGCTTCCATAGTCTGGACACCGATGACCTTCTGGTGGGGGTAATTCTGCCAAGCCAGCTTACCCAGGCCGCAACCCGGTCCTGTGTCAGGATTTGCCGCCATCGCCAAGCCCGCCTGCATACCCATGAAGGCCACAGCCAACGATGCCAAGAGCACTCTCTTCATCATAAGCCCTCCTTAGTGGATAAATTACCGACTCCCCGAATAAATCTATCGGGAAATTTCTACAAGTATAGACCAATTCGGCGGCAAAATCTCAAACAAATATCTGCGACACGCAGCCACAAAGAGATCGCCACGTATGAATTCTACAATGTCCACTGCACGACGGTGAGAGTCAGCATACCATTCCTGTTTCAGCGCGAGTGACGATCGTCGCGCTTTCCATCAGCCTTCCGCTGCAGCGGGATGACTCTGGGCTCAATCCGCCCTCCAACGAAGGTCAGCATCCCGACGCCGCGCGGCAGGGAAAACCGTTTCGGTCCGGCTGACCCGGGATTGAACAACAGGGTTGGGCCATAGCGCTCAATGGTCGGACGATGACTGTGGCCGAAGACGCAGACGTCGAGCTGTTCTTTGTCCAACCACTCTCTTGCTTCCACGGTCAGCTTCCCGCGCTCGAACAGGATGTGGCGGATTCCAATCGTCACCCCGGCACGGCGGATCACGCGCGACCTGGGGAATCCGCTATCTTCGAACTCATCGACGTTGCCCGACACGGCGATGACCGGGGCGATCCGCTGGAGCTGCCGAATGACCTCAGGATCGCCGATATCACCGGCATGGAGGATGGCTGCGACACCTGCGAAATGCGCAATGATCGCCTGATCAAACAGGCCATGAGTATCGGCGATCACGCCGATGTGCGTCTGGCCCTTGGCAATCACGGTGCCGCAACGGGCGAAACTCCGAGCGCACCCTGCACCTCACTCCACTGAAACGTGAAGGGCTCGGGAGAGCGCTTCGGAAGAGCCGCCAATTCAGCCTTTAGACGATCGGCTCTGGCGCTGCTCATCGGATGGGTGGAAAGCCACTCCAACCGTCCCTCGTCATTCTCCGAGAGCTTTTGGAAAAAGGTGATCATGCCTTTGGGATCGATCTTGGCGCGATACACCAACTGCAGCCCGGTCAGGTCGGCTTCCATTTCCTGCGCGCGGTCGAACTTGAGTGTCAGCAGTTCGACGCCGACTTGGCGCATCAATCCGATCAGCCCCTGCTGATCGCCGACGATGATCGCAACCACGGTCATAATGCCCAGGCTTTTCACCATGCGCTCCATCCCGTGGCGTTGCAGCACGTGGTTGAGCTCATGGCCCAAGACACCCGCGACTTCTTCTCCACTGTCCGCCTTTTTCATCAAGCCGGTAAACACGACGACGTAGCCGCCTGGTAGCGCAAACGCATTGACGACGTCGCTCTTCACCACGGTGACTTGAAACTTGTAAGGATTGTTCGGAATCTGCTCGGCTAGACGCTGCGTCATCTCTTCGACCGCCTTGACGGCAGGGCCTTCTTTCATCACGTCTTGATGGCTCAGAAAATCCTTGTAGGCCGCTTCGCCAATCTTCTGCTCCCACTCGACCGGAATCCGGCTCACCGCCATCTCCACCAACAGATCAGCTCCGAACCAGAGCCCCAGCGCCACAGCCATGATCGAGCCAGCGACAGTCCCCCACATGACACGATGCCGGTGGCGTACCTGCCGCACTCGCTCCGCGGCCTGCTCAAACGGCTGACTCAAGTGATCCGGCGCCGCTTCACGGAAGGCCCGGATAAGGTCGGGATGTTTGAGATACAACGTGCGGGCCTGCAGGCCCTCCCCCCATTTCACAACCAGATGATCATGATCCAGCCCACCGGCGGACACCGCCACCCCCGTAAAGAGCACTCGCTCAGATGGAGCCGTCGATCCTGCCGGCTCATAAGCGATCGCGAGCCCATCGCCTTCGATCTGGACAAGACAAGGCGCGCCGGTGGCCGGAAACTCTTCACCGAAACAAAGTGCGTTGGGAGAAAAAGCAGTGGTCATTTAGAGCTTACCCGGCTGCTCAAAATGGTCTCGAACGAGGCCGCAGGCGAGCAGAAACCGGAGGCGTGACTGGCTTCCACCCACCCCGAGTTGCCAAGACAGCTCGTTCCTCGCGCGGGGTACGTTGAGGATTGGATCGAGCCGAGAACGAAGTTCGCTGTCGCTTTCAGCATCCGCTACTCGGAGACCGGGATGAATTGTCTGATCCAGGCCCCGAAGCTGCCCGGATTGCGGCTCTGGATATACACAATCCCCGGCCCGCGGAACCGGCACACCAGCCCTTCGCCGGACGTGAAGCTGGCGACCCAACCAGACGCGGCTTTCTCGATGTTGTACGACGTCGTCGCAGACCAGGCCACAAGGTGGCTGTTGTCCACGATGTATTCCTGATCCGGCCTGAGCTCGATCTTATGAATGGCGCCGAAGCTATTCACCGCCAGCATCCCCTTGCCGCCGATCTTCAGAATGAAAAATCCTTCGCCACCCAGGAGTCCGCGGCTCAAACTCTGCATCTTGCTCTCAATCGTGATGGAGTCGGCCCCGGCCAGAAATCCGTCTTTCTGCACCATGTATTCGTTCACGCCGTCGAGCTCCAGAATGACGATTTCGCCCGGCACTGTCGGCGCCAGCAACACTTCGCCCGGTCCCCGACTGGCCCTCAAAGTCTGGAAGAAGAACTTTTCCCCTGTCAAAAGCTTGCGCGAGAGCGCCCCGAGAAACCCGCCCTCCATCTTACTTTCGACATCCACCGTCGGTGACGAACCTACCATGGCACCCGATTCGGCTTTGATGTGCTCCCCGGCCGCCAACTCAACACGCACCATCGGGAACGCTCCGGGATAAAGAATTTCGCTTTTCATCGATTGATCTCCTGAAATAGACGCGCAGTCTGGACGTGTTCCAGACACAAGACTCACACCCCAGTGATTCTGTGGAATGCGTGCGGCACTGTCAAGCACGCATCAGGAATCGCTTAGTGGTTGGGACGGAACGGCCGGTCGCGGTGCGGGAACTGATTCGACGATGGAGCAGACCCGTCGGCATCGAAGTTCTTTTTGAACTGCCGGCGAAGCGTGCGCCGTTCGTCGGGCGTCATATTCTTCCAGCGCTGACGCATCTCGTGACGCTCTTCAGGCGGCAACGACCGAAACCACTGCCGCGCGTTGCGAATGGCCTCACGTTTGTCCGGCGGCAACTCGCGGAATCGCTGGAACCGGTCGCGCAATCGCTGTTGATCGTCCGGAGACATCTGTCGCCACTCCTGAAACCGCTGCCGCGCCTCGGTGCGTTCATCAGGATTCATGTTCGACCACTGTTGCGCGCCGTTGCGCAAACGTTCCTGACGATCAGCCGGCAGCTGATCCCAGCCCTGATTGAACTTCTGCAACAGCTGTTGTTCCTGCTGATTCAGTTGGCTCCACGGCACACCTTGGGATTCAGCCTGAGCCCATGCCGCGAGGCTCCATCCAAACAGCAGAATAATGTTGAGCATAAATCCCATCATCGCTTCATCTCTCGCATGGGATCGATTGGACGGGTCCCCTGCTGATCAGACCCTTCACGACTTTCCCGTCGATTCGTTCGCGGGGTTTCTTGCGTCGGCCCGGATCGCTGGTCCTTTTGGGGCGCCACCGCCTCGGCACCCGATAATTCAGCCGCATGAAACGGGTCGACCCATCGGCCATCGCCCGTGTGCCAATTTCCTAAAAATTCCAGGAACTCGGCATCCGGAGCCTGCGCGGCCTCAGGCGGCGCGGCAGCCGACGATCCCGCCGTCCACAGCAACGCGCAGCACATCCAGCCCAAGCACGTCTGCCCGCTACCCTGCCTGGTCATCACCGGCCAGCCAATGAAAAAATTCGAGATCTTCGGCTAGCTCGACATTCTCGACTGACGTGACGAGCTCGAAATCATCCAACGACACGGCCGCATGCTGAGGAGGCGCCGCCAGTTGTGCCCAGAGCAGCACGGCCAGCGCCGCAAGCGAGGCTACTGCCAGGCCGGAAACCCAGGTACGCCAAGGAGACCGGCGCGCATAGGCATCCAACGCGGACAGCCGTCCCTGCTGCAGTCGGAGGGCCGTCGCATGATCTACCTCGCCGACGGCACGATCCAACACCACCTTGGCCTGGCCGACAAACTCATGATCGCTGTGATGCAGATCCTGATTCATGGCCAATGATTTCCTAATCGCGTTCGAAGCGCATGAATGGCACGGAAATAGTGTGTCTTCACGCTCCCCTCAGAGCAGCCCATCGCCGCCGCGGTTTGCGCCACATCCAGCTCTTCCCAAGCCCGCAGTAAGAACGCTTGCTGCTGGCGGAAAGGCAGCGTACGCAATGCCGCATCAAGCGCCGCCGAGGCTTCTTTGACCTTCAGTTGGTGGTCAGCCGTCGGAGTCGTCGTATCAGCGATCGTGTCCAGTGGATCGCCGGCTTCCTCGCCGCCCTCGTCGCGGCCCAACCAGAAACGCCAGCGAGACCGGACTTTTGTCCGCCGATACCAATCGTGAATCTTCGATTGTAAGACCCGATGAAACAGCGGCCCCCATTCCGCTTCATCGCGCGCACCATACCGTTCGACCAGCTTGAGCATGGCCTCCTGCACAAGATCCAACGCCTCGTCATCGTGTCCCGTGGCGATCTGTGCCATCCGAAACGCGCGGCGTTCGACCCCGGCTAAAAATCGATCCAGCGCCCGTGTCTCCTCCAGAGTCGAGATCCTCCCCCCCAGATAGCATTGACCACTGTGGGCCGGTGTCAGATTACGAGAGAGAGCCATTCGCAACTCCTCACCTCGATGCTGACGAAACACGATCCTGCGCCGTGCGCCTAATTGTCATGAGATCTGCTCTCTAGGTCAAGACGTGCATTCCACACGACTCACAGTCAGAGAAAGCCGCATATTTATCTAAACGTCTTAAGGAGCCTGAGGTTGACACCGACTGGCGACGAGAACGCGGCGGTCAACAGCGTCACGACTGTGCGGTGAGACAGGAAACCGGTGAGATTACTTCGACTTCGGAACAGGCTTGGCAGTAGCTGTCGCAGGTTGATTGATTGGGATGGACACGACAACGTCCTGCTGTGGGTCTGCGTCTTGGTCCTTACCATCGTGGCCCACACTATACATGACCCCTCTCTTGAGATTGACCAACATCGGAAGGCCCGTATAGGGATCATAAAAGCGTTGACCGGCTTTCGCGATCCGCGCAAGCAGATCGGCATCCTGCGGACCGCGTCGTAGCCAGGCTTGCAGACTCGCCAGACGGAGACGCGCATCGGTGTCGACAACCAAGCCATTGTAGTGATCCCATGCCGGAAGCGGATCAATGCCGATGATGTTTTCAATCGGATTTGTTACATAGTCCATGACGCTGGTCGCCGGATGTTTGATATACGTGGAGCGCTTTGGCATCGCGCCATACCGACCTTCTCCGGCAGCCTTATATGACGATTCGTAGTATTCAGCGTAGTCGTTGAATCGTCTTTGCTTCGGCAGCGGAAGCATACTGGCCACGCTGACATGGAACGGCACGTCCTCACCCCGGTCAGCATCGAGTTGTGCCCCGTACGACTTGGTCGCCAAAACCAACTGACTCTGCATCGGCCATCGCATCGACGACTCGACCGGATCGAGCGGGCGAAGCATCTTCGTGATCCGAGGAAGCGCCTTGCCGTCGAAGTCCGGCTTGACCAGCAGCCCTGAGGCAACCGCAATATCATCGTTGATCGCCTGGAGCGCCATCATCTTGACCGGAAGGGTCTTCGCCTGGCTGAGCGTGGTCCGCCAGGCTTCCATGTCACCTTCCAGCCGCTCAACTCCAGCCTCGGGAACAGCCCCTTGGCTAAAACCTTCCGCCACATGCAGTCGATGCGCAAAGAGGATCGCCGCACAGGGCGGTGTCACCGCCTGACCATGCCCCCAATCCTCAAACGGCATCTTGAGCCATTGCCGGTAACGGCCGAGGGACACCGTCGCCTGACTCGTCCAGCCTTTCAGGCTGTCCGATTGGACCATGAACTGCCCGGCTGGATCTGCCGACCTGTACCAACCCTGCGCCACACTCGCAGACGCGTTTTTCTGATTAGCTCCTGCCATGCCCTCATTTTCACCATGGCAAACCGCGGCCATCCCTACATCCTTGACATCCGGTTTTCGCTCGTACCCTACCTGAACCGGATCCGCCGTGGCATCCGCCTCGAATCCGAGCAAGAGCAGGTATCCGTTTTTGCCGGAATCCATCATGGCGCGTTGAGGTGACGTCGTCAGACTTTGAAATGCCGGGCTCGGTTTTTCTTCCATCACCAACCAGGTCAGACCCACGACCCCAATGGCCATTGTCACGATCGCCACAGACAATACCGCCAGACCTACTATCGACGTCACGAGCGCACGCGTCGTCGAGAAGCAGGAACCGATGAACACCGACAGGCCAATACGAACGCGTGCCAGCTTCGCGCTCAACCGTGGACGTGGCTTAAGAGCAGCTGTTCGCTCAGTCGCCTCGGTTCGCGTATGACGGCCCGATGACTGGAAGAGCACATCGACGGCCGACGCAGCCGTAGACGGAACAGAGACCGTCGGCCATTCGTCGTGCGACGCAGAAGGAGGGGGCGGCATCAGATGGACGGGCTCGGCGACAACCGGATCGATGAACCGAATGGCCTCACCGGTTCTGACCCACTCCTCTTTTTCCTGAACGGCTGGAGTAGCCGGCACCGCCGTCTCAACGACCGTCGACGCCAGATGGGGGATCGAATCAGCGGGGACTGCCGGTGATTCGTCAGCTGGAGGTATGACAGCCGGGGCCTCGGAGGCTGGCTCGATCGAAGGTTTTCGCTTCTTGGCTGAAGGGCGATGAGTGTGAACCGCCACATCGCCGGTCTTCCACTGCGACGGGGGGCCCTCTTCAGTCGGAGGCATCTGCGCTGAGGAGGGATTCGCCGCAAGCTCCGCTGAACTTGGCGCCTTTGATGGCTCTCGTAAGGATGCGGCCTCTGGAACAACCTCCTGGTCGCGCGAGACAACCTCAGAGGATTTCGTCTCTGCAGAGATCGCGGGAATGGTTTTAGTCACCACTGACAGTTGGTCAACCAACGTCTGGAGTACCGGTAACAACTCATGCGGCAACACTGGCGGAACCGATTCCGGAGAGGGCGCGGGTGCAAGAGCCGGCGCTGCACTCGAAACCGGCGCGTCCGGCTTGACCAACTCCTGGACGACAGGCGAAGGTTCTGCTGGTGAAACGATTCGAAACTCCTCGGAATGAACCGGTAAACGGTCATCGGCCAGTGACGAACTCGCAGCTGGTTGTGAGTCGATCAGCTTTTCATCTGGTAACGCCTGAGGTTGTGCCTGGAGACTCTCACTGATTGCCGTCGGCTCCGCTCCGGCGCGATTGGAATCCTTGAAGCGAAACGCAACCTCTGCCGACTCAACTTGAACAACCTCGAGAGACCGAGATTCCTCGATCACAACAGCTGTCGATACTGCTGGCGCTTCGACTGGAGGCACGACTTGCGGAGCATCGTAAACGGCTGCGTCGTCAAGCATGCTAATGGACTCAACCGGCATCGCTGGTGACTCCACCAGCGGCTCCACGGCTAAACCCATGGCACTGTCAACGGATGAAATCGGTGCAGGTGTATCCTCGGCCTGATCCCAAGGCATGGACGAGACCGCCGGCTCTGCCAAGCTGGCAGACGCTGGCATTACTTCTGACGTCTCCTCGGAGGCGACCACATCCGCTTGTTCATCCTGAATGACCGGAACCACCGCTGGCACTTCCAGAGCGACGACTTCTTCGGGAAGCTCGACGGCCGCAACAGTACACTCCTCCAGAAACTCCCCTGATGTGCTCAGGGCACTATCAGTGAACGGGATCGTAGTCGGCGCATCCTGAATCTGATCCCCAGACAACGGCATCGATTCCGACATCGCACCCGGGGAGACAGCTGGCGTCTGTTCCTCGTGCAGGACAGGAGTACCCACGGCCTCTTGGGATATGGCCGATTCTGCAACCTCAGGCGGTTCAACCGGCGAAGAATGCTGGAGGGAATCGTGCGGGGCCGGAGACGACGAGCCAAACTTCCAAGCACTATTGAAAATTGAGGCCCACGAAAACTCACCGATCTTCGTCTTCGGGCTCGGCTCGTAAGCAGCGAGACTCTCCGGCGAAGACCGCACATCGTCCAGCAGGAAGGACGCGTCGCGCGACTCCAGACCGCCAGGCTCGGGAGAACTCGCGATAGCCGCAGATATAACCTGATCGCCGACTACAGGAGGAACAGCTTCCTGGAGTTGAGTCGAGAGTGGATCCGGTGTCGTTCCGGCCAGAGCGATGGACTCCTGAGTGAACCCCTCAATACTGACCGGCGATTCCTGTATCTGTTCCCATGGCATGGGCAACGGCACAGATTCAGCCAGCACATCTGACTGCGGTTCCCCCGAGGCAGAAATCGTCTGCGATGGCTCTGGTGAAGGCGAGTAAGAACTTGACGGCTCAGTAGCCACCACATCCGGTGCCGACCAAGCCACATCCGGTGAGCATTCTTCTGTTGTGGCTAACGAGAGGGTTGTCCCCGTCCCAGCCAGTAGTGAAGACTCTTCTTTTTGCTTCTCCCCTGACTCATCAGAAGACCCGACCTCGATTGGTGCGATTTCCGGTGAGACCGAGGAGGCGGACTCTACCCCCTGGAAACCCGCCGAGAGGGATTCCCCGTCCGGTTGAGAAATCGCAACCGTGGCTTCCTGAACCTGCTCCCAGGGCAGAGGAGCGAGAAAAGCATCCGAGGTAGGACTCGGCAACGTAATGGACACATCCGATTGAGGAGGCTGCACCGCATCAGCCACGCTCGTTGCCTCATTCGAATCCGTGTTCCATGAAGCTTGCGATATCGGGAGAGAAGCCGCGCCCCACTCCGAACCCGGCGACGCAGTAGTCGTAGCAGGCATCTCCTCATGCGTGCGCGAAAATCCGGTGGACGCTGCGCCTTGATGGGCAATCGGGGCTGAACTGTCACTGCTCGAACCTTGGGAAGATGGACTGACGCTCAGCTCTGCCGGAACCTCATCAATGAAACCGTCCCGCAGAGCGAATGACTCGTCCGCAAGTGAAGAAGCCTCCGATGCTGCGGGCAACTCAGCTGTCGATGAAGCGACCTGATCTGGGCTCTCAGGCTGGAAGCTCTGGGCTGGCAATACCGAAGTACCCGCTGGGAGATCATCCCACGGCATGACGCCGGAAACCGGATCAGACATCGCGGTCGATTGATTCGATGTTGTGGACTCCGATGGTTCCATCGTCACAGGCGGGGCTAGCACCTCCTCAGGATTCGAGCTCGGCGCAACCGCCGCGCGAGCAATTAACTCTCCTGTCTGCGCGTCGAAGAGTGATGCGAGACGGAATGCAGGAGAACTAGCCGGGGCTAGCTCCCGAATCTTGGCATACAGCTCAGTAGGTAAGGCAGGACGGTCAGGGTCCGGATCTTCGATAAGAATGTCGATGGCCTTGGCAAACTCTTCGGACGCGGCGAGCGCATCTCCCTTTTCCTGGTATACCGACCCCAGTTTTTCAATGAATGGCACACACCGGGGACCGGCTGCGAGATACTCGCGGAGTAACGATTCAGCAAGCCAGTAGTCTTGCCGTTCAAGCGCCTCGTTCGCCAGTGATTCGAAGGCCTGCCTCGCCGGGAGCAGGCTCCCCAATCGAAGATGAAGCGTGGCGAACAGCCGGCGCGCCTCCATATTCGCCGGATCGAGCGCCAGCAATTCTTTCAGCGCGGCTGACGACCGCCCATACTTCCCCGCGTTCATTTGGGTAATGGCGTCTTCGAGAAGAGCGGACTTCTTGCTATACCCGATCACGCCCCGCTTGTGACTACGGGACGCAATCTTCTTGTCGGCTTTGAGTGGAGTTTTCTTATCAGCACGCACGATAGTAACTCTAGCAGATCACAACAAGGTTATAAGCCGCACCGATGGCTGATTTGTACCAATCGTAGATACTCGGTGATCATTCCGCATATAAGGGTCAAACCGCCCACGAGACTGCAAGCTAGGTGCCCTCTCTACGCCCTAAGGCCCTATGTGCAACCCGTTGAATTACTGACAACTTGCCAAACCTCTCCATCGACGGCTCTCGATCGACTTACCATTTTTGAACGGAACTGCGGAATTCTGCTAAGACCGGTCACTGTGACTACCCCACACCTGATCCATCATCAAATCATGCGCTGAGTGTCGTCCTCACGTCGTCTCCACCCAAGTGTCAATAGAACAGAAGCAGCGCAAACCTTCAGAAATGGAGCAAAAGCTCCGATAAGAGAGGCACGGAGTGGATGTGTCTCACTCCTCTCTCTTGCTTCCTTGCCCTGGAAGGACAGGAGTGTTTTGACGATGCAGGGACGCGGAGAATCTTCTGATGAAACGAGTGATATTGACCGAACTGTTGCCGGGAATGGTCCTCGCGAAGCCGGTCACCAACTCAGCCGGATTACCTGTGGTTGCTGAAGGGGCGGTCCTGGATGACGTGATGATCGCACGGTTTAAGAAGCTGGACCTTCCGTCCGTCTTTGTTGAGGGCGAGGCTGGATCGGCCGGAGGCAAAACGCTAGCTGAGTTGGAAGTCGAGTTGGAGCATCGATTTCGACACGTATGCCAGGACCCGCTTCAACAGACCATTCTCACAGCTCTGCGAGAACATCTTCACAGTACCCATGGAACCGCCGATCTCGAGAAAGGGGCCTCTGCGTCATGAGTCCATCAGCGGCGACCGACTTTCGAAACCGCATTGAGCAACTTGGTGACTTGCCGACTTTGCCGCACGTGGTGCAAAAGCTCGCCTCCATGATCGGACGGCCGAACGTGTCCGCAGAAGAGATCGGCTCCTTGATCGAGAAAGATCAGGTCCTCGCGGCAAAGGTATTGCGACTGGCCAATTCACCCTTTTACGGATTCCCCTCTCGCATCGCGTCGGTTCCCCACGCCGTCGTCGTGTTGGGGCTGAACGTTGTCAAAGGGTTGACCCTCTGTGCGACTGCGCATGACATCATGAAAGATGCCGGACTTGGTCAGCTCTGGCGGCATTCATTGGGTGTCGCGATTACCGCGCAACTCCTGGGTAAACGGTTGGAGATGAAAAATGTCGAAGAAGTCTTTGTCGCGGGATTGCTTCATGACATCGGCAAAGTCATTCTGTATGTGAAATGGCCGGATGTGGGGAAAAAGATTAGGGCCGCCAATCCATCCGGCGATCGCCCGATGATGCACGTCGAACAGGATCTGTACGAGGTGTCTCACGCCGATGTCGGCGGCTGGCTGGCCAACGCATGGCACCTGCCGGCCACGCTCCGAGAACCGATTCTCTTCCACCACCAACCGGGAGCGGCACAGGATGCCCAGCTGCAAACAGCCGTCGTGCACGTCGCGGATGTGCTTGTCAAAGGCATGGCCTGCGGAAACCCCGGCGACGAATGGGTTCCGCCCCTCTCCAGGCAGGCATGGGATTTGGTTGGGCTCGATACGGAATCGCTGGCAGGGTGCGTCTCCAGAGCCTCAGAAGAATTCCTTGCGATCGACGACTATCTATGACGAAGTCTACTGCCGCCCAGCGTGTCCTGATTCTTCACAACGATCCTGGCGAAATTGCCATCCTTTCCGGCCTCCTCACGAAAGCCGGCTTTCAGGTGGTTGGCGGAGATCTGACTACCATCGCGTTGCACGAGCTTGTACACAATCCCCCCCATGTCATCCTGGCAGCTGAGGGGACGAGCGGCCGGTCGGTAGAATCTCTCACCAGGCATCTGAAGAACGATCCCTTTCTCGGACGACTGCCGTTGATCGTGCTGATTCGCGACATCCGCCTCAATGATGTCGACTGGGGCAGCGTCGACGTCGATGACTATGTCTGCCTCCCCTATCGCCCGGACGAAATCGTCCATCGGGTGCGCCTCTGCTTGAGCCGGCTGACCCGGTCACTGGACGCCAATCCGCTCACCCGGCTTCCCGGCAACACCAGCATCCTGTTCGAAACGACCGCCCGCATTGAGAGCGGGAATCCCTTCGCATTGGCGTACCTTGATGTCGACAATTTCAAGTCGTTCAATGACCGGTATGGATACGGCCGTGGTGATGAGGTGCTGGTAGTGGCCTGTCGCATTCTCACGAC
Source organism: Nitrospira sp. (assembly GCA_030653545.1). Lineage (NCBI taxonomy): Bacteria > Pseudomonadati > Nitrospirota > Nitrospiria > Nitrospirales > Nitrospiraceae > Nitrospira > Nitrospira sp. Next base: position 13,926 of record JAURZE010000025.1, on the reverse strand, counting down.
GGTCGTCGGTGAGCTTGCCGGAGTAGAAGGGTTCGTCGGCCATGTGGGCGGTGATGACTTTGTCTTTATGAGCCACCCCGATCATATCGACGCGATTTGTGAAACCGTGATTAAACGGTTTGACCTGGTGATTCCTGATTTTTACGATCGCGACGACCGGCTGCAAGGCTACATCGATTCCGTCGACCGGAAAGGGAATCACGAACAATTTCCCATGATGAGCTTATCGATTGCGGTCGTGACAAACAGCCACCGCGCGATCGATCACCCCGGCGATGTCAGCAAGATTGCCTCCGAGCTGAAAAAACTCGCAAAAGCCCACAAGGGAAGCGTGTTTGTAAAGGACCAGCGTGGAGCCGAACCCAACGCGAAGGATGAGGCGGCCTAACCCAAGTCTGGCAGGACGGCATCCGACCGTCCTACAATATCGGCAGGGTCGTGGCAATGGTGAGGGGCGGGTAACTCTACGCCTTACTGGCAGGGCTCGAAATCGTCACAATCCTCTATGGTAAATCTCGGACCTACCTCATAAACGTATCCGGACGGATAGGTCGTCCCGCCTTCTTGATCCGTTGTGCTCTTACACAATACTTTTCCGCAACGCAGACAGTGCTGAACGCCTTCCCAGGATGGAGGTCCGGCAAGGTGCTGAACCGGCTGACCGACTTCGGAAAAGTCTTGAGGAAGGAGAACCTTACGAACTTCCGCAACCAGCCGATGGGCATGATCTGCCGACTCAAGCTCAGAATCTTCCAGCACCAGGACCAAAAGTCCGAGCGCTCGAACAGGGTCGCCATTGGCTTCCTCAAGAAGCCGATGGGCAAACGCCTGAACTTTTGTTTGAAGCCGCTGAGAGTCCATGATTTATGCCTTCGTATTTCCCACGTTCCTCTATCTATCGGGTGATTCCAGGCATTCCATGAGCGCATTCCATCGACGGACACCATCTGGTCATGAGTTTTCTTGCGAGCACGAGATCGCAGGTTTCGTGCCACTCGTTCGTGGAGGTTTACCCTGATTGCCCGAATGACCCCTCTCACTCATTCACCTCCCCTACTAATCGCGGTAGACGCTCTCTCCTGAAACGGGAACGAACTCATATCCGCTCCAAACTCGATGCATTTCATATCTAGGGTCGTTTGGGAATGTACGATAGAGCCATAATAATCAAAGAGATGTATTGACTGACCGGCGCATATAGACAATGATGGCTCGGCTTCATCATGGATAGTCGTGTGCACTTCACCTTCACATGGCACACATGCATGTCTGATCGCTCCAACAGATTGAGTCACTCAGCCGATTGGCTCAATCTCCCATTTGATCCCTCCGTTGTTCTTATTCGGACACTTGGTTCGCAATTCTTGGCTCTTCGGCACGACTATGATCAGGTAATCCCGTCAGTCCGCGCTGGTACGCGTGGACTCCGACATGAGGAATGCCGAACAGCGCAGCGTCTTACCTGATTGACCATTTACCCGAGGGAGGATGTCCATGGACACATCACACACCGATCTCCTGCAGGATTTTTCTCTCGTCACAAAAAACTTTGAGCAACTGGGGCAACGGCTCTCGGAAGTGGCCGAGCAAGTCAGGACCACCGGCGTGCTCCCGTCCGAGAGTTTAATCGAAGAGATCACCGCCTCTCGCCGGAACTTCACCGACCTCAGGGCCCGGGCAATCGAACTCGTCGGAATGATGTCGGAAACCTCGAACGCCGCCGCAGAAGAAATCGGGTCGATGAAGGAACTTGAGGCCCTGCTGCAAGTGGCCGCAGAAGCCCAACGCAAACGCGCGCAACAGGAGAAAGCGCGCATGCGAGCGTTGACCGTACTCGATCGACTGCTGTCACTCGTGCATCGCGACCAACCGGACTTCGCGCCCCTCAGCGAATGCCAAGCAAAATCACGCGCCTTGCGTGAAGCTATTCACGACCACGCCGGCCCTGAACTCCACCCCGATGTCACCACACTGGCTCAAGGCCGCCATCCCTTAGCTGAACTCCTTACACTCATCGAAGGATACAACGACCTCGATGATGATCTCTGGCTCTTGCTCAAACATGCCGTGGCTGAAAATTTCGGGAAATCGTTGGCCATGAGCGCGGCACGCGGGAAACTTTGCCCCTCACCCACAAGGATGAACCCTGAACATCAGCCGGATGAGTTTCGCAATGGAATGAAAGCCCCTATGGTGCCGGCCACCTTCACCGACGGAGAAAGCGGGCCTCACTGAGGTTTACGCTCCTCACATCACGAGCCGCACAAGAGATTCCCTCGCAGGGCCGGAGATCATTGCACCATGCAACCCTCAATTTTACCGAGGGGCTCGACTCTCAAAACACCCGCTCCGGTTGTCTCACCCGCCTTCGTGTGATAGCTTGCATGTCAAAGGGATCCTCCATTCCATCGACTCACTATCTTATTGAGGCTGCGTGCTGACCGACCGATTGCCGAATGCGCGCCGGCGCATTCCCTCAAAATATGCTTGGCTTGTGGTGGCAGTGGTCCTCTCTGCTTGGCCGCTTCCCCCGGTAAGCCATGCGGAAACCGCCGCGTCTGCTTCCAATAAAATCACCCTCGACTTCAACGAAGTCGAGATTCCTGTATTTGTTCGCTTCATCAGTGAATTGACCGGCAAGAATTTCGTCCTCGATGAGGCGATCAAGAAGCTGGGCGGAAAGATCTCCGTGTTCTCGCCCACCAAAGTCACGCCGGACCAGGCCTACAGCATGTTTGTGGCCGCACTGGAAGTCAGCCGGATTGCCGTCGTTCCCAAAGGCAGCGTCTATCAGATTGTGCCGATGGGAGAACTCCCTCCTGAACGGGGTGTGTATGTGTACAAACTCAAACATGCGAATGCGACCGACCTGGCGGCGGTCCTGACCAACCTCGTCGCTCGCTCCCAAACGGTCGCGCAAACAGCCCCCGGTGCCAGGCCACCCCTGCGTCCCCTGACAGAATTCGAAGCTCCCGTGCAAGTATTCGCCGACAAAGCCACCAATTCCATCGTAGTCAGTGCCACAAAATCGGCCTATAGCCGGATCCAATCGGTCATTCGCGATTTGGACACCCGCAGGAAACAGGTCTTTGTTGAGGCCGTAATCCTGGAAGTGCAGGTCGATCGTCTCCGGCAGATCGGGACCGATCCCTTGCAGGTCCTCGGCGCCGGCAAATCAGGTGCTGTGCAAGGGATCGCAGGGCTCAATCGCGCCCCCGAAGACCTGGCGGCCATCGCCCAAACCATCAGCGGCGTGGCCTCAGGTGGCTCCGTTACCGTTCTCAACACCGTCAACATCCGGGCGTTTCTGAATCTCCTGATGAGCCTCACCGACACAAACATTCTTTCGACGCCTCAGGTCTTAGCCGCCGATAACCAGAAGGCCAAAATCGTCGTCGGTGAAAATCGTCCTTTCCCGACCGGACAGGCTCAGGGCATCACCGGGGGTACGTTGGTGACCATCGAGCGGAAAGACGTCGGCGTCACACTGGAATTGACCCCGCAAGTGCTGGAAGATGATCTGATCCGCCTGGAGCTCAAGCAGGAAATCACCGCCATCGCCGAGAACGTGGCCCAGACGATCGGGTCAGGCACGGCATCCATCCCGGTCGGCCCTACCACCACCAAGCGCTCGATGGAAACCACCACCATCGCGAGAGACAACCAAACCATCGTGGTGGGAGGACTCGTTCGAGACAACATCACCCTCAGTGAACGCAAGGTGCCGTTCTTCGGAGACATTCCGTGGCTAGGTTGGCTCTTCCGGTTTCAGAGTAAGCAAACCGAGAAACTCAATCTCCTTGTCTTCCTTACCCCGCACCTGATCCGCGACGAAAGCGATATCGCCGAGTTGAGCCAACGGAAAGCGAAAGAACTCACGATCATTCAACGCGATAACCGGATCGAAGAACCCACGCGTTTAAAGCAAGACGTCATCGAGCGTCTCGAGCAACCTGCGCCCAACCCTGTCGAGCCTGCTCACAAGACCCCCTAACCGGCAGCGCGCGCTCCCTGGCCCCTCCTCTGAGGGGTAGTATTCCAATGCATCAACCAGCTACCCTGTCGTGGATCACACAGGGCAGCACATGGCTCACGTTCTCCAGACCCGCTCCACCGATCGCTTTCCCGTCACCTACCCCGTCGTATTTGGCGGGGCTCCTTTTGTAGGCGAAGGCATGTTGACGGACCTGTCCGCCTCCGGTTGCGCGATCTCGTGCGATCGCACCGTCCTCTCCGGCAGCTATGTGCGGCTCAATGTCTTGATGCCTGATCAGTCACCCTCTCTGGCGATTGATCTCGCTAAGATTCGCTGGGTGAGGGGCTATGTGTTCGGCGTTGAATTTATCCGCCTTCCCATACGCGCCCATCAGCAACTCGACCAGGTCATCTGGACCCGCTTCCTCCGCTCCCTTGGCCGTCCCGCGCTCGCCTGAGCCATCATCGCATTCATGTACCGGCTTCGATTGACGGCCAGTGGCATCCAGGACTAGGCTGCTGTAAGACTTTTCCGATCCGGCTGACTCTAGTTCCATACCGTTTCTACCGAAGGAGTCGTATGGCCTCTCCTCGTCAGCCTCCTCCCGTCCCCCCCCCGCTCCTCGCTGAGCAGCAACGCCTTGATGAAGACGCCCAGCGTCAACGCCATTGGAAACGCTGGGGCCCGTATTTGAGTGAACGAGCCTGGGGCACCGTACGCGAAGACTACAGTCCGCACGGCACTGCGTGGGAAGCCTTCCCGCACGATCAGGCCAGATCACGGGCCTACCGCTGGAATGAGGACGGGCTCGCCGGCATCTGCGATCGCCACCAGATGATCTGTTTCGCCGTCGCCCTCTGGAACGGACACGATCCCATTTTGAAGGAGCGCCTCTTCGGCCTCACCGGCAATGAAGGCAACCACGGTGAAGACGTCAAAGAGTACTACTTCTATCTCGATTCCACGCCGACGCATTCCTACATGAAATACCTCTACAAGTATCCGCAGGCAGCTTTTCCCTATGCCCGGCTCGTGGAAGAGAATCGCCTGAGAAAACGCCAGGACCCCGAATTTGAGCTGGTCGACAGCGGGGTCTTTGACGACAATCGCTACTTCGACGTATTCGTGGAATATGCCAAGGCGACCTCGGAAGATCTCTGCATCAGGATCCAGATCGTCAATCGAGGCCCTGAAGCGGCAGAGCTCACCGTGCTGCCGACAATATGGTTTCGCAACACCTGGTCTTGGGGATCGGACATCCGGCGCCCGAGACTGAGACAGGGGGAGCCAGCCAACCGCATGAGCGTGATCGAGACGAATCACGACCACTACGGCCAACGACGATTGCTCTGCGAGGGGCAGCCGACGCTACTTTTCACGGAGAACGAAACGAATACCCGGCGTCTCTATGGCGACCAAGATGGCGCCAAGTACGTGAAAGACGGCTTCCATGACTATGTGGTGGCGGGAGAGAAAGATGCCGTCAATCCGGATCAGGTCGGCACGAAGGCCGCCGCCCGCTATGCGTGTAGGCTGGAACCCGGCACGACCAAAACGATCCGCTTGCGATTCACGAATGAAGAACGGATTCCGGAATTCTCCGCGCAAGAATTCGATGCGGTGTTTACCGCACGCCTTCGAGAAGCCAATGAGTTCTACGACAGCCTCGCGCCGGCCACGCTCTCAGAGGATGCTCGCCAGGTGCAGCGCCAGGCGTTCGCCGGTCTGCTCTGGAGTAAACAGTTCTATCATTATGAGGTCAATCGCTGGCTCAAAGGCGACCCCGGTATGCCAGAACCTCCCCGCGCGCGTCTCGGGGGCCGCAACGCCGACTGGACACATCTCTACAACGCCGACGTGATCTCGATGCCGGACAAGTGGGAGTATCCCTGGTATGCCGCGTGGGATCTGGCCTTCCATTGCATCCCGCTCGCGCTCGTCGACCCGACCTTTGCCAAAGAACAACTCGTGCTGATGTTGCGTGAATGGTACATGCATCCCAACGGACAGATTCCGGCCTACGAGTGGGCCCTGGGCGACGTGAATCCACCCGTTCATGCCTGGGCTGCCTGGCGGGTCTACAAGATCGACAAGAAACGCCACGGCGCCGGCGACCGGCGTTTCTTGGAGCGCTGCTTTCACAAGCTGCTGCTGAACTTCACCTGGTGGGTCAATCGCAAAGATGCCGACGGGAAGAACATCTTCCAAGGCGGGTTCCTGGGGCTCGACAATATCGGCGTATTCGATCGCAGCGCCCCGCTGCCGACCGGCGGCCATATCGAGCAATCGGATGCCACCAGCTGGATGGGCATGTATTGCTTAAACATGCTGACCATGGCCTTGGAGCTCGCCCGGGACAACCGCGCCTACGAAGACGTGGCCAGCAAATTCTTCGAACACTTTGTCTATATCTGCCGGGCCATGAACAACATCGGCGGGGAAAAGATCGAACTCTGGGATCGTGAAGACGGATTCTTTTACGACGTGCTGCATCTGCCGAACGGTGAGACGAGACACATGAAGGTCCGTTCCATGGTCGGGCTGATTCCGCTCTTCGCAGTCGAGACGCTCGACTCGGAATTGATCGACAGCCTCCCGCGCTTCAAGCATCGCATGCAGTGGTTTATCGAAAACCGGCCGGACTTTGCGCAGCATCTCGAAACTCAATCATATGACGGTGGCGTCCGGCGTTTTCTCTCGCTCGTCAACCGCGATCGATTACGTTCCGTGCTCGGCTACATGCTCAACGAAGAGGAGTTTCTCTCGCCCTACGGTATCCGTGCGCTCTCGCGCTATCACAAGGCCCACCCCTATATTCTTCACGTGATGGGTCATGAGCACCGAGTGGACTACGAGCCGGCTGAGTCAAGCACCGGACTGTTCGGCGGTAACTCCAACTGGCGCGGACCGATCTGGTTCCCGGTCAATTATCTCCTGATTGAATCGCTGCAGAAGTTTCATTATTTCCTCGGCGATCAGTACAAGGTGGAGTACCCGACCGGTTCCGGCCATCAGGCCACACTCTGGCAAGTGGCGGCAGAAGTGTCCCGACGGCTCACCCACATTTTCTTGGAAGATGCCTCCGGGAAAAGGCCGGTGTTCGGCGGAACATCGCGATTCAACGACGACCCGCACTGGAAGAATCACGTGCCCTTCTATGAATATTTTCATGGCGACAACGGCGCCGGCATCGGCGCAAGCCACCAGACGGGATGGACGGGATTGGTCGCGAAATTGATCCAGCAGTCGGGAGAATGAAGAAGCTGAGCGCTGACAACAAGGAGCCAGCTGTGAACATCAACGCCCAAGATTGCCAGAACCTGGACCGCGCACTCAGCCTCGAATGGCTCGAAACGAATGGGCGTGGAGGATTCTCCTCCGGCACCGTCGCGGGAGCCAACACTCGCCGATATCATGCGCTCTTATTGACTGCGCGCAAGCCGCCGAGCGAACGGTTCGTGCTGGTGAATCAGATAGAAGAATGGCTCGATCTCGACGGACAATCCTTCCCGCTCTCCACCAATTGCTATCCTGATGCTGTCCATCCGTCCGGCTATCAGTTCTGTACAGGGTTTACTGCCGATCCCTGGCCAACCTGGACATTCGAGTGCCGCAGCACAACAGTCCAACGTGAGATCTTCACGGTCCATGGACGTGATCTCGTCATCGTTCGCTGGAGATTGCTTGGCAAGAAAAAGCAGCGAGCGATTCTCCGCGTAAGGCCGAAGCTCAGCGGGCGCGACTACCACGCGACGCATCACGAGAATGGAAGGCTTTTGACGGAATCTTCGCTCGAAGCAGGGATCGTCACCTGGCAGCCCTATACCGATCTCCCTCCTATACGAGCGCTTCATTCCGGCGAGTATCGCCATGCCCCAGAATGGTATCGCCAGGTTGAGTTCTCCGTCGAGCAACAACGCGGACTCGACCATGCAGAAGATTGGTGGTCGCCGGGAGAGTTCACGTTCAACCTCACACCGGGATCTACCGAGACCTTGACCTTCACCAGCGAAGCCTTCGACGGGCTCGATGTCCCTGCCCTCACCAAGCGTGAGCGGGCGCGTCGGACCCGGCTCACGCAAGCTGCCCCGACCGCCGATCTTCTGGCTGGCACACTCTGGCGTGCCACGGACGCCTATCTGTCCGAACGAGGCGATCGGCAGACGGTGATCGCCGGCTATCCCTGGTTCACCGACTGGGGGCGGGATACCTTTATCTCGTTGCCGGGACTCTGCCTCGCGACCGGTCGATTGGAGGTCGCCTGGCAGATCATCGCCGCGTTCGCCGCCCATATCTCAGAAGGCATGATCCCGAATCGCTTTCCCGACGCCGGCGAACAGCCGGAGTACAATACGATCGACGCCTCACTGTGGTTCATCCATGCCATTGATCGCTACTTCGCTACGTCCCGGGACGACGCCCGTGTTCGCGACACGGCCTGGCCTGCCATTAAACAGATTCTCGATGGCTATCGGCGCGGCACACGTTACGGGATTCGAATGGACGAAGACGGCTTGATCACCGGGGGAGCTCCCGGTACCCAGTTGACCTGGATGGATGCCAAGATCGGTGACTGGGTCGTCACGCCGCGGCATGGCAAACCGGTAGAGATTCAAGCCTTGTGGGTGCATGCCTTGCGTGTCGGAGAAACCCTCGCCCGCCTGTTCGGCGAGGCATCGTACGCCGATCAATGCCGGGCTGACCGGCAACGAGCCATAGCCACATTTCAGCAGCGCTTCTGGTACGAACAAGGCGGCTACCTGTATGACGTCATCGACGGACCGGAAGGCAACGACACCTCCCTCAGGCCCAATCAACTCTACGCCATCTCCCTGGGCAAGGACCTGGTCCCGCGCGATCGTGCGCAACACGTTCTCCGGCTCGTGAAGAAACAACTCCTCACTCCGGTCGGACTTCGCACCTTGTCACCGGACGATCCGCGCTATCGTCCCCGTTATGAAGGAGGCGTGCTGGAACGAGACAGCGCCTATCATCAAGGCACGGTCTGGCCGTTTCTCCTCGGGCCGCTGGTGACGGCCTGGATCAAGAGTTTCGGGCGGAATGCTAAATCACGATCAGCAGCGAGAGGATTTTTGAATGGCCTCGAAGCTCATCTCGGCGAGGGCTGTCTCGGACAAGTCTCCGAGATTTTTGATGCCGAGACTCCGCATCAGCCACGCGGATGTTTTGCCCAGGCCTGGTCGGTTGCGGAGCCTTTGCGCGCGCTGATCGAAGATCTTGGAACCTCTGTGAGAATTCTTCAAACCCCAATGAAACCGAACACCATCCGGCAACGACACGTTTCGCCCCCACCCGTCGCCCCGAAGACAAACCGTTCGACCAAGGCGCCGAAGAAACCGCGCACGAAAGCCCGATCAACCCGTCAGGCTACATAAGCTCAATGCCAACTATTGCTGTGCGTATCTTTCATCGAATCCACAGTTTCGTGTAGGCACGTGCGACAGCCCGTCTTTGGGCGGCTGCCTACAGCGGCAGCTTTCCGACCCTACGGTCATACTCAGAATGCGAGAGAAGGGTGAACGACTGGCGGGGACCTGCCGTAAGGCGACGCGCCTGCCCGCGCCGCCTTACGACAACACAAAGTTCTAGCGGCGATTGGCTTGATCGCGGCGGCAGCTTTCCTCCGCCAACATCCGCTGACCGGCGGATGCATCTTTGGGAATGCGTGCCATACAGGCATCCAAGTTGTCTTCCACCGAACCGGTGGCGATACGGTCGATGTTCTTCGTTGTGCCGAACGTCGCACCGCTACCGGAAGACGACCCGCTCCCGGATGTTCCCGATGTTCCCATTGCGCCGTCGCTCGCACAGCCGCCAAGGAGCAGTCCAACCAATGTGATCACGCCGCGCAGGCCCAGTGAACGATCTGACATAACAATACCTCCTCAACATAAATAGAACACGACGAAATAGCCGCGCCATCCTACTGCGACGACGAGGGAAGAACAAGCCGGTTTTTTCAGAAGAACGCCACCGGGGCCCGTTCGATCAACGGAGTCCGCATAGCCGTGGCCGGACCGAGATAGCGCGCCATCCACAGTCCGGCCACGCGACGTCACGCACCTATTGCGGCGTGGCGGTCACTTTCGTCGCCTCTTTCACCGGCGGTTCAATCGTGATGTTGGGCCCCTGTACTCTGGGCAGCACCCCGGCGCCGGGCTTCTCCAAAATCCGCTGATTATCGTGATTGATCGATAAGCTCTGCTTGGAGTGGCTGTCATCGAACACCGCAGCGTTCGCCAGCGACGCTGCCCCCGTCGCATTGGTCTGACCGGGGTCGTTCGCGAGAGACTGTCCTTTGACTGGATCCATCGCGTTACCCATCGGATAGCCGGGATGCTTCGGCAGCATATCGGGATTGGCGAAAGCCGGCGAGATGGCCAACAGCAGGACCGCGGATGCGGCCACAACAATTCGTGAGGTCTTCATGGTGCAACCTCCTTGATAGTGGTGGGAGATACAAAAACGCCCTCGCGGGTATGGAACCAGCAGGGCGCATGGAAGCGGACAAGAAGAAGGGATACGTGAACAGCGGTGAGAAGGCTACCCCGGTCTCATACGACACCTCCGGGACACTTTCAGCATCGCTCCCCGAAAAGACGGAGTCAAGCAGGCACAAACCGGCTCACAATGGGCGCTTGGCGAGAATCAGGTCCGATACGGGAAAGCCAAGCTGCCTGGCCCGTTCGACCAACCGTTGGTACGTCGCATCATCTATGTGAGGCGTACGCGAGAGAATCCAGAGAAAACGCCGATCCGGCGTGCCCACCACGGAGGTGCGATAGTCGGGATCGAGATCGATAATCCAATAGTTTCCTTCGCGGGATGAGCCGAACAATCGCGCAAAGAAGTTGTCAAAGACCACCGTCAACCGCGCGTTGGTCTTCGGATCGACCACCGTCGCCACACCGTCGATCTGGTCGAGCCCGCCGCTCTCAGTCACACATTCGTTATGAACCCCGACCGCGCCGTCAGAGCGACTCGTGTAGATCGCTTTGGAATCGACGCAATGCCGTTGAAACCACATCGGCAGCCGCGCAATCTCGTACCATGTTCCTGCATAGCGGGCGAGATCCACGGACGACGCCGTCGGAAGCGGCGCTATAGACTGCATGCCGGCGCAGGCCGACAACACCATGTAGATGGCAGTCATGCCCGCGAGTGCGAAAGATTTCACAGCTGGCTCCTGTTTAAACTTCTCAGTGAGAGCCCCCCACAACTCCTGGACCATCGCCGAGAACAGTCTCACTCCGGAGGCGTACTATTTCGCAGGAGTGTCCGCATCTCCCAGAACGAGGGAGTCGGCTCGTTGACGTCCGGATGCTCCAAATCGATCTGCACATTGTAGAGCGGCGGTGTCGTGTTGGGAGATTGAGTGACCGGGTACCAACAATCATACTTGAGTCCCCACCGATCCCGATAACTCAATCGAAGATAGCCATGGCTCTGCGGTTTCACCCGTAGCGGAGTATCCGGCCCCAACACGAGCGAAGCCGCGTGCTTCTGGTAGCGCGGACCCTGGGGATAGACTTTCTTCACCGAAAAGCTGCCCTCCCACCCGCCGAGATGCAAGACGCAATCGTACGCGACCCCGCGCCCGACATTTTCGAGCTGCGGAATGAGGGTGAGTATACTCCCCGCGGTCATCGCAGACATATTGGTGACCCGGAGCATGGGCTGCTGCGCGCGGAAGTCGTCCCGAGTGTGCGCCGCGACCACCTGCCACACATAGTACGCAGCCCCACAAGCCGCGAACAGCACGAGAAACCCGATCAACCAAAGCCAATCCATATCCACTCTCTGTCCCATGAACAAGCTATATGCGGCTGAATCGGGGAAAAGCTACGTTCTGGCGAGAGAAGAGTCAACTGGGAGAAGGAACAGGGCTATCAGGAATGGGCGCGCACCAGGGCCTTTTATAAAAGAGGCCCTGGCGGCAGTGATGTTGGCTGACTGTAGTGTTACTGCACTTCGACGGTGATGGTCTGGGTAGCCGAGACAAGTTTGTGATCCTTGTTCGCGCCGGTTACGGTGATCTGGTGCTTGCCTTTGGTCAACCCCTTGAACGATCCGGGGAAACCCTTCTGATATTGATTGTCCAAATACACGTGGGCATGGGCGGCCTCGGACCCCTTGGTCAATTCATACTTCAGCTCGAAGCTGTCGCTGACCTTGTCCCCGTCCTTCGGAGACGAGATCACGATCTTCGACCCGTCCTCGATTGGGGCATCTGCCGCAAAGACCGGCATTCCAGTGAGTGCACCCACCAACGCAATACTCAGTCCCATGAATCCGATACGTTCAAACACTTGCATCACGACCTCCTTGTTTAAACCATTCAATCATCTAAATATCTTATCACCCCCTACGGAGTAATAGCTCGTCTGGATTCCTGTCATTGATCGAGGTCTGATCGAAGAAGGTATCATTGTACAGTACACCCTCTTCGATTTTCTCAGATCGTGCGGGCGGCGAGTGACCGGCCCTACCTGCTCCGCCTCAAGGTCGAACTTCGACCGGCCTACTCGGTCGTGAGTAAGTATTACGGCTAGGACCCAATGAACCTTATCTTATGTCGGCACTGCCTGCTACAATGCCCCAATGCTGCGATGGCGATCATTTTCTCGAGGCGGTAGGCTGACGTCCTTCGGATTGTGCCTGCTCGTCCTCTGTGTCGTGCCCTACTTGCTCGATATCGCCATCTGCGAAGAATCCTCCGCCTCGCCGCTGCATCAACCGACCTTGTTGGATGGGGAGGAGGTCAACTCCTCTGAAGATACCTCCGCACTCCTCTTGCATGATGGCCAAGTCGCAAATCTCATTCTACTTTCGGGCCACGCAAAGCATCAGCGGCCTGCCGTCGATTCAGTTCCGCTCACACCGCCCAATAACTTTGCCGTCGTATCGCTGACTTCTCGACCGCCTCCCTTTTCCTAGTCCGTCTCGGTTCAATCCAGCAGTCAACAGGCCGCGACGGATCATACTGCCACGAATGCGTGAGGTGTGGTCTCCACGCGCCGTTATGACGGAGTAGACGACTCACAGGAGGAAGCTCGCGTGGAAGCAAAAATTCTTATCGTCGAGGATGCGCTCGAGAGCTGGACGTTACTCAGCTCGATGCTCCTCACTCATCGCTATCAACCGATATGGGCGGCTGACGGGATTCAGGCCCTGAGCGAGGCCCGAAAACACCAGCCTGACGTCATTCTATTGGATCTTGGACTGCCGGGGGGAGATGGGTTTGTCGTCCTCGAGCGTCTGAAGAATAACCGGCTCCTGTCGGCCATTCCGGTTATTGTAGTGACGGCGCGAGCCCCCGAGGTGGCGGAACAGAAGGCAAGGGAGTATGGCGCAGCGGCATTCCTCCACAAGCCAGTGAAGGTAGATGCATTAATCGCGACCATTCGAGGCGTGCTCGGTCAGCCCGCGGGGGCGAAAGAGAAGAAAGATCGCATGGCCGAGCCGGTCACGCGAAAGCATCAACGGTTCGAGCGATCGGTGCCGGTCCGGTACCAGGGGACCGGGATTGCCGGTGAAGGAATCATCAATGACCTATCGCTGAGCGGGAGCCACATGACGGGGAATGCACCGGTCTCTGTCGGGATGGTCCTCACCCTGCACATGTTTGTGCCGGGAGATCCGGAGCCGTTGCTCGTTGATCGCGCCACTGTGCAATGGGTGAAGGGCTCTGAATTTGGGGTGGACTTTGGGGCGCCTCCGCCGAAAGTGGCCGAGCGACTCACCCAGATCATCTCCAGGCTGGCCAAGTTGCAACAGGACAACTCTCTCTAGTGTGGTGTCTCAATCATGGCTTTACAATGCTTGATCTTCTTCAGAATGTCGTCGACGGTTTTGGTCCACACGAACGGCTTGGGGTTCTTGTTATTGAGCCGAATGAACTCGTCGATCGCCGCAACCAACTCCGGCAC